>CANRFR010000100.1 GCA_947629945.1 uncultured Clostridia bacterium | reverse complement strand
GTATAACGGCTGAAAGGATCAGCAAAATAGCTGTGGCATTCGGTAACGGTATCCGCGATATCCCGAAGCTGTTTATCGAGCAAGTTCCAGCGCTGAACGGTACCGAGAAGCATAATGCGAACGTGGCGCATTTGAAGAATAAGCTGATACACGGGTTTAGGAACGCTCTTTTTAGAGCTTGCAAAATCGCGGCTGTTGAATATAGTACCTATTTCGTCAATAAGCACAATGGACTTATCCGGCAAGTCTAAAATCTGATTAGCGTCTTCGAGCTTAATAATAGTGGTATCCTCGGGAAAGCCCGTAAGTGTAAGGTTTGTAAGAACGGTAACGCCCTTATGTTTACAACATACCTCATAAGCTCTTCGGACTGCCGAAATGGTCTTACCACAACCGAACTTGCCCGTATAGAGATGAAGCCCCCAATAGCGGAACTCTTTCCACCCTTTATCCTTTAGAAAACGCGAAAAATCCGAGATAACGTAACGCCAGAATAACGGAGCGTTTTTTATAGCGCAAGTAATATGTTTAATCATTATTTATTCTCCCCTCTAAACAAGTGTACAAACCATTTAGCAACAAAAACAAAAAAGCAAAAATTTCCGAGACCCGAGAGCCAAAAGAAAAAATCACCGAGGTTACGTAATGAGAACATAATTATTTACCTCCAAGATGAATGATGTAGTAAAGAATATTAAACAAGCAGTTCAAGACGAAAACGACCAAAAGGATAAACGGTATCGAGGAAGCGAACCAGTCCACAACATCTTGAAAGCTATGAAAAATGAAATAGCCGTAAAATTTAGAAATATCCATCACAGTTTTCTCCTTTTAAAGATTTTGCAGAAAAAGCCAAAAAGCGAACAAACAGCGATTATAAAAAGCAGAGCTTCGGAAACGGAATAATTTTCAAAGGGCTTTGTAAGCGCCAAATCATCTTCACTATAACCAACAAGCTCATTAAAAGCCTCACTACCGACAGTATAAAAAGGAGCGTTCGGCGAAGCATCAGGAAGTCCGTTACCGTCATCATCAATAATTTTAAACCAATCGTTAATACCGTCCCCGGTTATATCAGCCGTAGGCGATATAACATCATTATAACCATCATCATCCAAATCGACAAGTAAATATTTATCATTACCGGTAACGATGGGATATTCTTGCACATCAACACCAGAATCTAAAATTATATCAGAATCCTCAGAAAGAACAGGAATTGTATAAGGAGAAGGAGATTTAACAAGAAAATCGGGAAAGGCACGACCATCAATTATTTCAAACATAGGCATACCAAGACCAATTTCACTGCCTTTATTACATATACAAAAACCTGTTTCATAATCAGGAAGTGTTTGATATATCCTATAAACGACCTCTTCGGTGTCATTTTCCCCGTCACCGTCACTATCGTAGATAACAACGACCTCAGTAACAGTATTTTTAAAATCATCAACAGTTTTACGAAGAGATACAATAAGATTATCGACACTTTGAACAAAATCGGTAACAGCGTCAATAGCTTCATTAACTGCCTTTAAAACACCGATAAACGCATATATTCCAGTAATTATATCCATTGGATCACCGCCTAAACAAATTTAACAAGCGCCTTAAAGACGTACCGAAAGAAATCCAAATATGCCCAAGTCTAATGCCTATACGCACAAAAATCACCGCCTTTATTGTAATAAACGCCCTATCATATAAATGATAAGAGAAACGATAGCCACACCGAGCAGAACAGCCCAACCGCTGATTGAATAAGACCCGAAATCAAAATGCAGCGACTTAAAAAAATTAACAACGCCGTCAAATAAAGTTTTAAAGACCTCGGGAAAACAAGACAAATCAAAGGACATAAAGATCACCTACCCAAAAGCCTACATACGATAGCGACCGATATGGCAATTCCCAGAAGAAGTATAATATCGTTCGGGAGAAAGCTGAAAAAATCCGCAAGGAAACGTCGAAAACCGCTTGAATCGTCTGCGGCTGATTCAAGATATTCATCAACAGGAGACATATCCGGAAGAGAAGCATTAACACCGCCGCCATTGCCGCCTACTCCTACACCGCCCGACACATTAACATTTACGTTTATATCGGGTACGGAAACATTGATATCAACACCGCCGCTTACGGTAACAGTACCGTCAACTTTAACATCGCCGCCAACATTTACATTACCGCCGTTGCCGCCACCATTGCCGCCGCCCGAAGTATTACCGGGAGTACTCGGAGGAATAACATAATCACTATCAATAAGCTCACCGATAGTAATGGTATCTCCCGTTGTTTCATCGGTTATATTCCAAGTATAAACATCGCCGCCTTTGATGGTAATAACGGCATTAGACGGAATACGCGAAGTATCTATTTTATATGTAGTAGTAAACTGTTCATTTGAAACATAAAAGCCGAAATCGCAAGTATGATCTTCATCACAAGTAACAATATCGGTCATACGTCCATTAGGGTCACCGGAATCATGATAACGTATAGGATAAGTTGAAATTCCCATAGAATCAGACCCTTTAAGAAAAAAGTGTCGCAAACCGGAGCGCACAACATTAGCACCCGTATTAACATCTCTTACAGTTCCGTAAATCAAAGGAATTTTATCAAGAACATTATCGTACTTTAAAAAATACGCATAATTTGAATTATAAAAAGGGCTGCATGCTTGCATAAAATTATTGTTCAAAGCGAATTGCCAATAAATGGGATAGTTAAGGCGAATACTTCCAAGATCATCTCCAAATGAAAGAGAAATTTGACCGTTAGAATTAAATCCAAGTGAGCAATAATTAGGATAAACAGGTAAAAAAACTCTCTCTCCGGAAGCAGGATCTGTACTGGGAATATATTTACTATCAAGACCGGCAGCAAGTACGTCAAAGGTATCAATAGAAACACCGTCCAAAGTCTCATAAAAAATAGGACGACAATACCAATTATAATGAGTATACCATACAGGTGAAGAAACGTTAGAATCAGGGGAAGCACCCTCATACTCGTGTTCCTCACAATAAAACAAATACTGGTACGGCTGAAAATATGAAGAACCTTTACGTTCCATATAAGATTGAAGATAAAAGCCTTTATACTGTTTTGTGTTGCCCTCAATGCCGCAAGCATTCTCAATTGTTATTGTTTCCATAGGAATATAACGCGCAAAATTTCCCGAGCCGAAATTCACTTGTGAACTTTCATAATATTCCTCTGATAAATCCCGCCAACTGTATTTTTGATATTTGCGGTTTTTCGGCGTGATGTTGTTGCTTAAATCATCAACATACTTTTTGAAAGCGGGAGTTGGCATTTCAACATCACCATCTTCATTAATGGAAGAATCAGAATAATTTTTATCATAAAGAATATCTGCCAATTCATCAAGACTACAGTCGAAGCACCAACAAGTGTCGTGTATTAAATTAAAAAGATAAGAACCATCATCAGTTGACAAAGACAAACCATATTTTTCATTTACGGACGTAGGATCCCCAAAGCTAAGATTAAGCTGATAAAAGAAATCAACAAAATCTTGTTTAGTGAAGTCGGGATATTTTTTAAAAACATCACGCATTGTAATAACAACCTTATGACCTAAATTAGTACGCTCAATACCTTGAGCTTCATCTTTAAGTTCAAGTAAAGTATTAAAATTCTCCTTCAAATCTAAAATACCGGAAATAATTTCAACAATATTTCCAATAGTATCAACAGCACTAGCATAGCTTACAATGGGAGTAGAAGCCAAAACACCAAGAAAGCCCAAAACAAGAGCGGTCAAAAAAGCCAATATTTTATTTTTCATAAATCCACCCCCAAAAATTCCAAAAGAAAATCAACAACAGCTATAATGAAATCCCAGAAAGAAAAATTAGATTTATTATTCTTCATTTCATCATCTCCACATATTAACAGTCAAAATTGGAAGTCGTTTTGTTTAACCTCGCAACGACCAAGCGAGGAAAAAGGGGCGACCTTTGCCGCCCCCTACCCTGTTTATCTGCCGCGACCGAAAGCGTTAATCGCTCTCTTAACAAGGCGGAATCCGATTGTTGCAAATGTACAACCCAAGAAGCCAAGGCAAATTGTGTTAGTAGTACAAAAATTCGCAGCAGGTGTCAGTACACTGGTAATAACATCAGCAACGCCACTGAAAACGTTCTCCATAGTCTCACCTCCTCCACCTATAACATCAGGATTTTGGTTAAAATCCTCTCCGGGAATAGTTTCGGCAAAAGCAACAACAGACGGTGCCAAAGTCATTCCCAGAGCAAGGCAAGAACTAAGAACAATTTTGCTCTTTGTTCCCGCACGAGTAAAATAACCCTTAAACTTTGAAAGCATATATCATCACCCCCTCTCCGAAACAGAACGAATAGCAGAACGAAAAAGAGCAAATCCCGCAACCGTAAGCAAAAGAGTTGTTATGCCCAAACAAAGTGGATTGTTTACAAATTCATTGAATATACTACAAATGAAAGCGGGTACTTCATTTGTAATGCTATTTGCTAAGGATCGCCAATAAAATTGACAATCATCTGCAAGTTGTTCATAATAGGACGTATCCACAGAAATCACCTCTTTGTGTGGCTTATGATGATATTCAAAACAATCATAACCACAAGGAAAACAAGCCCGACAAGGCAAAAAATTCGCCAAAATAGAAGATTTTGAAACATTTCCTCACCGCCTTTTTTTGAAAGTTAACTTTCAATTTATACTAATTGGTAGTCGTTGTGACCCGAACGACCAACGGGTGTTCATCACTTCTTCTTTTCGCCATTAGCGGGAGCAGTCTCGCCGAGAGAAAGAATGAAATCGTCAGCGGAATATACGATACCTTGACCGCCGAACTTTGAATAGAAAGGACGTATCATCAAGCCCGACAAATCCTCAACGGATTTAACAGCGGGATTGTTAAGCGCTTTAAGATTGCGTTCAAGAGCGGAAGAGAAATCCTCGGCTTTAATTTTAATAACCTCGATAGTCGGTCCAAAAATAACCCCTTTAGAGGGAACGGGATTGACACAATAAAGAGTAAAATTGTGATACTCAGAGCCCTCAAATTTGCCTTGACTTTCTTTGATAGTCATAATTTGCATAGCAGCACTAGCCATAGCAAACCTCACTTTCTGCGGCGTTACACCGCGCACATTTTTTAGGCGTTACGCCCTGTTAAATCCGCATTTAGCGGTGGAAGCGGTTGTTTTAGTGTCCGAACCGCCAACGGACTATATAAGGAGATCTTGGAAAGCTTAATAAGGATAATCAACATCATTGTTATCTTTGGGAGCGTTATCCTTAAGCAAATCGCGGAATGTAGAAGCCTTTTCATGCTTTGTATTCTCCATAGCGTGTTTAGCATAATGGTAACCGAGCAAACCGCAAGTTAAAGAAACCGCACCGAGAGAACCGACAATCAAAACTAACGATGTAAAAGAATTCATCTTATTCACCACCTTTATAGCCTTTTGCTACATATATTTTTAGCATTACACCCTTGACATTTAAACCACTTTGTGATATAATGTAATATGGTGTATGGTGGCAAGGTGTGGAATTGAACCACAATTAAGGGATTTTCAATCCCCTACCCTACCGTTGGACGACCTAGCCGAAGCGCCGAGCGCAACAGAACATACACTCGGCATTCACCTTTCGTTAACCTTTGGCAAAGCGGACATCAAGTGTTAGCCGCACTTGAAATGTTCGCAATATCCGCAATATACGCCATAGCAGATGAAATGTATAAACGCATAAAACGGTAATGGCAGTCGTTTTACCCCAACGACCAAAGGGAAATTTCACCAAATTTTTAGTGCTTAAACATCAGCAACACACAATAGGTATGGTATGATAAAACTGTAAAATAACACCATAAAATACCGAAAGGTGCATTTAACGCTCAAACAAAGAAAAGAGGTAAAAAATGCTAAAATGGATTCAACTCTTGATAATCACAGTTGTACTCTGTTTCTTGACACAGAACAGTCCAAACGCACAAGAACTCGGAGCAATCGTAGTACTAGCTTACGGAGCAGACTTGATTATTTCGGAAGTCAAAAAGCCAATTTCGCATTAATGGTGCTCGGTATCTGGTTTTCACAGATATTAATCGCTTATAAGGCGAACGTTCTGTTATGCTTTTGAACTAACCGAGCATATAAAGTAACCGTTTTAGCACTTGTATTTATAAGGCTTTAGTGCGACTAGCGCGGTTGTCATCAGGTTCAACTCTTTTCGCCTTGCGTTTCGGTTACAAGTATATTATATGCAATTTTGCATACTTTGTCAAGGGGTTTGTATGCATTTTTGCATATTTTGGAGGATTGAACAAGTGTTTAACGAAATTTTTGTACAATATATACAAGAAAAAGGAATAACAGCATACAAAGTTGCAAAAGATACAGGAATACCGCAAGGTCAAATGAATAAATGGAAGAATGGCAAAGGAACTCCGACAGCTGAAAATCTTGTAAAAATTGCAGATTATCTAGATTGTTCAATTGATTTTCTTTTAGGGAGAACAAAAAACGAATTAGAAGAACCAGAAGACGAACACAGACTCATTAAAGCGTATAGACAGCTGACGGACGAAGGTCAACGTGCTGTATTAAATTTTGCAGAAATGTCAGCCCAAAGTCCGCAGTATCAAAAATATACGGATATACCCAAAGAAGCATAAATAATAACTTAGCAAATTCAACAAAAATGCATAAAAATGAGGAAGGAAAGAACAAAAATGAAAAAAGCATTGAAAGTAACATCAATAATGTGTATAATATTTGGTATACACTACTTAGCATTAGGTATTTTAGCATTATTTTCCGTAGGATTTGGAGCAATAACAAGTATAGCGTTATTATCGATAAGCGGAATAGGAGCAACAATAACAATGATATTGTTGTTGGGGTTTTGTTTATTATTAACATACTTGTACGGATTTGGAGGAATATGTGCATTAAAAGAAAACAGAAAAACAGCGCTCTTAAATATGGTAATAGCTACAATAATATCTATAATTTTGTTAATTGTAAGTTTGGCATCTAAAAAAATAACTACATCATTTTGGGACGTATTTGCTGTAATTTTGCCAATTGTACAATCATTTTTCATAATCCAAACAGTTGACTAACAAAAACATAAAGTTTGTTCCCAGAGTAATTGTTTTTGCTGAAGCAAGCAGTTGAATATCCAACATTATCCGCGTAAAAAGCCCCTCATTTTGAGGGGTTTTCTTATTTAGTTTTGTGTGTAAATCCTTGCCACTCGCGCATTTTTTCAAAATCAGTGTTTGCCGCTCCGCAATGCGCCCTCAGCGGGTACGCACCTGTAACCAGCACCACCGTATTACTAGTCGGTGGTGCTCCGCGCTCCCAGACGTGCGCGGCGGGCTATCGCCCGTCCGCCGCGCACGTCTTACGGGAGTTCTGCGCGGAGCGTTGCTTCACTATCCGAGCATAACAGGAACAGAAAAAGCGCTTTTTTCGCCTGCGCGGCGAGCGACCTCGGGGGCGGTTTTTGGGTAGATTGAAACGGGCAGACTAACACGCACAAAAATTTTTTCGCGCCTGTCGCTTCGCGACCCTTGACAAAGAACCTCGCGCGTGGTGTTTTTGCCTTGCCGACGGGGCGGAAGGCTAAAAAGCTGTTCTCCCCCGTCGGCTTTTCATTGTACCACGCGCGAGAACCTTTGTCAAGGGCAAGCAGGCACGAAAAATTTTTTGTGAAGAAAAATACTGCTAATCGGTAGGCGCAGGTGCTTCGCCGAGCTCGTCTATATGGTCGCTGATGTACTGCTCTACCGCTTGTATGAACAGCTGATTAACCGACACGCCCAGACGTGCGGCGAGAGCCTTGTAGCGGTCGCGTTCTCCTTTTGGTACAGTAATCTTAATCTGATCATAATGTCTAGAAACATACCGTGTCACATTAGCCTGTTGTTTTTTTGATACTGTCATATAATTCAACTCCTTTTTAACATTATAACACAAATATAATATTAGTAACAATAGTGATTTTGTACAAAAAAATATTGTATTAGTACCAATATTTGTTGATTTTACCACTTGAATATTAGTACTAATAGTGGTATAATAGTATTAGAAAGAAGAACAAAGGGTTCTTCTCCAAGATGAAAGGACGGTACATAATGAGTAAAAAAAGTATGGTAGAAAAAGCAAAAGACATAATAGAATTCGGAATATTACAGTATAATACCGAAAAATCTTTTTCAAGCGATTTTAACAGAAACCTATTAGGGGAAGTACACATAGCAGTAATGCTTAAGCTAATAACAAAAGATGAAGCAGATGATTACGAAAGCAAAATATACAAAATCTTTGATAGGAAACTTAAAGAAGAATTTCCCGAATGATAAAAAAAGCCCCTAGGGGTCGGGCGTTAAATGACCTCTACCAACCCGAAAGGGTTCAATAACATAAGCCAAGACGAAAGGACGGTAAAGAATGAAACTACCAGAGGAGTTATTTACAAGTGAACAAGTTATTCCGAAAAGCTATTTACAAGACTATACGAACAAAATACTAATAATTAAGCCAAGTTGGTTTAAACCGGAATACAGAAGCCCAAAAAATCAACTATTTTTAGCAGAGTGTGGGTTCGGCTGTGACCCGTCAAAAATGGGAACAGCTGTCTACGGACAATTCTTGATAGACGGAGAAAGAACAAGAATAGAAAGGTTCGATTTTTTAGGCATAATCGCGGATGAATTTGTACCGAAATGGGCAAAAGAAAAAGTCAATGAATTAAAAAATAAGAACAACTAAAGCCTTTGGCGGTCAGGCTAAGACCGCTACCAAGCCAAAAGGCTAAAACTTAACAAGCTATCCTAACGGCTAGATGGGGAGAAAGGAGTATTGACAAACACAAAAAAATATGGTAAAATAGAAAATACAATGAAAGGCGGTGACGGACTATGCTGTCAGAAGAAGAACTGAAACAAATAACACAGATAATGGCAGAGCAACTCAAACCTATAAAGGAAGAAATGAGCGCCATAAAAGAAGAAATGAACGAAAGATTTGACAAAGTGAACGAAAGATTTGACAAAGTGGACGAAAGACTTAACGATATCGAAGAAGAAGCCAAAATCACAAGAACAACAACAAATGCAATTGGCGAATGGGTTGAAACATACTTCAAGCACCAGTATCCATATCCAGTTGATAAAGAAATCGGTTAAAATTAAGCAAATTAACGGGGCTAACAAGTCCCGTTATTTTTTACGAAATTTCAGAGATGTGCCTTGTTGGAAGTACACAAAAATACACGTTATCTCATTTCTATTTTACGCAATTCGGTATATTAAAGCGCCCGTAATTCCCCATTTAAATAAGTATACACCAACTAGCGGCAAATGTCAAGAACGTTTGCCGC
>CANRFR010000099.1 GCA_947629945.1 uncultured Clostridia bacterium | reverse complement strand
CCCCTCTCCCCCCTCCCGTAGGGTTGTCCCCTCGCACTGCGCTCAAAGCTGCATTGAATTTCAAGTCAAGAAAACATAGCTCACACAAAGAGAATGTTTTCATAGAATTTGCCGTGTACGAATAGAAAGACAGCAATATAAAATTAGAGATACCCTCTTAAATTCACATTGACTTCGCTATCTCAATATAGTCATTCAACGACAGCTCTTCGGCGCGGGCAGTGGACTTCAAATCAAGATTTGTCAACAGCTCCGCAATCTCGGTTTTGGAGACCCCAAGCTCTGCGGAGAGCGGATTTACAAGCTGCTTGCGCCGTTGTGAAAAGCCCGCTCGGATAATGCGAAACACCATTTTTTCCTCGTCCTCGGGAAGCGCGCGTTCGTTTTTTATATCCAAACGGATAACGGCGCTGTCAACGTTCGGCGCGGGCATAAAGCTTCCTCGGTTCACGCGGAACAGCGTTTGCGGCGCGCTGTAGTAGTTCACCGCGTAAGTAATAGCTCCACATTCGCGGGTGCCGCATTTCGCGCAGATACGTTCGGCGGCTTCACGTTGTACCATCACCGTCATTGCTTTAATGTCAAGGCGGCTCTCGAGCACTTTCATAATCACGGGCGAAGTTATATAATAAGGGAGATTCGCGCAGACTACCGTTTCTTTGCCGCCGAATTTTTCAGCGATTACCGCCGCCAAGTCTACCTCCATAACGTCCGCGAAAATTACCTCCGTGTTGTCGAACTCCGATAAAGTCTCGGCAAGAATGGGCTTCAAGCGCTCGTCGATCTCAATGGCGACTACCTTGTCGCAGCGCTTGGCAAGCTCGCGCGTTAAAACTCCCACGCCCGTGCCTATTTCCAAAGCGCATACTCCCGCTTCACAGCCGCCCCGCTCCGCAATGTTCGGGCAGACCGTCGGGTTTATAAGGAAGTTCTGCCCCAAGGTTTTTGAGAACGAAAAGCCGTGACGCGCAAACAAGTCCTTTATGGTTCCGATATTCGTAAGCTCCATCAGTAGCCCTCGTTTTCGGACAAGCTGCTGTCGTTGTCGACCCAATCTTTTACGTTGAAAACCTTATATTCGCTCGGCGTGGTGCGGACTATCACTTGAGCTATCCCCGCGTTAATTATCAGGCGCTTGCACATTGAGCATGGTTCAACGTCGCCGTAAAGTTCGCCTGTTTTAGCGTCCAGACAGGCTAAGTACAGCGTTGAGCCTATCATCAGCGTGCGCGGCGCGGAGATTATGCAGTTCGCTTCGGCATGTACGGAACGGCACAGCTCATAGCGCTGTCCTTTCGGAATATTCAGCTTTTCGCGCATACAGTGCCCTAAGTCCGAACAGTTTACGCGCCCGCGCGGAGCGCCGACGTAGCCCGTTGAGATTATTTCGTCGTTGTTTACTATGATAGCGCCGAATTTGCGCCGCAGACACGTCGCGCGTTCCGCGACCGTCTGCGAAATGTCAAGGTAGTAATTTATCTTGTCAACGCGCGGTTTATTATCCATAACTCTCTATCCTTTCTTCAAATATAACTATAAACAAAAAACTCATACGTTTATTATAACACAAATCATCGTTATTGTCAATTATCCGCGACAAAAAACCACGCTTTCTCTTTATTGTATATAAATCCCCACCGTTGTTTGACAGAGTTTTCGTCCGTAAAATGGTAAAATAAACTTAACCGTTTAACGGAAAGGAAGTTGAAAATTATGACTGAGAAAGCGGCCATTCTAAAAAAGCGAGCGCGACGAACAACGGGAAAAAAGTCGTTCCCTTTGAAAGCGGCGGCGTTTGGCTTGCTTGCCCTGCTTATGGAACCGGGCGGAGGCACGTTTTCGGCGGCGCCCTGCGCGGCGGCTCTGGCGGCGGGACTTGACGGCTCGGTATTTATCGGGGCAATGGCGGGCGGGGTTCTGGGGGCTATTCTGCACGGCTTTCCCGCAGCATTTTCGAGGTTGGGAGCGCTCGGGATAGTCCTGGCGGCGCGGGTGCTTCCCGACTTCGGAAACAAAACTCTGCGTAAAGCGGAGCGCTGTGTTGCGGCTGCTGCGGCAGTGTTCTTTTCAAGAGTGTCGGATACCTCCAACGCTTCCGAACTGCTCTCGGTGATAGTGGCGGCTGCAGCGGCGGGAATTTTTGCGGCGTGCGTGTCGTCCCTTTACGGAAACGCGGAAAATCGCGTTTCCCTTGGGGATATCGGCGCCGATCCGAAGTCCGCGGCGGCAATGTGCGTTGCGTGCGCCTTGGTTTTTATGGCGCTGGGCGGTCTGGACTACCGATACATAAACCTCGGCAGAGTTATCTTGGGATTTGCCGCGCTGGAACTTACGGAACGCAAAAGCATCTTCGGTTCCGCCGTGGTGTTGTCCGCGCTGTGCGGAGTGTGCCTTTCGGCGTCGGGCGCTAAAACGGGCGCGGGAGCGGCGGTGTTGGCTATAGCCGCCTTTGCAAGCGGAACGTTCGCGCGGCGCGGAAAGATAGTTCGCGCGTTGGGCTTCGTGTTTTTCTCCGCTGCGGGTATGCTGACGGCGAACGTTGACGAGGGCGGCTGGCGGATACTTGTTGAAGCCGCCGTTTCCGGAGCGCTCTTCGCGGCTTTGCCATTGGAGAGACTGCGCGAGGGAACAAGCACGTTTTCCGACAAGAGCGTGGCGGCTGTCATCACCGAGCGCCTAAACTTTGCCGCAGACGCTATCGCGGGCATTGGCAGCGGCATTTCGGCGGCGGCGGACGTGCTGGATAAAAAGTACGCGCTCTCCCCCGCGGACATCGCCGACCGCGCCGCCGACCGCGCGTGCCGTTCCTGTCCGAATTCGATGGTGTGCTGGGGCAGAGAATACGAGCGGTTCCGCAAAGAATTTAATCGCCTTGTGGAGCAGCTTCGCACGGGCTTCGAGCTTACCGAGTTCTCGATGTCGCCCGACTGCGCCGAGTTATGCGTAAACCGCACGGCGGTTATAAAGGCTGTCGGCGCGGAATATTCGCGTTATGTTTCCGCAATGGCAGACGAACGCCGCGTTCGCGAACTGCGCCGAATTTACACCGACAATCTTAGCGGCGTGCGCGATATCCTGCGCGATATGGGAGAACTCAACACCGAATCGCTCTCCGACGACCGTGACCGCTCCGCCGAGGAACGCGCCGAGCGCGTTTTGAAAAAAAACGGCGTTGTGAAAGCCCGGGCGTTCGTTATGCGCGGCAAAAACGGCAAAACGCGTTTTGAGGCTTACGGGGCAACCGAACCTTGCGTCACGCGCGAATATCTCGGTTCTCTGCTGTCAAGCGCCATTGGCTGTGAACTTGAATTGCCCGAGATCGGCGGTTCCGGCGAGCGTTTTCGCATATCCTCTATCGAGCGCACACGGCTTTCCGCGAAGATCGGCGCGTATCAGGTCGCGCGCGGCGAAAACACCGTCTGCGGCGACTGCTATGAATGTTTTACGGGCGCGGACGGCGCTTTGTATGTGATACTTTCCGACGGTATGGGTACGGGCAGCCGCGCGAGAGTGGATTCCACTATGGCTTGTTCGGTGATGTCCAAGCTGCTGAAAAGCGGAATTGCGCTCTCCGCCGCGCTTGAGACCGTAAACACGGTTCTGATGGTCAAAAGCGCCGACGAAAGCTTTGCCACGCTCGACATCTGCAAAATAGACCTCAACAGCGGCGAATGTGCCGTTTACAAAGCGGGCGCGGCGACAACCTACATAAAATCCGACGACCGTCTTATACGCGCGTCGTTGTCCTCGCCGCCCGCAGGCACGGGCGGAAAGCTTACCGTACCCGCGCAAAGATTCGTCGTGCGGAAAGGCGACATTATTCTGATGATGACGGACGGCGCGGCTCCCGACGAGCAATGGCTGACGCGGGAGCTTTCGAGAGTTTCCGACCCCTCCGAGCTTTCCGAGCGTATTGCAAAGGCGGCGCGCGGCGGCAAAGGCGGCAGAGACGACGACATAAGCGTTATTGCCGCGATAGTCGGCTGACGGCTGTTTTCTTAATTGACAGTGTACAATGTACAGTTGACAATTAAGGTGCGCCGCTGCGCGGCGCATATTTAAATCTTCACGCGAAGTTCGCAGCATAACTGTCAATTGTTTTCCCCGACTTATTGTTCGGAGCTGCTTTGTAAGCTATATTTAGGTAAAATCTCATTTGTGCAAAAACACTAAATTTTCGAAACCGAGGTGAAAAAAATAACCTAAATCGGTGAAAAATGTATGCTAAATTTGTTCGTGTAAACGTTTTCTTGCAAATTACATTGCGTCTGTTGTGCATTCTTCACAAACGAATAAAATAAAAATGTGAAAAATCATAAAAAACCAACAAACCACTTGCAAATTTTTGACATATATGTTACAATAATAGTAACGAAAATACAGAGCGGAAGTTTTAAGCTATCAAAAACGCCGCAACGTGTTTTTACATCGGGCTGACAAATATTGTAAGTATAAGGGCTTGTGTGGAAGATTTGACCGCGCGTTAAAACAAGAGATCGTTTTAACGCCGTTCTCCGCGTCCGGGGCAGGGAGAACGGCAGACTTTTGCACAACCCGCAATACCGAAAGTATATTTGCGTTCAGCCGAAAAAAACTATCAACTGTCAACTGTTAAGTGGGAGGTATTTTAAAATGGCAATCGATGTTCCCGAAAAATACAACGTGCCGCTGTATTTATTTCACTTGGGCGAAAACTCGCACGCTTACGAATTTTTCGGATCGCACAAAGAAACCGCGGACGGAAAACAGGGCGTCATTTTCAGATGCTGGGCTCCGCACGCGAGATCCGTCAGCGTGGTGGGCGATTTCAACCACTGGGACAGAACGCGGCACGCTATGAACAAGATAAGCGACGCGGGTATCTGGGAGTTGTTCGTTGAGGGTATCAAGCAATATGACAACTACAAGTACAGCGTGGAGGCTCCCGACGGACTTATCAAGCTCAAAGCAGACCCTTACGGCTATCACATGGAGCTGCGCCCAAACACTGCCACAAAATTCTACGATATCGAGGGATATAATTGGGGCGACGCAAAATTCCGGGCAAAAATGGCGAAAACCAATGTCTATGAAAGCCCGATAAACATCTACGAATTGAACGCGGGGTCTTGGAAGCATAACGGAGAGAATTTTCTGAGCTACAAAATGCTTGCCGATGAGCTTATCCCTTACATCAAGGAAATGGGCTACACGCATATCGAGCTTATGCCGATTGGAGAGTATCCGTTTGACGGTTCGTGGGGCTA
Source organism: uncultured Clostridia bacterium (assembly GCA_947629945.1). Classification (GTDB taxonomy): domain Bacteria; phylum Bacillota; class Clostridia; order Oscillospirales; family Ruminococcaceae; genus CAG-115. The sequence continues at coordinate 4,438 of CANRFR010000099.1, read as the reverse complement.
TCAGCAGATAGGCTATTTCGCGCCGACGTCGCGTTTTGGAACTCCGCACGACTTTATGTATTTCATAGACAAGTGCCATCAAGCCGATATCGGAGTTATTATGGACTGGGTGCCCGCGCATTTCCCCAAAGACGCGGCGGGTCTTTACGAATGGGACGGCGACTACTGTTACGAATACGACGACCCGTACAAGCGTGAGCATAAGAGCTGGGGCACGAACGTGTTCAACTGGGGGCTTGCCGAGGTGCAGAGCTTCCTCGTTTCCAACGCTAATTACTGGATAGATAAGTATCACATCGACGGTCTGCGCGTGGACGCTGTGGCTTCTATGCTTTATCTTGATTACGACAGACGCGACGGAGAGTGGCGTCCCAATAACAAGGGCGGCAAGGAGAATATTGAAGCAATAGCGTTTTTGCAGAAGCTTAACGCGGCTGTGTTCAAGGAGCACCCGAATATCCTTATGATAGCCGAGGAAAGCACCGCGTGGCCTATGGTGACCAAGCCCGCCGATATCGGAGGATTGGGCTTCAACTTCAAGTGGAATATGGGATGGATGAACGATATGCTCCGTTATATGAGCATGGATCCGCTCGGACGTCCGTATAACCACAATCTCGTCACTTTCTCGTTCTATTATGCGTTTTCCGAGAATTTCGTGCTTCCGATAAGCCACGACGAGGTCGTTTACGGCAAGTGCTCGATGCTCGACAAAATGGGCGGTCCGAGAGAGTACCGCTTTAACTCAATGAGAACATTCCTCGGCTATATGATGGCGCACCCCGGCAAGAAGTTGATGTTTATGGGGCAGGAGTTTGCCCAGTACAAGGAGTGGAATTTCCAGACGCAGCTTGATTGGGAAGTTTTGGAATTCGAGCCGCATTACAAGTATCATCAGTATGTCAAGGCGATAAATAAGTTTTACAAGGAAAATCCCGCGTTGTGGGAGTGCGATACAAGCTGGGAAGGTTTCCATTGGATATCCGCGGAGGACAGTCGAAATTCCGTTATCGCGTTCAGACGAATTGCGAAAAACAAGGACGAGATCATTGTGGTTTGCAACTTCCAGCCTGTTCGCCATGAGATCTATGAAATAGGCGTTCCGTATTTTGCGGACTATGAGGAAGTTTTCACAAGCGACGCGGTGGAGTTCGGCGGCACGGGTATATCGAACGGCACCGTTACCGCCAAAGAGCAGCCTATGCACGACGAGCAGTACAGAATAGCGCTAGATATCCCTCCGATGTCGGCGATATTCCTGAAGCCGCGCAATATTCGAGACCCGCACGCTCCCGAAATCGAGATAAAGGCAGAGGTGGAAAAAGAAGTCAAGACCGAGCCTGAAGCTGTTTCCGAAGCGAATGATAATGTAAAGGAAGAGCCTAAAGCGGAATCGGCAGACAGTGCGGAAACGGAAGAGCCAAACGGTGCGGCAGCGGAATCGCCGGCAGACGCGTCGGATATTGTAAAGACGGAAACACAACCCGCCGATACTCCGAAAACGGCGCCGCAGCCGTCTAAGCCCGCGCATAAGCCTCAGAACAGATCAAAGAAAAAGCGCAAAAGATAAACGGACGGAAAAAATTTTTCAGAAGCGCTTATTTTCCCGAAATGTGGGGTGAAAAACTACTTCACTATTGAAGCGAATGGGTCGGAAGCGACAGGATCCAAAGCAGCTTTTTAAAGCGAAATTCAAAGCTTATTGCCGCGCTGCGGCGAGGCATAAATTTCAAAAAAGCGTCGAGGTTTTACGAAGTAAAATTTTGATCGGTCTTGAGTTTGAAGCGCTGCGAGTTTCAAACTCAAGATTTTGAAATTATTTAAATAAGGAGGATATAGGAATGAACCACATTAAAAAAGAGTGTGTTGCCATGCTGCTTGCGGGCGGTCAAGGCAGCAGACTTTACGCGCTTACTCAGGATATGGCAAAGCCCGCTGTGCCTTACGGCGGAAAGTACCGTATAATTGATTTCCCGCTCTCAAACTGTGTTAATTCGGGTATTGATACAGTGGGCGTACTCACGCAGTATCAGCCGATGGTGCTCAACGAGTATATCGGCAACGGACAGCCTTGGGGCTTGGACAGAGCGCACGGCGGCGTGCACGTTCTGCCGCCTTACGAAACAGCTAACGGAAAGAGTTGGTATTCGGGTACGGCGAACGCTATCTATCAGAATATCGGATTTATTGACAGGTACAGCCCGGAATATGTCGTGATACTCTCAGGCGACCATATTTACAAAATGGATTACGCGAAAATGGTGGATTTCCACAAGGAAAAGAACGCGGACGCAACCATTGCCGTGCTTGAAGTTCCGTGGGAGGAGGCTCCGCGCTTCGGAATTATGACCGCCGATGAGAACGGAACTATCACCGAATTTGCCGAGAAACCCAAAGAGCCGAAATCCAATCTTGCTTCTATGGGTATCTATGTATTCAGTTGGCAGAAGCTCCGCAAATACCTTATCGACAACGAAAACGACGAGGGCGCTACAAAAGACTTCGGCAAGAACATAATCCCCGCAATGCTCGACAACAAGGAGAAGATGGTGGCATACCATTTCGACGGCTACTGGAAAGACGTGGGAACTATCGATTCTCTTTGGGAAGCGAATATGGACGTTCTCGACCCGAACGTGCCGCTCGACTTGCTTGACGACAGCTGGAAAATATACTCACGCAACCCCGTTATGCCGCCGCACTACGCGGGTCCTCAATCGAGAATTGAGAACTCGATGATAGCCGAGGGCTGCGAGATAAACGGAATGATAGACTTCTCCGTTCTGTTTGCGGGAGTTACCGTTGAAGAGGGCGCGATAGTACGCGATTCTATCATAATGCCGAACTCCGTTATCAAAAAAGGCGCTGTTATCGAGTACGCGATAGTCGGCGAGGACTGCGTTATCGGAGAGGGCGCGCACATCGGCGAACGTCCCGAGCTTATCGAGGACAAGTCGCAGTGGGGCGTTGCCGTTATCGGGCATCACGTAAACGTTTCGGACAAAGCCGTGGCTCCGCCAAAGGCTATGATAAGTCAGGATATATAAGAAGGAGGACTGTTTGATATGGCAAGTATGGCTAACGTTTTGGGTTTGATTTTCGCCAATATGCACGAACAGACCCTTCCCGAGCTTACCAAGGCGAGAGCTATGGCAAGCGTTCCTTTCGGCAGCAAGTATCGTCTGATAGATTTCCCGCTTTCGGGAATGGTTAATTCGGGCATTACTCAAGTCGGAATAATTACAAAGCAGAATTATTATTCGCTTATGAACCACCTCGGAATGGGTTCCGAGTGGGATCTCGCCAGAAAAACCGGCGGTCTGCATATTCTGCCGCCTTACGGCAGAGAAAACGCGGGTATGTATCGCGGCAGACTGGAGGCTCTCGCCGGTGCGAGCGAGTTTATCCACGAAAGCAACGCGGAATACGTTGTTATGACGGACAGCAATGTTATCGCGAATATGGATATGAAGCCTATAATTGATTTCCACGAGAAGAACGAGGCGGACATAACCTGTGTTTACGGCAAGGTTGTTTACGATACCGAGCGCGCTCAGGCGCAAACTATTCTGTACGTCGATGAAAACAACGTCGTTTACGACGTCCTTGCAAGACCCGCGATAAGCGGCGAGATGAACGTAGCGCTGAATATTTACGTGATGAAGCGCAAGTTCCTCGAGGATCTTATACGCGAGAGCGAGTGCAGAAGCCTTTACAGCTTTGAGACCGATATTCTTCAGCACAAGCTCCACGACTACAAAGTCATGGGTTATAAGTATGAGAAGTATTTCGAGATAATCGATTCGATGAAGACATATTACAAGGCTACAATGGATATGAAAAACCGCGAGATCTCCCGCGAAGTGTTCTCGCTTGAGACGCCGATTTACACGAAAGTTCGCGACGTAGCTCCCGCGAAATACGGTATCGACTGCTCCGTTAAGTCCTCTTTGATAGCCGATGGCTGCATAATCGACGGCGTTGTTGAAAACTCCGTGCTGTTCCGCGGCGTTAAGGTCGGCAAAGGAGCAATCGTCAAGGACAGCATTGTAATGCAGGGCGCTGTTATCGAGGAAAAGGCAAGCTTCATCAACGCCGTTGCCGATAAGGACGTCACTATCACCAAGAACCGCACTATTACAGGTTCCGCGGACTTCCCTGTTTACATTTCCAAGGGCGGCGTAGTTTGACCGATAAATCTTTATTATAGAGAACACGCGCGGCAGCCGAAGTTTCGGCTGCCGCGTTTTTTGTTTTTTAAGAGCCTGTTTAGTATCTTGAAATACGCAAAAGACTCAAGCGATTTGCGTACTGAGAGATACTAAACAGACTCTGGGGAAGCTGTGCTGAAAATCGAAAAACCTCTTGATTTTTTACAGATCATGTGATATAATATATGAAACGATACCATATCAAAAGGGTGGGAATTCATATGAAT
>CANRFR010000098.1 GCA_947629945.1 uncultured Clostridia bacterium | reverse complement strand
ATTCCCGTTGTCCCACCTAAGAGAAATAGAAAAGAACCATGGGATTATGACAAAGAATTATACAAACGCAGAAATGAAATCGAAAGATATTTTCGCCGCCTGAAGCGCTTCCGCAAGGTGTTTACACGATACGATAAACTTGATATCGTTTTTCTTGCAGTTATCTCTTTGGCTATGGTTTTAGATGCAATTTTAATGTGAACAGGCTCTAGAACAACTTTCAATATCAAGTTTGGAATTGGCAGATATATCACCGATTGGCTCACTCAGCAACTTGACCATTTTAGAGATGTCATGCGGTTCCGTCAACGATATTTCTCCTCTTATTGGATGCAAAAACCTAAACCACCTATCTTTAGGTGGTTGTAAACAGGTTACGGACATTTCCCAGCTAGCAGAGCTGAAGGAACTTGAGGAAATCCTTATTTATGGCACGGCGATCAGCGATTTTACTTCGCTTTTGTCCATGGAAAGTTAAAAAAAGGTTGTCGCAGCGATGGGCAAATTGATTCATCGACACTTGCAAAGCTGGAAGCAAAAAATCTCACCGTAGAACTACTTTAGATGAATAATTTTAATATACGGTATTTGCCAATATCTGAGCAAATATGGGCATATATGATGATTTGATTTTCCTAAGCTCGTTCTTGACATCTCTAGATAATTTTCAATCCGAGGCGGAACACCGTCTCGGATATTTTTTTCACCGAAATCAAACATAAACTAAACACTATTACAAGAAATAGGCAAAACAATATTTTTTGACGACAAATTGGCGTTTTGAACGATCAGTCTGTTTGCTCAGAAAACTATCTCGAAAGACTTCATGTTGTTGGAGCATATTTTAACGGGACTTTCAGCCAACAAATAAATTCTGCCATCATGACTGTAAGAGATTCGTTCTCCGTCCAAGCACAACATATTCTATGTTATTATAGTATACATAAAACGTCTTGTCCTCCCTTTTATAGAAAAGGTTGAATTTTTCGGCATATTCATATTATGATATAATATGCTTGGTGAATTACGTTTGATAGGAGGAAAAACAATGGATATAGAAAATACCGAGTGGTTTGATTCTGATTGCGAGGAATTTGAAAAGTATAATTCCTTTCCTGCTACAATTAAGGATATACAGGACTTTTATAAGGCAAAAAAAGCCTATTTGCTTTCGCCCAATATTGATACTAGTTCTATGATGAAAACTAAATTTCAAATGGCACATTCGGGTCTGAAGGCAGAGTGTTCCTGCCACACAATTTCTCCCCATAAACTGCAGGAATTAACAGAACTTTTAAAACGGGGTTTATAAATTTTAATGAGCATATAATAAGAAATAAACTCAATGTATATCGTGGTTCTGAAAAGAAACGCACCGTTATATTGGATGATGGTAATCAATATATGCTAAAATTTTCAGATCCAATTCGCGAAAAAACGTGAGGTTTCATATATTAACAATGCGGTTTCGGAGTATATCGGCTGCAAAATCTTTAAGAAATTGGGATTTGAAGTTCAAAATACTATATTGGGAGTGTATCTTGACGAAAGAACGGAAAAAGAAAAAATTGCTTGTGCGTGTCAATATATTCGCAACTCGGACGATGAACTTCTTGAGGCTGAAAATATTGATCTGGAATTTCTTGACGAGAAGCCGAATTTAACGTTTGATTTAGTTAAGGCGCTATTAAATAGATTAGACAATTTTGATGCCGCTGGAGGGTTTCAAGAATATTGTGATAGATTTATCGTTGACGCATTGATCGGAAATACCGATAGACATAACGGTAATTGGGGAGTCATTGTAAATGGCGATACAGTTAAAATTGCACCTGTTTATGATTGCGGTTCTTCATTGTCGCCACTGCTTGCGGATAATGAGCTTACAGAGAAGATCACTGCTGATAATGCGTTAAATGTTATGTCTGTAATTATGGATAATATGGGAAATCGCTTGAATTATCGTGATTTTTTAATGTCTGGAACGAACAACAACATAAATCTTGCACTGAAAAAATAGTTCCCAAAAACGACTTGTGCCAAATCTCCGAAATGGTTAATAGAATCCCATATATATCACAAACACGCAAGGATTTTTATAACAATCTAATAACACAAAGATACGAACAGGTTTTGCTTCCATATTTAGAAAATGCTTTAGGAATCCAAAAGAGCTTGGAATATAAGCAATGGAATGCGTCAATGATCAATATAAAATCTTTACTCAATATATAGAACCGTTTTCGCAGCTTCCTAAAACTGGGACAACCGATATTTTTTCAAAATATACGTACAGTTTCATCAAAAACAACGGTTTGGTTTTCATCCTCAATAAGGATAATGCTGCTATTGGATTAGCGTTCCTTGATAAAACAAATTTAAAAGTATGCAAATTTGTACAATCTTTAAGGGAAATGGGTATTCAAATTGATATGGAAGATATTCGTAGGCAAGTCAAAAATTAACCCCGTTTATCATTGGATGATCATCTCAAACTAGTCCGTGAAACAAGACAGAATCAAACTCTCAAGAACAAGCTCAAGCCAAAACGCCGACCCACAAACCTGAATCTCTTGAATAATCAAACCGCCTTGCTCAGTTCGAGTAAGGCAGTTATTGCGAGTTCGCCATTGGCGAATTTAATCAATACCAATCACCGTTTGGCGTAAAGTGATACCAACCGCCTTTGCCTTTAAGTTCAAATCTTAAATAGCTGCTTTGCAAACATTTTTGGCAAAGGTTGAAATCTATGTCCTTTTCAAATTTGTGGCTGTGAAGCCTTTTTCCGATAGTTTTACCGTCGCTTTTCACGATGTAAATTTCCTCGCCGACTACCACATTATCGGTATTAGCATATTTCACCTCGTAGACGAAATTAACGGCTTTCGGCTGTAACTGTGTTGTTTCTGTGTAGCGGGAGAATTATCATAACCGTTCGACAGCTTTTTAACTCCCTCGCGTGTTCCAATATATTTTATGGTATTTCCCGCGTTCTTGGATTTTGAATTCTTGATGTAACGGCTTGTGCAAATAAGTTTTGGCATTATTCGTCATCCGAATTCTGAAAGCGCATTGCTTTTTCAAATGTGATGATACCATTATTTTCTGCAACATCTCTCGAACATATTTCCCTTAATGCGGAAATTGTATCAAGTCCTACTTCATTGAGATAAGCAATTATGTTGCTGCTGATTGCCTGTCCCACAGCCGAGACAATTCACAATATTGAACTTACCAAATTGGATGACCTTGAGCTTCAACAAAGCGATAAAGCGGAAATTTCGAGTGCGCTGAAGGGCTCGAGAAATACTATGTCGATACACCTGACGAACAGCTCATTGTAGATATCTATACAGTTTTTTGAAATACAAATCCTCAACTATTTCATAGATTTTGGAAAAGTCCACAGCCGCGTCTGTTTTCCTCGGTAAGTAATTCTTTGGTACAAGGTCTTCTCTTTGAATTCGATTTTCTTCTTGCTCCGCCGCAAAATTTTATCTTTGTAGATTGTAATTATAAACAAAAAACAGTTTCATTATTTTATGAAATTGCACAAATTTTATACGCCTTATGCCTTGACAATATTACACAAGTGTGGTATAATTATATTTATCGAAAAAACGGCTTTACAAAGCCGTTTTTAATGCACAAAACAAGAAAGGATGAGCAAGATTGAGCAGCGAAGCAAGCGAAGTTAGCGAAGTAAGCGCAAAACCGAGCGCAATGGAACGGATCGCCGCGTTTATCGTTGATAAGCGAAAGGCGTTCTACCTGCTGTACATAGGTTTCGCGATTTTCTGCGTTTTCTCGAGCGGTTGGGTAAGGGTGAACGACGACCTTACAAGTTATCTGCCCGCCTCCACGGAAACGCGGCGCGGACTTACCGTAATGGAGGAAGAATTTACAACGTTCGGCACGAACCGAATTATGGCGGACAACATTTCTTATGCACAGGCGGAAAAGCTGGCGGAGGAAATAAGAGCCGTTGACGGCGTTAAAGAACTGAAGTTTGAAAACACCGAGGACTACTTTAAGGACGGCGCGGCGCTTTTCTCGATAACCTACGACGGCACCTCCGCGGACGAGGTGAGCCTTAACGCCTTAGACGAGGTAAAGAAGATACTGGACGGTTATGACGTCTATGTCACGGGCGACACGGGCGACGACGCGTCCGCTTCTTTGAACGCGGAGATACAGGTGGTAATGGTCATCGCCGTTGTCATCATTCTTCTGGTTTTGCTTTTCACCTCGCAAACCTATATGGAGATCCCCGTAATGCTGATGACGTTCGGAATGGCGGCTATTATGAACAAGGGCACGAACTTTATGTTTGGAGAGATCTCGTTCGTGTCGAATTCCGTTGCGGTAATTTTGCAGTTGGCGCTCGCCATCGACTACGCCATTATCCTCTGTCACCGCTACACCGAGGAACGCGAGCGCCTGAACGCGCACGACGCGGTGGTGATAGCGCTTTCCAAAGCCATTCCCGAGATAGCCGGCTCGTCTCTTACGACGCTTTCGGGCTTGGGGGCTATGTGCTTTATGAAATTCGGCATAGGCAAAGACCTTGGCTTCGTGCTTATGAAAGCAATCGTTTTGTCGCTTCTTGCCGTTTTCACGCTAATGCCGGGGCTGCTGATGAGCTTCAGCGGACTTATCGACAAGACCCACCATAAAAACTTTGTGCCGCAGATCACGGGCTGGGGCAAATTCGCGGTGAAAACGCGCTTTATAATGCCGCCTATTTTTTTGGTGCTTATAGTCGTGGGCTGCGTATGCTCGAACCTCTGCCCCTACGCTTTCGGAATGACCGATCTTACCACGGCGCGCAAAAACGAAGCGCAGATAGCGACCGAACGCGTGAACGACCGCTTCGGCAAGGTAAACACTTTGGCGGTGCTTGTGCCGACGGGCGACTACGAAAAAGAGGGCAGGCTGCTGCGCGAGTTTGAAAAAATGGACGAAACGAACACCGTTCTAGGGCTGGCGAACGTTGAGGCTATGGACGGCTATGTCCTGACGGATAAACTTACGCCGCGTCAATTCGCCGAGCTTGCCGACCTCGATATAGAAGCGGCGCGAGTGCTTTATTCGGCTTACGCGATAAACGGCGAGAACTACGGACAGGTGGTTGCGGGCGTGGATAAATTGGGCGTGCCGCTTGTGGATATGTTTATGTTCGTTTATGATGAGATGCGGCAGGGCTATGTGACGTTGGACGCGGATATGACAAAGACGATAGAAGATCTTCACGTTCAGCTGTCCGACGCTTTGAAGCAGCTTAAGGGCGAGAACTACAGCCGCTTTGTGCTGACGCTCGATCTCCCCGAGGAAAGTAAGGAAACCACCGAGTTCCTCGGCAAACTTCACGAGACCGCCGCGAAATACTACGGCGAGGACGAGTGTCTGCTTGTCGGAAACTCCACCTCCGACCTCGACCTTTCGACGTCGTTCGCGGGGGACAATCTGCTTATCGGCATTTTGACGATCGTTTTCGTCGTGATGGTTTTGATATTCACGTTCAAATCGTCGGGACTTCCCGTTCTGCTTATTTTGGTAATTCAAGGCTCGGTATGGATAAACTTTTCGTTCCCGTTTTTACAGGACGATCCGCTGTTCTTCCTGAGCTATTTAGTCGTAAGCTCCATTCAAATGGGCGCGAACATCGATTACGCCATCGTCATCGCCAACCGCTATGTGGAGCTTAAAAAGACAATGCCGCTCAAGAAAGCGACAATTGAAGCGCTCAACCAGTCTTTCCCGACCATTATTACATCGGGCACTATTCTTGCAAGCGCGGGCGTGCTTATCGGTATACTGTCAACCAACCCCGCGATATCGTCTATCGGCGTTTGTCTTGGACGCGGCACCTTGATCTCGATATTCTTGGTAATGGGTATTCTGCCGCAAATTCTGCTGTTGGGCGACTCCATTATCGAAAAGACCGCCATTACGATGAAGCACAAGCTTACTATGCAGTCTTTAAGCGGAAATATGCGCGTTCACGGACATATGCGCGGCTACGTTTCGGGAATGGTCGACGGCGATTTCAGCGGTACTATACGAGGCACTCTGAATGCCGCGCTTGAAACGAACGCGGCTGAGATTGAGCAAGAGGAGGAGAGAACGGATGAAACTCACGATTAAACGGTTCTCGGCGGCGGTGCTGGCGGGCGCGTTCGCGGCTTCGCTTTGCGCTCCGCAATGCATTTCGGCGGCGTATGCCGAAAGCGGCGTAATCAACGTTTCAAACGCCGAAGAGCTTTTCACGCTGGCGAAAAACTGCTCGCTTGACAGTTGGTCAAAGGGCAAAACGGTAAATCTGACCGCGGACATCAATTTAAACGGCGATGAGTTCTCGCCTATCCCGATTTTCGGCGGCACATTCAACGGCAACGGACACACAATCGCGGGACTTAAAATAACCGCAGAAGGTTCGAGTCTCGGACTTTTCCGCTATGTTGAGCAAGGCGGCACAATCGACAGCTTGAACGTCAGCGGAGCGGTAGCTCCCGTCGGCACGCAGAACAACATCGGCGGTATCGCGGGAATGAACCTCGGCACACTGAAAAACTGCAAATTCAACGGAAGCATTTTCGGCGAGAGCAACGTTGGCGGCATAGCGGGCAGCAACGCCGAAAACGGCAAGCTGATCTCCTGCGTCTCGTCCGGCTCGGTGCACGGAAAAACGGGCACGGGCGGCGTTGCGGGAAACAACTCCGGCTCTATCGTAAACTGCGAAAACAACGCGGGCATAAACCTCACGCAAAACGGCTCGGAAAACGCCGTCACGGATATCGACATAGATAAGCTTCTCGGCGAAACGGAGAGCGGCGGGGAAGATAGTCTCCTGAACAGCACCTCGGATACGGGCGGTATAGCGGGCTATTCGGACGGCGTGGTGCAAAGCTGCCAAAACAACGGAAACGTGGGTTATCCGCACGTCGGCTATAACGTCGGCGGTATCGCGGGGCGGCAAAGCGGTTATCTCTCGGGCTGTCTCAACAACGGAAGCATAAACGGCAGAAAGGAAGTCGGCGGCATTGTGGGGCAAACCGAGCCGTATTTGTCGATAACGCCCTCCGAGGAACTTCTGGACGAACTTCACACGGAGCTTTCAAAGCTCACGGATATGACGGACGACGTTCTCGACAGCGCGCAGAACATAAACGGTACGGCGCACGACAGCCTTACAAAGATAAAGAGCAGCGCAGACGCCGCTCAAAGCAGCGTACAGAATATCTCAAACAGTTTGGACGATTTTGTCAACGACAACGTAAACGCCGTAAATATGGTTACTGCGGATATTCTGAACGCCATTGATATCGCAAAACCCGCCGCAGACGACCTCTCCGAAATAGGCGGCGAACTTTCCAAAGCCGCCGAGCTGCTTTCACAAGCGGCTGACGAGCTGAAAAACATTCCCGATACCGCGGACATTGTTTCGACGGACTTAGAAGAAGCAATAAAAGGTCTGCAAAGCTGTTCCGAAAACATAAAAAACATAGCGGCGCAGATAAAGAACGCCTTGGATATGCTGCAAACAAGCGTTATAGAGGACGACGCTCAGGCGTTTAAAGAAGCTGTCGAGGCTCTTAAAAAAGCCATTGACGCTTCCTCGGAAATCTTGAACGACCTCGCTCGGATTGCCGAAAAAACAGATGATATCTATGAATGGATAAAGAAAATCGAGGAAAAAATTCCCGAGGTAAGTCTACCCGAAACAAGTCTGCCGGACAGCTTGCCCGAGGTAAGTCTCCCCGAAACAAGTTTGCCGGACAGCTTGCCCGAGGTAAGTCTACCCGAAACGAGTTTGCCGGACAGCTTGCCCGAGGTAAGTTTACCCGAAACAAGTTTACCCGAAGTAAGTCTACCCGAAGTAAGCCTACCCGAGGTAAGTTTGCCCGATGTAAGTCTGCCCGAAATATCCATTTTTAACGAGGAATCGGTTTCGGAACGGGCATATTCGTCAAACGACGTCAAAACAAATGTCGACGATCTGTCAAAAGCATTGACGGACTGCGTTGAAGCCATACAAAAAATTGCCGATTCGCTGCCGACCGTCAAAGCCGAAGCCGACAACGCTAAAGACGAAATAAAAGGCGCCGCCGGCGAAGCGGAAAACGCCGCCGAAAATCTCCGAGGCGCTCTGGAAAGCGTACGCAAAGCGTTCGACGATGTAACCCCCGCAAACGATTCGATAAGAACGGTCTTGGAAATGATGAGCACCGCCGCCGACCACGCTTCTTATGCGGGAACGCTGTTCAAACAGGCGCTGGGACACGTCTCGAAAGCCATGGAAAGTCTTTCGGGTACGAACAGGTCTCCGTTCAAGCCGTTAAGCGGAAGCGTTCGCCAAGACAGCGACGATCTGTTCGACGCGCTTTCAAAAATGTTCGAGCAAGCCGACAGCCTTACCGAAGAACTTAACGACCAAAACAGCGAATTTATTGAAAAACTGAAAGCGGTAAATCAGCAGATAGGCGTTATAACGGATCTCGTTATTGAGGAGATAAACGCGGCGGCGGACGACACCGAGGATCTCTCGTGGAAAGACCACATTCAAGATACCTCGGAAGAGGACATCACCGCGACGCGCGAGGGCAAAGTAGCCGACTGCCGCAACAAGGGCGCGGTTGAGGGCGACCGCAATATAGGCGGAGTTGCCGGCTCGATGGCTATCGAATACGATCTCGACCCCGAGGACGACGTAACAGGCAAGCTGAGCGTCCGCGCGAGATACGAGACCAAATCCGTGCTTCAGGGCTGCGTGAATTACGGCGAAGTCACCGCGAAAAAGGACAGCGCGGGCGGCGTTGCGGGAAGAATGGACTTGGGCACGCTGATAAGCTGCGAAAACTACGGCAACGTAAGCGGCTCGGATAATGTCGGCGGCGCGGCGGGCTATTCAAACGCGTCCGTGCGCAGCTGCTTCTCCAAAGCTCGCCTTTCGGGAGATTCGCACGTAGGCGGCATAGCGGGCTTCGCAAACCGCGTAAGCGGTTGTTACTCAATAGTTTCTATGATTGAAAACGGAGAATTCACGGGCGCCGTTGCGGGAAGTATTAAAGAGGACGGCGCGCTTAAAGATAACTTCTTTATAGATACAGGCGCAGCGGGCGTGGACGGCATAAGCTACGCGGGCAAAGCGGAACCGATTTCATTTGAGAAATTCTCCAAGGCGGAAAATATGCCCGTTGAAATGCTGACGTTCAATATTATTTTGAACGCCGACGGCGAACTTATCCAAAAGATACCGTTTACCTACGGACAGGATCTGTCAAGGATATCGCTGCCCGAGGTTCCCGAAAAAGAGGACAATTACGGCACGTGGAGCGATTTCGACAAAACCGGCAGACTTTCGGACGTTGTTGTGGAAGCGGAATATAAGCATATCGTCACCATAACGCAGAGCGCGGAAGCCGACGGAAAGCTCGCTTTGGCGCTGGCTTCGGGCAGCTTTACCGACGAAGCGGAGCTGTCCGTTGAAGAACAAAACGTTTCTAAACCAGTCGGCGCGGGTAAAAACGCCAAAATATACAAGCTGACGCTGAAAAACACTAATGTCGGAGGCTCGGACAAAGTACCCGTTCGTATCTTGAATCCCGGCAAGAGCAAGTCCAATGTCTGGATCTATGTCGACGGCAAATGGAGCGCTGTTTCAGCCGAGCAGAGCGGAAAATATATGCTCGCCGAAATGACGGGAGCCGAGGG
>CANRFR010000097.1 GCA_947629945.1 uncultured Clostridia bacterium | reverse complement strand
GCGATCATCCTTCCCCTGATGGACGTATCCTGCGGCATGGCGGCAGGTTCCTTTGACGCCAGCGCCAAAAACCGGGGAGGTATTACGAAAACATCTTTTCCCTGATCTGCGGCGTGAGACGCAGTGTTCAGCGAACCGCTTTTTTCAGACGCTTCCGCGACTATGACCGCGCTGCTTATGCCGCTTATCAAGCGGTTTCTCATTTTAAAATTAAATGGATGCACCGGAGCGTTCGGGAACAATTCCGATATTACCGCGCCTTTTTTAGCTATATCTCTTTTAAAGCCCATTGTTCCCCTTGGATAATCGCATAATATCCCACACCCCAAAACGGCGATCGTAACTCCATCCGCTTTCAAAGCGCCGATATGCGCCGCGCTGTCAATACCTCTCGCGAACCCGCTTACAATACCGACATTCCTCAGCGCCAACTCATTTGCGAAACGAAACGCCGCTTTTCGTGAGTATTCGCAGCAATCCCTTGCCCCGACTATCGCCGCGTGTGTGCTTTGGTTGAAACAGTCTGTTTGTCCGTAAACAAAAATCACTGCGGGAGGATTGTCGATACATTTCAACAAACGAGGATAATTGACATTCTGAAAAGTTACAACATCAATATGATTTTTTTCGCATAATTTCAATAATTCTTCGGTCTCATCGTAGCTTATTTTGTTGTAGCGGCTTACATACGGATTATTCGGAGCGCTTTCTTCAAGCATTTTTTCAAGGCTATCTTCGGGGCGCTCCTTGTCGATACAGCGCCAGATATCGTAATTTCCACAGCCAAAAGCCATTAAAACACGCAGCCACTCTCTTACGTCCAATGCCATTTTATCACTCCGTTTTTCGGCTTTCGAGCCTTTCCGTCCGCTTCGTGTATTCGATTTAATCGGTGCTCCATTAAAACCCGATAACGTTACTCGCCGGAAAGAAGCGCTCTCGTCGCGATTTTGCCTTGTCCTCGACAAAATTTGCTCGAAAATCCACGCACAAATCCTATGAAGACAGGTTCTTATTTCATCTCCGAAACGCTCAATTATGTCCTTATCAAATGCACGACCTTAGACGTGAAATCGCCGTCGAGATGTACAAATATACCAACGTTCATAAGAACGCTGCCGCTGTACGTTTCTCCCGTTTCCATATCTTTGTAGAGCGCGTCGGCATCGAGACCTTTAAGCTTTATGCGTCTGTTTCGGTAATTGGGTCTGCCAAGCACCTGAACAAACGTAAACACAGCCTCGGACTTGTCTTTCGCGACAAATATCCAAGCGTCCCACATATTGTCCTCGAAAATGTTGCCTATGCGGAATTGATCTCCGGTACGGATAATCGGATTGTATTTGTTGAACTCGGCAATCTGACCGGGAATAGCTTCTCTGTCCTCTTGCGGGATCTTTGTTACGTCCAGCTCGTATCCGAAAGTTCCCACCATTGCGACGTTCCCGCGCGTACTGAACGGCGTGACGCGTCCAACGGTGTGGTTCGGACAATCGGAAACGTGCGCGCCCATCGCGGACGGCGGATAGCAGATCGACGTGCCATGCTGTATCTTCAAACGCTCGATAGCGTCGGTGTCGTCGGAGCACCAGATCTGCGGCGAGTAGTAAAGCATTCCGGGGTCAAATCTCGCGCCGCCGCCCGAACAGTTCTCCAGAAGAATGTGCGGATAGTCGGTAGTGAGCCTGTTCATCAAGTCGTAAACGCCGAGCACATAACGGTGCCAAAGCTCACGCTGACGGTTTTTCGGCAGATATGAAGAACCGACCTCCGTAAGCTGGCGGTTCATATCCCACTTGATGTACTCGATATTTGCGCTGTCGAGAATATTTTTCATTAAGCGGTAAATATAATCGCGCACCTCTTTGTTTGAGTAGTCGAGAACATATTGCTCACGCGACATTGTAAGTTCTCTGCCGCGAACTTGGATAGCCCATTCGGGGTGCTTTTTGTACAGCTCGCTGTCGGGTGAGATCATCTCCGGCTCGAACCAGATACCGAACTTCATACCGAGCTTGTTTACCTCGTCAACCAGCTTTTTCAAGCCGCCCGGCAGCTTCTTTTCATATACGAACCAATCGCCGAGAGAACTATTGTCCGAATCGCGGTGACCGAACCAACCATCATCCATAACAAGCATTTCAATTCCGAGTTTCGAAGCTTCCCGAGCGATATCAATAAGCTTGTCGGTATCGAAATTGAAGTAGGTCGCTTCCCAGTTGTTAATGAGTATCGGGCGGCGCTTGTCCTTGTATTCGCCGCGGATAAGGTGCTGACGATACAGATCGTGGAACGTGCGTGACATCTTTCCGATTCCACATTCGGAGTACACCATAACGACCTCGGGAGCCGTAAATTCCTCGTTCGGTTCCAGAAGCCAGTTGAAGTCAAAGTGGTTTATTCCCATAACCGCTCTTGTGCACTTGTTCTGCGTAACCTCAGCTTGAGCAAAAAAATTGCCGCTGTAAACGAAATTGAAGCCGTACGCCTCTCCCATATCCTCATCGGCGTTATGCGAAACCAATGCCATAAACGGGTTATTCTGGTGCGAGGACTCGCCCTTTACGGAATCTATACCCTGCTTGCCGTGATGAAGCGGCGAACGCTCCATCACGCGCTCTCTTGCCCAACTTCCGTTGAGCGTGATAAGGTCGTAACCGTCGTTATCAAAATCGACGCACATCGACAGCACTCTCTTGACGTCAAGCGGAGCATTTCCCGTGTTTTTAAGGCGGACGCTTCTGGTGATAACATCCAAATCGTTAAATACGGTGTAAACAAGCACTGCTTCCAGCCCCGTATGCTCGTCCACACAGGTGACCTCGAGCGTTTCCGCTTCGTTCTCGTCGGCAAAGGTCGCGGGAAGACCCTCCAAAGCGGGCTTGCCCTTATACGTTTTATGTGAAACGTATCGCAGATCGCACGCGGTCATACCGTCGTTGTCCATGACCATAAGGCAAGGCTCGCGGTAATCTCCGATACCGTGGCACGGATATTCAAAAGCCGTCTGATCCATAAACGAGCCCTTATCCCGCATATTGGTTTTGGGAACCCAAGGGTTTTCCTCTAAACGCAAAAGATAGGTCAGATCATTTCCGCTTATCTTTTTCCCGTAATATCCGTGCACAAGATAACCCTCGTCAATTACTCCGAAAACATAGCTTGTATCCTTTGCGTCAAGCTTAAACATCGTAATGTCCTCGGAGAAGTCAACGTAGTCGTTTATCTGCCACGCCCATCTTTTATAATCCTTATGATGCTCCCGAATTTCTATACCCATCGCAAACAAATCCTCTCGTTCTTGATTTTTTACCTCCGACTGTAAAAAACGGTTCCTATGACGAATACGTTTTTTATACATCTTCACCTAATATTATATAATAAATATTTGATTTTGTCAAGAAGAATAGCGATTTTATAGGCAAAACAGAAAACAATTATCTCGTAAATCAAACTCGGCGGAACGCCACAACGTCCGCCGAATATTCTTATATACGACAATTCAGATCCTCTTGCTGATAAAATCGTAAATATCCCGCATAACCTCGTCGCGGTTAAGCTCAAAAAGAAGTTCATGACGAGCGTCGCGGTACATTTTTACATTCACGTCGCAGCCGTGCAAAACATATTTCGAAACCGCCTTGCGTACACCCTTGCCGTAATCTCCGATAGCGTCCATAGTGCCGCTCAAAAAAAGCAGCGGAATATCCGTGGGAGTATTTTCGATAACGGGCTTGCTGTTGCTGCAAAGCAACGCGTTCAGCAAATCGCGGAATCCCGAAACAGTGAATGTGAAGTTGCACTTCGGATCGGAAATGTACTTATCAACGTTTTTGTCATCGCGCGTGAGCCAGTCGTTGGGAGTTCTGCGGTCGTCAATTTTTCGATTGAAGACCTCGAATATCGCCGAACCTACTCTCGGACGGTAGTAGTCGCCGCGGTTGCGCTCCAGTCCGTCCATGACCTGCCGCAGAGGAGCGGAACCCATCAAGCCGCCCGCCGTACCCGTGAATATCGCGCCGTTCCAACGGTCGCGATACTTAGACAGATAGATTCGCGCCAAAAAACTGCCCATACTGTGACCCATAAGAAAATGCGGAATGTTCGGGAACTTCTCGTCCAAGACCTTTTTCATTCGGTGAAGATCGCACACCATACTGATGTAGCCGCGCTCTTGCCCAAAAAATCCGAGCATTTCATCGTCGCTTATCGAATTTCCGTGACCGATATGGTCGTTACCCGCAAATGCGATTCCCCTATCACAGAGAAATTTCGCGAATTCCTCATAGCGCTCAATATATTCGCACATTCCGTGCGACAACATCAAAACAGCTTTCGGTTTTTTGGGGGTATAAATGTAAAAGTGAACGTCGCAAAGTTCGGACGCGTCGGGAAATCTGCCCGTGATTTTTCTCATAGAAAATTTCTCCTTTAACGTAATTTTAAGAACCTGTCCTCAAAGAATTGACCGAAAAAAATTCGTGCAATGTCTTGTTAAGACAGGTTCTAAGTTATGTTTGCCGTAAATAATTTGTTTATTCATATTTTCAGCCAAACGCCGAAATCCGACGATCACTTGACCTCAAACGTGTACTCGGTGGACGATTTGAACTTGTCGCCCGCCTTTAAAATGCAGCTTGGAAACTGCGGTTTGTTGGGCGAATCGGGAGAAAACTGCGTTTCAAGACACAGACCGCCGTATTGCTTGTAGACCTTGCCGCCCTTACCCTTTTCGTCTTTCAAGCCGGCGCCTATGTACATCTGCATTGCGGGCATATCGGTGACAACCGTCATAAGCCGTCCCGTGGAGCTTTCGTAAACCGACGCGGCCGTACGCTTTTCCCTGTCATTTCCCAAAATGAAATTGTGGTCGAAACCGCCCGGTAGTCTGCCGTTGTCCATTTCCTCGCCAACTGCTTTCGGAGATGTGAAATCAAACGGCGTGCCCATAGTGTAAGCCGACACTCCCGTGGGAATGAGCTTGTCGTCGACGGGCGTATACTGCTTGGCGTTCAGTGTTACGATATGGTCTTTAACATCGCCGTTCCCCGCGCCTTTAAGGTTGAAATAGGAATGGTTCGTAAGATTAAGCGGAGTATCTTTGCCTGAGACAGCGTAATATTCGATTCTCAGTCCGTTTCTCAACAAAGTGTATTTTACGGTAACGTTGAGCAGTCCCGGAAACCGTTCCTCTCCATCGGGACTGACATAGCCGAACAGCACGAACGGTTCCTCGCCGTCCTGCATTTTCTCAACCGACCAAACGCGCTTGTGAAAACCAAATTCACCACCGTGCAGAGTATTTCCCTTGTCGTTTGCGAAAAGACGGTACTCCTTTCCGTTCAGCGAGAACTTTGCGCCGCCTATTCTGTTCGCGAAACGCCCGATGACCGCTCCAAAACAACATCTGCCCTTTACATATTCCTCAAGGGTATCATAGCCCAAAACAATATCGCCGAAATTGCCCTCATTGTCGGGTACGCACAACGAACACACCGCCGCTCCGAAATTCGTAAACGACGCGGAGTAGCCGCTTTTGTTTTTCAGCGTGATATGATAACAACGATATCCGTTATAATAGCCGAATTCATTCCATTCTACGCTCATTTCTTCCTCCAAAAAACATCGTCTTTATCAATATTTGTTTGGATCCATTCTCACCGTGCGTTTAACGGGCTGCATAGTCGCTTTCTTTACGACATTTCCAACGGGTGCGGAACTTGTATCGTCATCGGGAAGAGATATCTTGGGCTTGGATGCTGCGGGAGCCTTGGGTTTGGGAGCTGCGGAAGCCGTAGATTTGGGAGCTGCGGAAGCCGCCGGCTTTACTGCGTCTGTTGGCTCATCATCAGGAAGAACGATTTTAACCGTCGACTTCGCGGCGGGTTTGGAAACGGTCTGAGCCGCCGTCGCACTCGGTTTAGCGGCAGTGCTCGCAGCGGGTTTTGTCGTTTGAACGGACTTAGCGGTCTGTGCGGGCTTAGGTGCCTGTGCGGGCTTAGCGGTCTGCGCGGGCTTGGGAGCCTGTGCGGGCTTGGAAGTCTGCGCGGGCTTGGAAGTCTGAACGGACTTGTTAGCTTGAATGGACTTAGAAGACTCCGATTTTGGAGCGTCATCAGGCAGCTCAATTTTGGGCGCCGTTTTGGTCAAGGACTTCGCCGTTTGTGCGGGCTTGGAAGTATTGACCGCCGCAGCCGTACTTACGGCTCTGCTTGACGCGCCGGCTCTGCTTGCGGCACTTACCGGTCTTTCCGTACTGCGCGCACTGCTCTCATCGTAAACAAACTTCTCCACCGTGCTTTGCAGCATCTGCGACTGTTCGGCAAGCATAGAGGAAGAACGCGAGCACTCGTCCGCCGCGGAATTTACCTGCGCTACCGACGCGGAAATTCTGCTCATACCTTCAAGCGTTTGCTTGAGGGATTCCGCCTGCTCTGTAGAGGTCTGCGCTATTTCTTCAACAACCTTCGCCGATTCCGTTGCCTTGTTTACAATTGTGCCGAGCATTTCTGCGGTCTCATTGGCTATGACCATGCCATGTTCAACAGCTTTAAGCGACTTCTCAATAAGAACCGTGGTGGATTTTGCGGCTTCGGCAGTTTTGCCGGCAAGATTTCCAACCTCACCCGCCACTACCGCAAATCCCTTGCCCGCTGCGCCAGCTCTCGCGGCTTCTATGGACGCGTTTAGAGATAGGATATTTGTCTGAAACGAAATATCCTGAATAGTTTTAATTATGTTCGCAATCTCGGAAGACGTGGAATTTATCTCACGCATGGCGTCCAACATTCTCGACATTTTTTCGTTGCCCTCGTTGATGACCAAAACGGATGTCTCAGTCATATCACGCGCCAACGCCGCTTTTTCCGCGCTGTTGTTTATCTGCTTGTGAACGCTGTCCAAACTTTCGCTAAGTTCCATAACCGTCGCGGAACCCTCGCTCGCCGCCTGAGTTAATACGGAGGAATTCGCCGACATCTGCGTAGAACTGAGATTGACCTCCTTGCCCGCCGTCTCAACGTTCACAACAACCGTCTTCATAGAGGAAACTATCTCCTCAAGTGCATCCTTAATCGGCAAAAAGTCACCGTTATACTGTGCTTTCGGCTTAACGCAGAGGTTCTCTCCGGCTATCTCATCGGCTGTGTAATGTATATCTCCGATTATGTCTCTTGTGTAGTCCGATAAAAAGTCTACTGAGGACGCAAGCACGCCAAGCTCATCGTCGGTGTTTATTTTGATGTGATCGCTTGAAAGATCTCCCCGAGACATCGCGGTTATCTTGTCGCGGATAAGGCTCATCGGATTTGTGATCTCTCTTGTGAGGAAAATGTTGATCAGAACCACAAGAACCGCCATGACTACCACCAGCGTAACGCTTACCCAGAAAGACACGATAAGTCCGCTGTAATATTCGGATGAGGGAGCGGCGATAAGCAGCGTGAGGTTATCGGAATTTTCGATACCTTTGGCTGCATAACAGCGGTATTCACCCTTGTTGCCCGAAGCCTTTGTGTAAAAAGTGCTCTGTCCGCTTCCTTGAACGTATTTTGAATAATCGGACAAAACAGAGCCGCTTTCTTTTAAATAAGAAGCTATTACCTTTCCGGAATCGTCCAAAATGACCGTGTCGCAAGAGTTATCCGCAATAATAGTATTCAATGCCTCCGGAGTAAACGCTTCCTCGCTGTCTCCAAAGTAGCTTATGCCCTTTTGGAGAAGCGCGTAACTGCCGTTCAAATTATCGGCGAGCATACTTTTTACGTTCTTTTCGGCATAACTTGATTGAAACACCAACCCCAGCGAGACGCTGATAATCAGCATTACCATCAAAGCGACCGTTATAAAAAGCATTTTGCCCTTTATTGACCTTTTCATTTCTTTAATATGTTCCCGCGCCATTTTTATACCTCTTTCCATAAAGTTTATATTAGGTAAAGGTTCGGCATTCCCGCTTCGTATTCACACGCAAGGCACCCAAACCGCCATACTTATAGAATACCATATTTCCCTTAAAATGTCAATAATTTTAAAAAAATTTTATATAGAAAATATACCGTAAATTTTATACAAAAAACGTGCCATTAAGCTTTAATAGCAAGATCTTATACAGCATATCGACAGCCGCCCCTGTTGTAAGGGGCAGCTGTCGACTATTCACAATAAATCAAAATCCGAAATTTGCGTACAAACCGCTTCCCCAAAGCTCTCGACACTTTCAGGCGATTCGTTTTGAACAATCTCCACCGCATGAGCGTTTGCGGCAGTAACGATCATAATAACAACGGCTATCACAACAATGACCGCAATAAAAATAGGCAGATAGTTCAGCTTTGAAGCTATCGGCTCGTGACGCGGCACCTCACTGAGATGAGGATTGACTTCTCCGTTTACCGCTCTTCCGCAAGACGAACAGAATTTGTCGTTCGGCGACATTTGTCTGCTGCAAAGCGGACATTTCACGGTCGGAAACGCCTGTTGAACATTCGGACGTAAACCTTGCGGCGTAATCGGACGCGGAGGAACAAGATTGTTTGTCTGAGCCGCAGCAGCAACGGAACGCGTTCCATAATTTGACGTGCCGTGAGCATTTATCGGTCTGCGCGGAACGTTCCCGCCGGAGGGCTTGACAGCGGTCAGCGGCTCAGGCAGTTCTCGTTCGCCGCCGTCCTTTTTGACATTGCCGATTTGAGACCTGTTTACGGACGCCGCGTTTTGAGATCTCACAGGCGCTTGCGGCTGAAATTCCTCAATAATTGGGGCTGTCTCGGCGATGAACGGCGCTTCCTCGGGCACAAAATCATCGTCCTCCGCAAATGGATTTGTCGGCGGAACGACTTTTTCTTCATCAAAGCCGCCGAAAGCCTTTTCTTTTTCCGCGTCAGCCTTTTCGCTTACTTTATCGGCGGGTCTGTCCGAAATTTTAAATTCGGGCGTTTCGGGAGCCGTTTCAACAGGATTCTCCGAAGCCTTGAACACAGGCGTTTCGGGCACCTTTTCCACGGGTTTCTCAAAAACCTCGGCAACGGGCGCTTTGCCCTCCGAGCCGACACCGCTCATATCGTTATCGTCCATTGACGTATCGTTATCGTCCATTGACGTATTCAAAAAGGCATACGGATCGAGGTCGATATCCAAATTCGGATTTTCCTCCATTGAGTAATCGCCGAGCACAGGCATTCCGTTGTCGAACATCGGAACAGTTTCCGCCGACAGATCATCGTTCATCAGGAAATCAACGACCTCGCGTTCCTCGCCCTTTCCGGGCTCCTTTTGACGGATCTGCGTATTCTCCGTATCCTCTATAGACGGCATAGCAGCGCCCGCGCTGAAATTCGCAAGCTGCTCTGTAAGCTGAGCGAAATCACTCGGGGTCGGTTGAACTTTAAAATCTAAGCTTTCGCTATTAAACATGGGATCAACGCCCGCTGCACCATTCACAAAATTATCAATTCGTTCAGCGTCGCTCTCGGAAATACCGCCCGCGCCGCCGATATCGTTGTTAAAATCGACGAAGCCGCCCGGTCCAAAAGAATCGGAATCCGTATTAAACAACGGAATACCGCTTGAAGCGGATTCGGGGGCATTAGGTCTGTTTCCAAGCGCCATTCCGCACTTTTCGCATTTATTCGGATCATGCTGCATACGCGTGCCGCAATTGGGGCAAAACACAAGCTTTTCCGAACTGTCATCCGAAGAAGATGACGTTTCCCGAAGCACGGCACGAACCTTTTCTCCGCTGCCCGCGTCGTACTCACCGCCGACTAATTTCGGCTTTAGCGCCTCTCCGGAA
This sequence comes from uncultured Clostridia bacterium, assembly GCA_947629945.1. Classification (GTDB taxonomy): domain Bacteria; phylum Bacillota; class Clostridia; order Oscillospirales; family Ruminococcaceae; genus CAG-115. The sequence goes on along the minus strand of CANRFR010000097.1, from coordinate 24 downwards.
TCCTCGTCACCGCTCCCAATAAAC
>CANRFR010000096.1 GCA_947629945.1 uncultured Clostridia bacterium | reverse complement strand
GTCGTCAAACTCCAGTGCTCCGTCCTTCGTTACGGTAAAGTAGTTGATTTCGTAAGCACAGGTCGGCATGAATTTGTACACCGCTTCTGCTCCGGTTATTTCTGTGATTGCCTTTACCAGTGCTTTTCGTTCTGCTCCTGTTCTGTTGAATTCAATCCTCATTTTGGGTACCTCCTCTTTTTTGGTAAGTACATATATCACTCTTTTTCGCCTGAAAGTCAACAACCACAGCCAATATAAAAGGAAATCTACATAGTACACAAATCAGGGGAAAATATGTACATCAACCTGTACACCATGCTTTTTGCAGTTGTCTATGACATACTTCGTACCTCTGGACTTGCCATCCCAGAAAGCAATAACCACATCTGCATATTCGATGATTTGCAGATTTCTTTTCAGCGGAGCACCTCTGCCGTATCTGCTGTATTCCGGCAAAAACTCTGTCAGCTTTATATCATGCGACATAGCATAATCCCTCGCACAGGCATCAATGCCCTTTGCACCGCCGGACACTATCTCTGTTGTATCCTCCGGCAGATATTTTTCCAGATCATTTACTGTCAGACCTCGTGAACCTATAACTGCTACTTTCATAAAAGAACCCTCCAATTTTATAGATATACGGTATATTCACTTTTAACATTTTAACATATAAAGCAGCTAAAATGAACACATAATATATCCAAATAAGAGGTGTTCTTTTATGGCAGTCAAGAGTGTATCAATCAGAATCGAACAGGAAATGCTTGATAAGATCGGCTATATTGCTGATTATCAGGGGCGTTCCGTCAACAGTCATATTCTTGTTTTGATAAGAAACGAAATTGAAGATTTTGAAAAGGAGCATGGTGCAATTACCGGGGACATTGATCCGGCTGAAAATGTTAAGCCGACAAGAAAGAAGTGATTATTCGCTTTCAGCCGCATAATAAGCTATCCCGGCAAGCACGAAAAAAACTATCGGCAATGAAACTCCGTTACCCCACAGCTTGTATTCTGCAGAGTCGCTGTGGGGATTTTTCAGCCATGTGCGAATCTGATTTTCGGATTTCGGTTTGACAGCGCCGCCCACGATTTTGCGGTGTGTTTCAAAGACATCTCTCCAGAACTTGATTTCATCATCGGTCGGCTCGTTCGTTTCAAGATTGGAACACCACCAGTCTGGAAAACCTTGCAGCCGAGCACACTCGGTCGGAGTGAGCCTGCGGACTATGTACTCGGGAGAGTTCACGGTGGGCGGGTCTTTGTAGTCGGTCGCCACAAGTGTGTTTGCGATATTCTCCTCCGCATCTGTGTGGTAAGAATTCTTGCTTGTGCTATACACAAGAGTTTCCGAACCCCCGCCGTACATACCGCCGCAGGCTCGGAGCGCACCGCACTTTTCATTTTCGGCATACTTGTCGTAGGTTTCCTGCGAAAAAGCAACAGCGTGGCGATCGGTGGCATTCAGCGTGAACGAAACGTCCTCGTTAATGCCGCTGCCTTGCGGACCGTTCTTGTCGGCTCTGCCTATCATCGAACCCTGCAGCGAAACCACTGCGATACCACCCTGATTACAAGAGGGGTTGCCACCGTTGCCGTCAAGGGTTCGCGCTGTTTCAGCGTGATAAATCCCGCTGTGGGGATTGTCGGATTTCATCGAGTTACTCCCGTCAGAGCATATTCCGAACGGAACAAACAAGGTCTGGTCGTTGTTGCAAGAAAGCGTGGCAGATTTATCTGTCTGAACCAACGCACCCTTGCCGCCACCCTCACAGCCACTGCGTATCTTCAGCGTGTAGGGAGTTTCCACAACGAACGGCTGATTGTTACCGCCCATACCGTAGGTTGAACTTACGGTCGGAGCGGTTTCAAGCGGTCCCGTGTAGCGTGTATCCTGTGAGTGATTCTCGTAGACAGTCGCGGGGACTGTTCCGGCACGGAGGGTAGGCGAGGTTTCTTTCTCATAGCCTATGCCACGGGCATTTGCGGAGTGTTCCGTACAGAATCCCGCACAGGACGCTCCTGCCGCCGAATCCATCACGCAAGGCGGGTGGTGCGCTTCGGCTCGGAGAGTGCAAGTGACTTCCTCCGTCACGTCCATTCTGTTGCCGCCCTGGTCGTTCAAACAGATCGTGCTTGTCGCTTCAGAGCCGCTTTCAGCAGCAGCGGCAGCTCTTTGCCACGCGCGGAAGCTCTCCGCAGAATACCCTGACACGCTTTCTGACTCAAATAATACTTTTCCGGCACATTCGCCATAAAAATCTGCGACAAGGTAGATGCGTTTTCTTCTCTGGGGGACTCCCCAGTATTGCGCATCGAGGACTCTCCATGCGAGGGAGAAACCGTCTGCCAGTATCTCTCCTGCGTTTGACCATTTCTCACATCGAGGAACAGAAACGCTTTCGTCCTTGACCCGACACAGGCTTTCGAGGACGCAGCGGAAGTCCTCTCCCTTGTTGGAACTGAATGCTCCGGGGACATTTTCCCACACGCAGAATCGGGGGTATTCACCATCAGTCGCACACCTCATTTCTTTTAGAATCCGAACAGCTTCATAGAAAAGGCTTGAGCGAGAACCGTCCAAGCCGCTACGCTTTCCGGCAATGCTCATATCCTGGCATGGGCTGCCAAACGTGATTATATCCACAGGCGGCAGTTCCGCGCCGTTCAATGCAGAAACATCACCGTAATGCTTCATCTGCGGTAACCGCTTTGTGGTAACCCGAACGGCGAACGGTTCTATTTCCGAAGCCCACAGCGGTTTTATTCCTGCAAGCAGTCCACCGAGCGGAAAACCTCCGCTGCCGTCAAACAGGCTGCCAAGTGTGAGTTCATTCTTCATCGGCAACCTCCAGTTCAGAAAAAGCTATCGTTTTACCGTCCCGCACCACAGACACATTTTCCGCAGAACCAACCTGCTCAATGTACCTCTTCACGATAACATCGCAGAATTTCTCGTCAAGTTCGATTGTGTGACAAATTCGGTTTGTCTGCTCACACGCAATAAGCGTACTGCCCGAACCGCCGAACGGGTCGAGAACAATGCAGTTGCTCATGCTTGAATTCTTGATAGGGTAAGCGATAAGCGGAACCGGCTTCATCGTGGGGTGGTCGCCGTTTTTCTTCGGCTTGTCAAACTCCCAAATCGTGGTCTGCTTGCGGTCGGAGTACCATTGATGTTTTCCGTTTTTCTTCCAACCGAACAAGCATGGCTCATGCTGCCATTGATACGGTGACCGCCCGAGAACAAGCGACTGCTTTTTCCAAATACACGTTCCCGACAGATAGAAACCCGCGTCTGCAAACGCTTTTCTGAAATTCAATCCCTCTGTATCTGCGTGGAAAACATAGATGCTTGCGTCATTCGCCATAGCCTTTTCCATGCAGGTGAAAGCGTCTAACAGAAACTGATAGAACTTCTCGTTCTCAAGATTATCGTTCTTGATTTTTCCCGCCGAACCCTCGTAGTTGACATTGTAGGGCGGGTCGGTTACCGTGAGATTCGCCTTTTTTCCATCCATAAGGAGTTCGTAGGTTTCGGGCTTGGTGCTGTCCCCACAAACAAGACGGTGATTACCGAGCAGCCAAAGGTCGCACGCTTTCGTAATGCAAGGTTTTTCCAATTCCGCGTCAACATCGAAATCATCGTCTTTGGTTTCCGTATCATCGCCGAAGAACGAAGCGAGTTCCTTTTCATCAAAACCAGTAAGACCAAGGTCGAAATCCTCCGCTTGCAGAGCTTCAATCTCGACTTTCAGCATTTCCTCGTCCCAACCCGCATCGAGAGCCATTCGGTTGTCTGCAATTATATATGCTTTCTTCTGCGCGGGAGTGAGGTAGTCCACAAACACACAAGGCACATCGGAAATTCCCTCTGCCTTTGCAGCAAGAATTCTGCCGTGACCCGCAATAACATTGAAATCCCTGTCAATGATTACGGGATTGATAAACCCGAACTCACGAAGCGAGGAGCGCAGCTTGTTCAACTGTTCCGCAGAGTGCGTTCGGGCATTGTTGACGTATGGTATGAGCTTATCTATCGGGATAAGCTGCATTTCGCTGGTCGTGTTCATCTGCCGTTCCTCCTTTTGAGAACCTTGTGCAAGCCTTTCCGAGCGTCCGTGACGTTGCCCTTGACAGCTTGCCCCTTGATGGTTTTGTACTGCTGTGCGGTGAGGTTCGGTCGGTTGCTTTTCAGTTCTTTGAAAAATTCGATTGTTTCTTTAGGCATAACGTTATCCTTTCCTTGAACGGAGTAATTTCTCCATTGTGTCATTTAAATCATCACCGACAGGCTCGGTGCAGTTCTCTTTTACGATGTCGTAGATTTCGTACCATATAAGGTTTGCGCTCTTCTGAAATTGCTGTGACATCTGAACAAACGGTGAAGCAATAACACCGCCCGTTGTAGGGTGCTTGCCGAGCAAGCCGTAATTGCTGATTGCTTCCTCGCACTGAATGTATCTTGCAAAAGCCTGTGCGTAAGCCTCGATAAGCCGCTTGTTGACAAGGTTCTCGCAATTACGCTGTTTCAGCCACAGCCAAGTTTCCTTGAAAATTTCATCAGCGCCCAGCGGAACTCCGTTTTTCTGCCGAGCGGAAAGATACTCGCCGGGTTTGGGCATATCCACACCTTGCAGAACCGCACCCTCGGGCAGGTCAACCGCTTCAAGCTCGGCAGTATCGAGCGTTGGTACATCATTGTTCATGATTTTTACCGGCAGACCTTTTTGCTTCTTCTCTGCGGCAGGAGCGGGTTTATCTCCGGCACGAACCCGTCTGCCGCCCCTGTTTGTGCCGTCTTTCGCCACGCTTGTCACCTCCGTCAGACAAGAAAAAAGGCGGCTTTCACCGTCCTTGAAATGATTTGGTTTAATACCCCGTTTGAACCTCAATTTTTGCACACGAAGCCCTGCGCCGCTTGCCTTGAATTTTTGTTTTAGAGATTTTGACCGCCCCTACCACCGTGAATGATTTCATGACAGGAATAGCACAGCGACATCAAGTTGCTTTCATCATTCGTCCCGCCGTCTGACAGCGGTTTCTTGTGATGAACCAAGTCGGCGGGGGTATACTTGCCGTTAACCAAGCACCTTTCGCACAGCGGGTGAGCGGTTATGTATCTGTTACGGATTTTTCTCCACTCTCTGCCGTATCGTTCGTTGCTGTCGTAACCACGCGAGAAGTGATTGTAGTGCGTGTTCATCAGCTGCTGATGTTCTTCGCAGTACACACCGTCTGTCAGTTTGGAACAGGCGGGGTAACGGCACGGGCGTTTGGGTTTTCTTGGCATATCGCACCTCGTTTTACTCATAGAAAAAGCCCTGCGAGTTATAAAACCCACAAGGCTCTCTGTATATTTTTCTAAGTATATCATACCACAACAGGTGGGCTGTGTCAACGGTGAACAGGGGTGAACTGCTGTGAACTAGGGTGTCCAATTTTCAGAAAAATTCTCTACGGCTTTTTCGTGCAGTTTTATTACCCATCTTTTTGAATACCCCATTTTTGTACTGATTTCTTTCCACGAAAGGAACATCAGATACTTATACCGAAGCACAGTACGCTCGTTTGTGTTTTCCAAATCATCAATCGCTTTGCCGATAGAGTATTTAAGTTCGGACAGTTTGCACTTATCGTTCTGGATTTCTTTTTCAAGCTCTAAAGCCTTGTCCGTGTACCTCACAAAAGGCGGGTCGGTATTTCTTGTTCCCGAAAGCCGCTCTCCGAAACCGCAGCCGGATATACCACTTGCCAAATCCCGCAGGCTTTTCAGTTCGATTTCCTTGTAGTGTATCTGTCGGTTCATTTCAGATGCGCTTGTCAGAAATTCCTTTGCTATCATAACGAAACCTCCTCTTTCAGCTTTTCAAGAAGCAAATCTCCGTTCAGATCTGTCAGAATAGAAAACCAGTTTGAATGAAAAAAGCGTTCTATGCTCCTTTTATCGTGCTGTGCCGATTTATCGTTCGGGTTCATATCCAAAAGACAGAGAGCCTCTCTATAATCTTTTACTGCTTGTACGATTATGGCATTTGCGAGTTCCTTGTATGGGTTCATTTATGTACCTCCAAATCTGCTTTCACAGCGGCAATCAAAGCCGCTTGCGTTGTGTCCTTGGTTTTCAGAGCTTTCATAATCTGCTCGTCAATAGTGCCTTTGGCGATTATGTGCTGAATTACCACCGTATCGGCTGTCTGACCTTGCCGCCAGAGCCTTGCGTTCGTCTGCTGATACAGTTCAAGCGACCATGTAAGCCCGAACCACACCAAAGCCGCCCCGCCGCTCTGTAAGTTCAATCCATGTCCAGCAGAAGCAGGGTGAATAACCGCAACCGGGATTTTCCCGCTGTTCCAGTCCGAAATATCTCGGCTTGACTTTATTTCACGGATTTCAAAACGCTTTTTAATGCGTTCGAGGTCGTGCTTAAACCAGTAAGCCACAAGCAGCGGTTTTCCGTTCATGCTCTCGATTATATCCTCCAAAGCGTCCAGCTTTCGTTCGTGTATCTCGATTACGCTCTCGTCATCGGAATACACCGCTCCGTTCGCCATCTGCGACAGCTTATTTGAAAGCGATGCAGCATTTGCGGCGGTGACCTCGTTGTCTTCGGTCGAAAGAACAAGGTCTTTTTTCAAACGGTCGTATTTCTCACGCTCCTTGTCGGAAAGCTGAACTGTGTACTCCGTGCTTACAAGTTCGGGCATTGTGAGGTGGTCTGCGGCTTTCATGGAAATCGTGATGTCGGAGATTTTGTCGTAAATCCGCTGTTCCGCATCGGGTAAGGGCTTATAACTGTAAATCACCATGCCGTTTCGCTTGTCGGGCTGAAAGTATGCGTTCCGGTATTGCCCAATGAACCTGCCTAGTCGTTCGCCCATATCCAACAGCTTGAACTCTGCGAATAAGTCCATCAAGCCGTTGCTGGCGGGAGTTCCCGTAAGACCGACTATTCGCTTCAGCTTCGGTCTGACTTTCATAAATGCCTTGAACCGCTTCGACTGATGGTTTTTGAAAGAGGACAGCTCATCAATCACCGCCATATCGAAATCGAAAGGAATACCGCTTTCCTCGACAAGCCATTGTATGTTCTCACGATTGATGATGTAGATATCCGCCTGTTTCCGAAGTGCTGAAAGACGCTCGGTTTCCGTTCCGACTGCCACGCTATAATGCAAACTCCGCAAATGCTCCCACTTTTCGATTTCGGCACTCCAAGTGTCACGAGCCACACGCAGCGGAGCAACCACAAGCACTTTATGCACCTCGAACCTGTCGAAAAGCAGGTCGTTTATCGCCGTCAGAGTAATGCTTGTCTTGCCAAGACCCATATCTAACAGGAGTGCTGAAACAGGGTGAGTGATTATGAAATCGGCGGCATATTTCTGATAATCATGAGGATTGTATTTCATCAAGAATCTCTCCTATCTGTTCCGCACTATCAATGACATACACACGAAAGCCGAGTTTCATCAATGTTTTATGCCTTGCGATTTGTAACGGTCGGGGTTTCTTGCCTGGGGCTTTCAGTTCCGCAAAGGCAATCTTGCCGCTCGGGAGAAGTATCAGTCTGTCCGGCATTCCATCAAAATTTGGTGAAACGAATTTCAAACACAGACCGCCTTTTTTTCTGACCGCTTGCACCAGCTTCTGTTCTATCTGTTTTTCACGCATTTGTTGCTCCTTTATCCTCAATGGTGCAGGTCGGTGAACCTCATTTCATAAAACTCTCTTTAAGGTATTTTTGTCAATAAAACAGCCCTAAAGGGGGTTTTATACTAAGACCTTCACCGACCTGCACCTTTTTGTTTTTAGCCCTCCATAAAGTCAGATTTCAAGCGGATTCCATAAACCAAGATACCTGTTTTTGACTTGCGCTTTTCAAACCCCGCGGTATCAAGTCCGGTATAGAAATCTGTGGTGCTTCTCGTGTATTCGCCCGTCCTCGCACAGTAGGCACGATACTCTTGATAAAGCTCGCCCGACTTTTGCGTATATGATGGGTCTACCTCGCAGCAGTCCTCAATGAACATAGAAAGCCAATCATTATTCTCGCGGTAATGGTTTATCGCATCACTGACGCACTGCGGGATACTCAACTTAAAATTATGTTCTATGACCTTTTTCGCACCTTCGATTATCCACGACAGCACGGCTCCACCCGCCTTTTCCGCAAGATAGTCCGCATAATTTTTGATGTCAGCTTTGCCCTCGATTTTCGCGTTAAAGGGAATGACGATAAGCCTTCTCCAAGTACCCTCGTCATTAGCTCCGACTCTCGGAAGATGGTTGGTATACAGTACAAGCGTGTGGGTAGGGGTATATCTGAACGGGTCGCGGTATTTCTTTTCTGCTGATACTTCATCGGTCGAACACAGCTGCTTTACCACCGAGGTATTCAGCCGCATTCCCTCCTCAAGTTCAGCCGCTATAACAAGCCGTTTTCCCTTAAGTTCAGCCATCTCGGGCTTGACATTTCGCTTACAGCCAACCGTGAGGGCATCGGCGGATATACTGCCGCTGTACGAACCAAGAACCCTCGCAATAGTGTTCCAGAATGTGGATTTACCGTTCCTGCCTTCGCCGTAGGAAATGATAAGCGCTTCCATATACACTTTTCCGATTGCCGCAAGCCCGACTATCTGCTGAACATACTCGATAAGCTCCGCATCGCCGCAGAAAAAACTGTTCACTGCTTCAATCCAGATATCCATATTCTCATCATCGGGAGAAACGGCGGTCACTTTGGTAATGAGGTCATCAGCAGAATGTTCCGTGCTTGTCCCTGTTCGCAAATCGTATGTAGCAGCAGGAGTGTTAAGCAGAAATTCCTGCAAATCAAACTCCTTAATATCCCGCAGCAGCATAGGCTTTGCCGCCTGTAACGCAGAAGTGATATACTTCATATCCCTGCGCTTCATAACGAAAGACTTATACACAAGCGCCATCATATACTCTGCAAAGGCTTTCTCACTGTTTTCATCGATTGACTTTTCCAGAGCTTTGCCGCCTGTCATTACGGTTTCCTTGTCAATGCCCGATTTAATAAGAGCCTGCTGCGCCTTTTCCAGAGCAGTTTTGGCTTCGTCAAGCTGTTTGTCGAGAAATTCCTCGCAAGCGCCAACTGCAAGCTGCTTTGACTCCGCCCAGCGCACCCCGTCATAGCGCATATAATCTGTCGCGTCAGTGAAAACAAGCTCGCCACCATACTCATGGGCGAGGACTTTTGCCTGTCCGATGTCCGAGTAATCTTCGGGTTTCAGATTAAATCCCGAATTGTACTTCTCGGGAGGAATATAGCCGTCCTGCTTTGCGACTTTCTTACCGAACTTCACGGCGCTGTTCCAGATTGTCTGAAGCTCCGAATCATCAAGCGGAGGGTCGCATTTTTCAGCCTGTTTAAGAAACTGCTGATATGCTTCATCTGTATTTCCGAGCCGCTTAATGATCCGCCCGGCATAATGTGACATCGTGCTGTTGCGGCTGCCCTCGGGTACAGTACAACTGTCATTATCCCACCGTTCAAAGTCTGCATTATCAAGGTAATCCACTATAGACAAATCGCCGTTGAAAATTTCTACCTGAGGATTGGGAACACCAAAAAGCAGTCTTGCACTGTCGAGAGCATTCTTGTCGAAATACGGGAACTCGGCAGCAATGCGCTTTTTTAACGCGGTATATGCAGCAGCATCTGTTATCAGCGGAATTGGGAAGTACACATGAAATCTCGGTCGAGGTGACTTTCCGTTTTTTAGTTTCATATTGCTGCGGCTATAAACAACTATAAATAGCACACCCGGAAAAGCCATAGCGACCTCAAGCGGTGTAACCCAATCGTTCGGGTCGTCAGAGTGGTCGTTGTCGCAATCCATCGGAACATTATCTGCGGATATGAAATCCGAATTGCTGCGGTGATTGTTTTTATACTCGGCGGTTACGTGGTCAAATTCTACCGCCGCTTTCATAGAGTTTTCGTCTGTTACAATGTGCTTGTTAGGGTAGATGTTGTTAGACAGACTGCCTGCGCAGTTCGCCGTGTATAATGTGAATTTCATTGTTATCCTCCATTCTTTAAATTCTGACTGCTGATAGAGCTGTTACTAATATATGGAAACTTATTAAACAAATGGTCCATTCTATATCAGTCCTTTTTATATTATCCCCAAGAAAATATTATCCCCAACTTTCATTGAATGTTCTCCGAATATACACTTCGAGAACAAA
>CANRFR010000095.1 GCA_947629945.1 uncultured Clostridia bacterium | reverse complement strand
ATTAAGAAAAGCGGCTCGTGGTTCAGCTACGACGATATGAAAATAGGTCAGGGTAAGGAAAAAGTCAAGGATTTTTTGCAGAACAACAAAGAAGTCTGCGATGAGATAGAGAAAAAAGTGCGCGACGTTTTCGCCAATAACGCCGACCTTATTCCCTGTGACAGCGGAGAGGATACGCCCTCCGACGTACCGCCCGACGGCGCTCAGACCGATGATACGGCAGAAGCGTCAGCCGCTTCGTCCGAGGAATCCGCCGAGACAAAGACGGAGGAAAAGCCAAAAAAGCGCAGTAAGAAAAAAGCAGTGGTTGAGGAAGAGGATTTTTCGGAGTTTTCAACAGAGGATATTGAGTGATGGAGATTACCGAACTTTGCGAATACAAGGGCGATACATGGCAAATAGAGCTTGACGGCGCGCGGAAATATTACGTAAACAGTTCGATTATCGAGACCTTTGAGCTTGAAGAGGGTCAGCGGCTGACTTACGCGGAACTTTCAAAAATACAGGGCGCGGACGTTCTGCGAAAGGCGAAAAAGCGCGCTCTGTATCTGCTCGGAGAGCGGCTGATGTGTCGCGCGGAGCTTGTAAAAAAACTTACAAAGACCTACGGCGCGGTTGTTGCCGAGGAAGCTGCGGAGTACGTAAGCGAACTGGGTTACATTAATGACGAGGAATACGCGCCGAAACTCGCCGAGTATTTGATACGGCGCAAACGCTGGGGAGTTCGCCGCGTGCGGCTTGAAATGCTGTACCGAGGGCTTGACCGAGAGTTGGTCGAGAACATACTCGCCGATATTTCGACGGATGAGCTTGACGAGGAACTTTTGACGCTTATTGAAAAAAAGTATTCCGCAAAAGTTCAAGATTATGGCGACCGCCGCAGAACTATCGCGGCGTTGGCGCGGCGCGGGTACGATTTCGGCTCCATAAAGCGGTGTATTGACGCGTTTATACAAAACGCCGAAGATTTTGGTGAATTTGACGAAGTATATAACGAGGATTGATTATGAGTGAAAATAAATTGAAGGTAGCGGTTGTGTCGCTTGGCTGCGCGAAAAATCAGGTTGACGCGGAGCAAATGATGGCACGGCTTGCCGACGCGGGTTACGCGTTCGCGGAAGAACCGGGGCTGTCGGATATCGTTTTGCTGAATACGTGCGGCTTTATAACCGCCGCAAAGGAAGAAGCAATCGAGTGGCTTAACGAGCTTATAACACTGAAAAACGAGGGCACAATAAAATACATAGTCGTAACGGGCTGTCTCAGCGAACGTTACAGAGAGGAATTTTTGCGCGAATACCCCGAGGTGGACGCGATAGTCGGTATTGCCGAGTATGAAAAGATCGCGGAAATTTTGGGTGAAATGACCAAGGAACACGCCGGACAGCTTTGCTATTTCGGTAAAAAGGAACAGCACTCAATGGAGGGTAAGCGTATCATTTCCACGCTGCCGCACTATGCGTATCTTCGCATTGCGGACGGCTGTGACAATTGCTGCACCTACTGCGCTATTCCGCAAATTCGCGGCAGATATCGTTCCAGACCCATTGAAAATATTGTTGAGGAAGCGCGAAAGCTTGCCGAGGACGGCGTTAAAGAACTCGTCGTTATCGCTCAGGACACGACGCGTTACGGAATGGATTTGTACGGAGAACTATCATTGGCAAAATTGCTGAACGAGTTGTGCAAAATAGATAAACTTAAGTGGATACGCATTTTGTACGCTTATCCCGAACGAATTACCGATGAATTGATAGATACAATGGCAAAGCAAGATAAAATTGTGAAATATCTCGATATCCCGCTCCAACACTGCGACGGCGGGCTTCTCAAAAAAATGAACCGCCACGGCGACGAAAACTCGCTGAAAGCGCTTGTGGCAAAGCTTCGTGAGCGTATTCCCGGGATAACTCTTCGCACGACTTTTATCACGGGTTTCCCCGGTGAGACCGAGGAACAGTTCAACGCTCTTGGTGAATTTGCACAAGAAATGCGTTTCGAGCGTATGGGGTGTTTCGCGTACTCGGAGGAAGAGGGCACGATTGCTGCTGCAATGCCGAATCAGGTGGACGAGGAAGTCCGTGAGCACCGTAAGGAAATCCTTGAGGAGCAACAGGACACGCGCGTTGCGGAAATGTACGAAGCGATGATCGGCGACGAAGCGGAAGTCGTCGTTGAGGGCTTCGACCGCTACGCAGAGCTGTATTTCGGACGTTCGGCGATGTTTGCTCCCGAGATAGACGGAATGATCTATTTTACAGCTTCTAAGGACAGAAAACTGTTTATTGGAGAATTTGTACAAGTTCGCTTTAACGAGGTTCTTGACAATAATTTGATTGGCGAAGTGCTGTAACAAGAGGTGATTTTACTTGAATTTAGCTAATAAGCTAACGCTTTTTCGCGTGATAATCGTGCCGTTTTTTGTGCTGTTTATGAGCATTGAGGCTATTCCGTACCGCTTTTTATGGGCGCTGATACTCTTTGCGCTTGCAAGTATTACGGATTTGTTCGACGGTAAAATTGCTCGGAAATACAATATGGTGACGGATTTTGGAAAGTTTCTCGACCCGTTAGCGGATAAAATTCTCGTTATGGCGGCGCTTGTTTGCTTTGTCGAGCTTGGCTGGACGCACGCGTGGGTGGTTTTTGTCATTTTGGCGCGGGAGTTTCTCGTGTCGGGAATACGTTTGGTTGCCGCGTCTTCCGAGAAAAAAGCTGTAATTCCCGCAAATATGTGGGGCAAAGTGAAAACAGCTGTTACTATGGGCGCTATTGTCATTTCAATTTTCCTCGGTTTTCTGAACGACGACCTTATGCTTTGGATAGGCGTTGCGGCACAGTTTATCCGCGATATTCTGCTGTATCTCTCGGCGCTGCTGACGGTTATATCTGGAGTTGTCTACTGCGTTGACGCGCGTGAATTTATCGATCCAAGCAAATGATTTTGCGGATTGTGAATAGTTTGCATATCTATCAACAGAACTTAAAAGGGGTAAAGTTATGAAAAAAGAAAAGAAGGTTTTTGATCAAAATACCGCTGACCGTGTTCCCGACCGCAATCAGATGCTGATAGTTCAGCTTTTGTTTCGCGAAAAGCCCGAAACTCCCGATCCGAAAGCGCTTCAAGCAGAGTTGGAAAAGCATTTGGGCAAGGTTGAGAACATCGTGCCCGATAAGCCCGATATGCCGATGTTTTCTGTGCCTAAATATGTTGCGAAATTTAAAGACGCTCCCGAGGGGATACCCGTTTTGGCGGATTATTTGGCGCCGTGTGAGTTCGATCCCGCCAACATTGACGACTTCACAAGAAGTCAGTTTTGGGATGTACAAGACGGCAAGGAACTGATTGACGAATGTAAGTACATGGTCGGGGTGTTCAGCATGTACGGTGCGGTGCTGCCGCATAAGCAGCAGGCAGAGTTGATTCTCGCGCAAGTGGACGCGGCTCTTAAGTGCTACCCGACCTGTGACGCAATTTACTTAACGACAAGCGGTAAACTGACAACTCCCGAGCAGTTTGAGGAGTGCAAGCAGTTTGATCTTGCGGGCAGGTACATAAGACTTTGCGTAAACGCGCGTTTTTTCACGATCAACGGCAGCGATGATATGATCGTTGACACGCTGGGCTTTTATGTTTTCGGCGGCGCGGACGTTCAGGTACACTTCCGCGGAATGAATCCTAACCACGTTGTGAACTATGTTTACAACATTGCGAGTTACCAGTTTGAAAATGATTTCCCGATAGTGAGCGGAGACACCGTTGATAGTATCGGAGAGGACGGCAGTATGCAGTGGAAACCGCAGTGGAAAGCGCAGTATGAGGATTCGCTGATACAGCCTATCCGCACGGTTTTGGATGTGAACTGCGGTCAATACGCGGCGGGCAGCCGCGATTAATTATTTTAGGAAGTGCTGATCAAATCGTGGTGTGCAAACTGCACATTGGATTTGATCGGCACTTTCTTAAGGGTATCTCTAAAAACCGGTTTGAAAAGCAAAAACGGGTGGGGTGCGCCGTATGCAAGGAAAACCGACGAAGCAAGGCTGTATGCCTTGCGAGGAGGTTTGACGCAGCAGACGGCGTGCACCGCACGTTTTGGCTCAAACAAGGTTTTTAGAGGTGCCCTTAAATATTCGTCGGTGTAGAATATGCTTGCGGTACAATATGCGGTTTTGCCGTATTTTACGGAAATGTTAAGGAACCGCCGATTTATAGTAAACGACACGAGAGTTTCTGAAAAAAGTCAAAACAACTTTTTATTCAGCGTTTCTTTAAAAATTTTGCAGCTTTTTTGAAATTTAAATCGTGTTTCAAACAGAGGTGATTAAAAATGCCGGAATTCAGGCAGGATTTGCCCGCCAAAGAATTGTTGGAACTGTATTCGGATACGGTGTACCGTATAGCTTATTCCAGAACTCAAAACAGGTCAGACGCCGAGGATATTACACAGGACGTGTTTTTGAAATACATAAGCTCCGATAAGAAGTGGAGAGACGAAGAACACCGTAAGGCGTGGCTTATTCGGGTTGCGGTGAATTGTTCAAAGGATTTTATGAAAAGCGCTCACAAGCGCTATACCGCTGACATCGGAGAACTGCCCGAGAAAGCGGCGGACGAATCTTATGAAATAGAGGAAAAAAGCGAGATATACTACGCTGTTAAAAGCCTTCCCGAAAAATATCGCATACCGATACATTTGTTCTATTACGAGGATATGCCGATAGCCGCGATAGCCAAAGTTACGGGAACCAAGGAATCCACGGTGCGCTCGCAGCTAAGCAGGGCGCGAGATATGCTGAAGAAGATTTTAAAGGAGGAATATACATGAACATTAAAGAACGATACAGCGAATATCAGCGTAACATCACTCCCGATAAAGAATTCCTCGATAATCTTGCGGAAAAAATGGAACGTCAAAAGATAATTGCTCGTCAAAGAAAACGCGCACTGTTTATTTCAACGGTTTCCGCTTGCGCGGCCGCCGCCGCAGCAGTTGTTATAATCAATGTTCGCAGTGCGGATAAGTCTGTTTTGCCAATAAAAACCAATGAAAGCGCCATAAACGTCAGCACGGGTGTTTTCGCAAACAAAACCGTTTTCAACGACTGCGTTTCTGTGCCGACGCAATTATCCGAGATGATTGAAAAAAGTGACTCGACGGTTTACAAAAGCCGCGAAAACAAGTTTGACGACAGCGGGAAGCTTAGCGCAGAACAGCGCGCAGAGCTTGCGAAAAAAATAAAAGACGCCAAAGAAACCGATATGCTTCCATCGCAAAGCGCCGAGCATTATATGCTGGTTTTGGAAAACGGGGACGTGGTAAAATTCATTATTTCGGGCGACGTATTACAGGTGGACGGAAAATATTTCGAGATAATTTAAAAATTCACAGGCGCAATCGTTTTCGTTGATTTCTTTATTAAAGAACAATATAAAAACATTCGTTTCCACGCCGCGGCGCGGAAACGATTTTTAAAATGAATAAGGATGTCTCGATTACTTTCCGAAAAAAATATGCAACTTTTTTGAAATTTAAAACGTGTTATTGATGAAAGCAGAAAAACAAGACATTTTTTGGAGGAACAAATATGAAAAGCAAAAAAATTGCGATAATTCTTTCAAGCACGCTGGTTTTAACGACTATGCTTACGGCGTGTGAAAAACAAAACGGAACTTCTTTGGGATCGTTGACGTCATCAAGCTCTTCCCCGAATACTTCAAATAACACAAGCGGCGGAGCGGTCAAAAATTATGGAGCGACAATTTCCGTTGCGGATATAAAAAACGCTTACGGAACTTCCGAAAACAACGATATTATGCCGCTTTACAACGTAGCGCCCAATGAGACGTTTGAATTTAAGTTCAAATCCAATTGGCTGGACAGCGATGAGAACGTAAAACCGTGTGATTTGGTAAGCGTTCACACAGACCCCGCCTGCACGGAGGACAGCAAGCTTTACACATCCAACCTGTTTGACGAGGACGATCCGTATTTGCTGCGCGTTTCACCCATAGGCGGAGTTCTTACGACGGATTCCGAGGATCGCGAAATGATTGAAAACAAAACTGAGGTCTGGGGCAATGCCTCAATGTACTACATAGCGCTTTGGTGTGATCCCGAAGCGGAGGGCTTTGCGAAGCTTGAAAAGCCGACGGTAATTCCGTTTACCGTAAAACATGAACTGGGAATTCCTACGGTAAAGGGCGTTGTGGACGCAACAGGCAGATTTAGGCTCGTTTGGGACGCGGTTGAGGGAGCGACCGGCTACAATATTTATTGGTACGGAAACGTAAGCCCCGAAAGTCACAGCACGGGAGAAAAAAATATCCCCGTTCCGGGCGCGGAATCGGCTTATGATGTTCACAGTGAATGCTCCCTTATAAAGACAGGCAACGCGACCGATACGGAATTTGACAACTTCTCCGGCAAGGATCACGGCTTGGGAATACACTACCACAACGATCTCGACGAAGACGACGTGGATTATATCTTCGGACAGAATTACAATGTAAACGGTTCATATTTTGTGACCGCCGTATTCGGCGATAAGGAGAGCGGTTTGTCGAATATCGTTAATACCTCCGATCTTATACTCCCCTTTGAGGTCGTTGAGGAGCAGGATCCGATGATGAAGCGATTTGCCGATGAAAGCGATTTGCCGCAGACGGTTGATGTTCTCAACATTGACGGCTCGACGACCAAGCGTAATGTAAACTACAAGTTCCATTGGGGTAAAACACTTTTAGGTACGAATTATCCCGAGTTTCGTTTTTCCGTTGAAGGTACGGCGATAACAGGCGTGTGCAGTATGGATATCACAGCAAAGGAGTCGGGCTTTTACAACGATTACAAAGAGGGAGACTTGCCGCGCGGTTCTTCGGATAAAAACTCTTCCGGCACATCTACAAAGGCGGATCCGGACAATAAAACTCAGTTTAATCCCGATAACGATGTTGATACAATTATAGATGTCGACCCCGTTCCCGATGACGGCGGCGAAAGCTCCGAGCCTGAGAGCGAGCCGCAGAGTGAGCCTGTAAGCGTCCCCTCGCTTGACCCGGGAGATTCCGATAAAACTCTTGTTGAGCGTCAAATCGAAAATACCGAAAAGCACGTTGAAAACGGCGACAACGCCAACGTTGAAGCGACCGAGTTTGCCATATTTGCCGACAGCGCCGAGGAGGAATGGCTCGCGAGAAACCTTGCTGCAGGCAGCGGCAGCATATCGCTTGAAGCGTTCCCGAACTTGCAGCAGTACGATACGCTTATGGACGTATTTCAGAAAGTGTATTATCAGAATCCTTACGTTTTAGGCGTTACCTCTTACAAATACGATTACGGCACGCTTTCGCTTAACGTAAATTATTGCTACAATAAAGACGAGATCAAGCAAAAGCAGTCCGAAATCAAAAACGCCGGTGAGAAGATAGTGGGCGAGACTGTTAAGGATTCAATGTCGGCTGAGGAAAAGTGCCGTGCCATTTACGACTATTTCAATGACAACACCGCTTACGATGATGAGGCCGTGAAAGCCGCCGAAGAGAATAACTTCACCAAGAATGCGGATTGGAAAGACCATGAAGACGCTTTCAACGCATACGGGATAATCGTTGACAAAAAGGGAGTTTGCCAGTCCTACGCGCTGTCTTATAAGCTGCTTTGCAGTATGTGTGATGTTGAAAGCAAGGTCATAACAGGTTATCTCGACGGAAATCTTCCTCACGCATGGAGTTCGGTTAAACTTGACGGCGAGTGGTATCAGACAGACTGCACCAACAACGCGGCAAATTGCGGAATACCGTTCTTCCTTTATGAAGCCGGCAAGGACGATCTCGCTATGACGGGCTACACCGAGGATAAGCTGTACGATATCGATACCGCAGTAGGATCGTTCGCCGTGGATGATTCCGCTAAAGAGTATTACGAAGCGAACGGTCTTTGCGCGGACAGTGTTGAAAAATTCAAGACGATACTTGGCGCACAGCTTGACGCCGCAAGCGATGTTATCGCGATACGTTATGTGAACGGTGAAGCGGACGAGTCCGAGATAGTTAAGGCTGTAAAGGAGGTTTACAATATGAAAGGCGCTGAGGATAAGCTTGACAATCTGGGCTTCGGCTACACCAACAGCTTTATTATTATTGTTTCTAAATAAGAGTCGGCAAGTTTTTCATGCGGAACGGTCATATGACGAATACCGCGCTTTTGCAATAGCCGCGTGCAGTCCGTAACGATTGGGAAAACCGAATCGTTATAGTTTGTTTGACAACTGTCAAAACGTTATGTGTACAGCGGGAGCGCTCTGCAGAGTTTATAGCAATCCACACAATTATGGCAACATTAGTGATTTTAAGCTCCGCCTCGCATTATAAAATGCAGCGTTATTTTCGTGGATTGCTATAGATTGAAAAGAACCTCGTTGATGTAAGAATCACGCGATTTTTACATTGACGGGGTTCGTTTATTATTTTGGATAAATTGAAGTGATTTCACATGGTAACCGATTTGACGATGCGGACGGCGTACTCTGCCGCGCACGTTTTGGTTATATTTATCTCACGCTGTCTCGGGAGCCTTAACGTTGTTTTACGCTGCAATATGTGTTAGGAGGTCACGGTAAGCTGCAAAACGCTCCATCCTTGTTTCCAAAGCCTCATGTAGACCGTTTCGCATTTTCTGAAACGCGCGAAGGTCTTTTCTGCCTCGCGTTCGTTTCTGTAGACTTTCCAACAGCCGCAGCATTTGTAGTTTCGACCTTTGTTGCTGATAAATCCCAACACGTCGTCAATAGGATAACCCAGAAACACACCTATTTCATGCGGGAATTCGTCAAGCTCGTTTAGATGAGTGCGAAGAGTGGATATCGCCGAGTCGACGTCCGTTGCGGGATAGCCGTTGTTTCGCAGAAAAACATTTATCTTCGGGCAATTCAGATCGTGCAAAAGCTTGTTTTCTCTGAACACATAAATAAGTGAGCGGTCGTTTTTCTCGCTCAGCCTTATTATCGTTAAGCCTTTGCCGGATAAGCGTCCGTTCCATTTTTGAATAATATCGTCAAGCTCTTCGGTGCAATTGCACTCGACCGCGAACAAATTTGCCGTTTTTAAACAAGCAAGCGTTGGTGAGCAATGACGTATGAGACCATTTTCAATACTAGCGGATAAATTCATTAGGCTCCTCATCAGAATAGTTAAACAGAATTTGCCGAAAACACGCTCACAATATCTTGTTAAGACAAGTTCTGGTTGGTATACTGTGCCGAAAACCGTTATTTTATACGGTTCGTTAAATTTTAACAATACATAGGCAATATGATTATGTACGTTATGCAATTTTTATAAAAATAGTTTTTTTGTGTGTTATATATTTTTTTCTGTTGACTTTTTAATAAAATTATGGTAAAATATATAAAAGTACCGGTAAAATTGTAAAACTTTATAGCAATTTAACGGAATAATTTGAAAGGAAACCGGAGTTATGAATTCCCGAATTGGAAGAAAACTGCTTCTGGCAATTATTATTTGTATCGTATTGACAGTGGGCGTAGTGAGCACTATAACGATTTTTCGTTCCGCTTCGCACACCGATTCTCTTATGTTGACTCACGCGAAAACAGGTATGAACGTTCTTGTGAGTGAAATGCAGTCGCAACAGGATAGATTTGGTGATACTATAGACATAATGCAGATGACCCTCGCACAAAATGAGGGGTTCGACCTTGACGCGGTTTGGATGTCTCGAAAAAAGACGGAAAGTGATTTTTGCGCGCTGTTTGACAGGGAGGGCAACGCGTTTTGGAAGAGTGAGAACTACGATTTGGCTGATTTTTCCGTAAACACCGTGGGCGACGGCTTTGCGGGTATTGTTGCGGATTCCGCTGCGGGATTGACGATACAGTCTGCTTTGCCGTTTATTAGAGACGGAGAGTTCAACGGCGCGATAGTTGTCGGAATGAATTTAAATGAGAACAGTTGGCTTGACGAGCTTAAAGAAGAAACCGATGATGAGCTTACGATATTCAACGGCAGCACGCGGTATGCTACTACGGTTACAGATAACGGACAACGTGCCGTCGGCACCGATATGGCGGAAGGAGTAAAGAATACAGTTATCGATAAAGGCGAACCGTATTTCGGAACGGCAGTTATTCTCGGGCAAAATCATTATGTAAGCTATCAGCCGATGGAAGACATCAACGGAAATATCGTCGGTGCGTTCTTTTCGGGAACGTCCTCGGCGGAATCGGACGCGCTTAATTCGTCAATGGTCATAATGACCGTTATCGTTTCCGTTATTGTTGTGGCAATTTCGCTGTGCATC
>CANRFR010000094.1 GCA_947629945.1 uncultured Clostridia bacterium | reverse complement strand
GCGCGCTTGCAAACCTTTTCGCCCCTAAGCAGGGCGGGGAAGGTCTTGGGTACGCTTTCGAGCGTTTCCGTATATGTTTCTTGGTTTTTGGACGCTTTCTTCAGCGCGTCCCAGTTTTTCAATACCTCGTCTTCGGTGTCGGCTTTTATTTTTTTCTCACCCTCGCCAAAGACGTGCGGATGTCTGTATATCAGCTTTTGGCAGATATCGTTGCAGACGTCCTGAAAATCGAAGTGCTTTTGCTCGGCTTCTATCTGCGTGTGAAAGACGATCTGCAGCAGCAGATCCCCCAGTTCTTCTTTTAATATTTCGGGGCTGTTTTGGTCGATACCCTCGCAGACTTCGTAACATTCCTCGATAAGATCGGTGCGTATGCTTTCATGCGTTTGAACCTTATCCCACGGACAGCCGTTCTCCGAGCGCAGAATTTGCATAACTTTCAGCAGATCGTCTATACCGTATCGGTTTTTGAATTCAAAATCCAACACTCTTCAACCTCCCTAACTATGTTTCTGCAATATTTATTTTACCGCATTTTTCGCATTTTTGCAAGGGGTTTTTTAATTTTTTCCTCAATTTTGCGCTTTATTATGCCGTTTGTACGAAAATCTACAGCAAAAATCAGTAATATTGCATAAAAAATTTAAAAATTAATTATTGAAAAAACTACTTTTGCGTTATAATTTGTAACATAATTTGCTCTCAAACAGAAGCTGAATGACTTTTCGATACTCCCGCGCGAATGACTCCTACGATGATAAGCAGTATAAAATAAACGGCGGCGCCCGCCAAAACCGATATTACACAGTTTAAAATCGTCGAGAGCTTGCCGCGGAGTATCCCGTAAACCAGATGAGCCGAAAAACCGCAGCCGATTCCGCATAGAACTATGGGGAAAACCGAAGCAGTAAGATTAACGGAACGCGGAAGAGATTTTCGCATTTTAACGGCGCTGCCTACGGTCATTATAAAATAACCGATAACGCTCGAAAGCGCGGCACCCGAGATGTTCAGCCGAGGAATGGAGATAAGGACGGGGTTCAGCAGAAGCTTCACTAAAACCGAGACAGTCATAAGTATAAGCGGAACGTGCGCTTTTCCGATGGACTGAAAAATTCCGAACATCGCCGAAGACAGCACCATAAATATTCCGCCAAGGCAGAGTATCACAAAGGATTTTTGGCAAACGGAAACCTCGGCGGCTCGTGAGCGGTAAAGTATATTCATAAGCGGTTCTGCCAAAGCTGCCGCGCCGAAGCAGGCGGGGGCGGCGATAAGCGTTCCGGCTCTCAACTGTAAGGCGATTTTTCTTGACAGAGCGTCGGCGTCTTTTCGTTCCCATGCGGCGGCTATCTCGGGTGCGGCGGTTTTTTCGGTCATTCCCGCGAACGAGGGTATCATCATAAACAGCGACATGGCGATACCCGTGTAGCTGCCGTACATAAAATTCGGCAATCCGTCCAAGCCGCCGCAAGCCGCAAAGATCTCTCCGAACGCCGCGTTGTAGTATTCGGGATTTATTGCGGCAGAGTAAGAAAGCGTCCGCGTTACCGTCATCAGGTCGACGAATGAAACGCAGTTTACGGCAAGCGCGGACGCCGCTATTGGGATAATGTCTTTTATTAGGTCAAGGCAAATCTTTCTGCGGCGATATGTGCCGCGCGGCGGCATAGACGTAACATTTTTGCGCCTTTTCTCATTGATGATAAGCGAGATAAGTCCCGCAAGTTCGCTTATGCTGACGGCTAATATCGCTCCCGCTGCGGCGTATGGCAGCGCTGCGGAGTACGCTTCTTCAAGAGTGGCGCAGTCCTTGCCGAAAACCCGGCTGCCGCTTAGAAAAGCGCTTTTGCTCCAAAAAATTACCGCGTAGGATATCCCAAGTCCGAAAACGGCTCTGGAGAGCGCTTCCGCCACCGAAGCCGCCGCTGACGGCATAACGTCGGAAAGTCCCTCGCGGTAACCTCGCAGAACCGAAGCCGCACAGCAAAACGCCACTGCGGGAGCTATGCAGACTATCGCCGCCGCGCTTTCGGGCGAACAGGCGACGTGTTCGGCGAAAGGCTTTGCGAAGATAACTACCGTCGCGCTGCCCATAGCTCCCACAATTGAAAACATAATAAGCGCGTATTTCCGCACAGCAAGCGCGTATTGATCGTTTCCCGCGGCGGCGCAGCGAGCGGTAGTTCTCATAATTACGGTGGGAACTCCCGCGGCGGTCAACGCGAAGATTGGGGAATACAATCCGTAAGCCGTTGAGAAATATCCCATTCCCGTGCCGCCCAGCAGATTAGCCAGCGGTATCTTGAACAACGCGCCCACTATTTTTGTGACAGCCATAGCCGCGAACAAGATCGCGGTGTTTTTTATGTACCTTTTTTCAATCATAAATATACATTCCTTACAGCGGATTTCAGCAAAGAACTAAGGACGTCCTTTGCTTGTACTATGTATATTTATCAAATCGGTAAAATATGAGTTATCGGATTAATGCGTATTCGCGGCGCGGAGATACGCGTATCGTACAGCAGCGTAAATTCACACATTTATATATACATACATAATATTTAACAGCGGCAATAACGCCGTATGACTATACGGAAGTCGGTTCGCGTTTTATGATACGACCCGATTTCCGAATGTTACTTAGGAGGAACCGTAATGGATATAATGAGACCAAATTGGCGCGTAGGCTATGCTTATGTGCCCAATCAGCGTATGGATAAGCTGCACTCTCCCGCAAAGGCGCTGAGAGTGGGAACGATCTTCCCCGAGCTTGACATTACGATGGAGGAATACGAAAGGGGGCTTTTCGATGGCAAATAATATGAACCGCCGTCCTTGCCCCAATGCGGCAAGACCGCCCATGACCGACAATTTGCGCGTTGTCGGAAGAACCGGAGCACCAGAATCCGCGCAGATGTCAAGATCCGACGATGTTTCGTGCAAGGAACTTCTCCGCGCGATAATGGAAGCGGATTTTACGGCGCAAGATCTAAAGCTCTATCTGGATACTCACCCCGACGACACTCGCGCAGTGGAGCTTTTCCGCGAGGCTGTTCGTCAATACAAGGCGTGCAAGGCGACGTTTGAGGATACGTTCTATCCGCTGACATCGACGAGCGCGGGGAAAAACGGCACTTGGGATTGGCTCGACGGCGTATTTCCGCCGTTGTCGTGATAAGGGGGGAGAAATATGTTTGTATTTGAGAAAAGAACGCAGATACCGGTTTGTATCAAAAACAGAAATCCGCGTTTGGCGTCGCAGATCTTGTCGCAATACGGCGGCGTAAACGGCGAACTTTCCGCTTCGCTTACCTACCTTTCACAACGGTTTACAATGCCATGCAACCGCGGCAAGGCGCTTTTAACGGATATAGGTACGGAAGAACTAGCACATTTGGAAATTATTGGAAGCATAGTATCACAGCTTACCGAAGGAGAGGGCGCACGAAGCTTTGATAAATACGGCACGGGCGCGTATTATGTCGACCACGGTAGTGCAATCTTTCCGTCAAGCGCAGCCGGACACCCGTGGACGGCGGGGTATATCCAGTCGATGGGCGACCCCGTTGCCGACTTGGTGAACGACTTAGCCGCCGAACAGAAAGCAAGAGCTACCTACGACAATATTCTCCGTCTTTCCGACGACCCCGATGTTAACGAGGTCATAAAGTTTTTGAGAGAGCGCGAAGTAGTGCATTTCCAGCGCTTCGGCGAGCTTCTCGACTTTTATCAAAATCAAATCAAGGATTGCGGCAAATAATTCGGCTCTCATAAATAATTCGGCTCCCGACAATACCAAAAAAGTCGGGAGCTTTTGCCGCGCTAAATATTTTGTACGCGTTTTTCAAGATACAATAAATTGGCATATTATGGCTAAAAACTACTTGACAAGTGATATATTATGTGTTATAATAATAATTGATGTGGTTTTATGTCGATTTCGCCGTATAATTTGCCACATCATAATTTATAATAGTACTATACATTATAATATACGAAATTATCGGCTCGTTTTTTGACGCTGAAGCTGAAAAGGCGAGATTGGATAAAAACAGCTTGCGGTGTTATGAGGTGAATGGGCAGTGCCACGAATTTCGGTGATTACGGGCGCTTATAATATAGGCGCTTGTTACTCGTTAAAAATGTCTGTTGACAGCGTGCTGCGACAAACCTTTGAGGATTTCGAGTTTATTATTTGCGAGGACGGCTCTACTGATAACACTTGGGAGCTGCTTCAGGAGATTGCCGATAGAGACAGTCGTGTAAGGCTTTTGAAAAACGAAAAGAATATGGGATTGGCGGCGTCGCTGAACAGATGTCTGGAAGTCGCGGGCGGGGATTATATCGCGCGTCACGATTGCGACGATTACAACGATCTGCATAGGTTTGAAAAACAGATCGCTTTTCTCGAAGAGCATTCGGACATATCGGTGCTTGGAACAAATGTCGGATTGTTTGATGAAAACGGCGTTTGGGGAGAACAGAATTTCCCGCAGTTGGTAAGTAAAGAGGATTTTCTCTTTACGTCGCCTTATAAGCACGGCTCGGTTGTTTTTCGGCGCGATGCGTTGGATGAAACCGGCGGCTACCGTGTTTCAAAGGAGACCTACCGCACGGAGGATTACGACCTGTTTATGCGCTTGCAGACGTTCTGCAAGGGCGCTAATTTGCAGGAAAAGCTTTATTTTTTCTGCGAGGACAGAGCGGCTCGGAAACGCAGAAAGTACCGCTACCGCGTCGATGAGGCGAGGGTGAGATATAAGGGCTTCAAAAGTCTGGGACTGCTGCCTAAGGGATTGCCTTACGTGGTGAAGCCGTTGATTGTGGGTTTGATTCCCGTCAAAATGTTGGAAAAAATGAAGGATAGCTTTTATGGCAGAAAATGACAATGCGGCGGAACTTATTCCAAAGCGCATACATTATTGCTGGTTCGGCGGAAAACCCTTGAGCCGAATGGCTGAAAAGTGTATGCAAAGCTGGAAGAAGCATTGCCGCGATTATGATATCGTTCGATGGGACGAGACTAACTGCGACGTTCACGAAAACGAGTACGTTTATGAAGCGTACATCAACAAAAAATGGGCGTTCGTTTCCGATTATTTTCGGTTAAAAGCGCTGCGAACCGACGGCGGGATATATCTCGATACGGACGTAGAGCTGCTCAGACCGTTGGATGAATTTCTTCGCTTAAAAGGATTTATGGGCTTTGAGGACAACGAGCATATCGCTACTTGCGTTATCGGCGGGGTCAAGGAACTGGACTTCTTTCGTAAGGCGTTTGAGCTTTATGAAAATCGTCGGTTCGTGCTTCCCGACGGCGGGTTCGACACTAAAACGAACGTCGAGCTGCTTACGGAACTGCTTGCGGATAACGGAATGAAAAAAGACGGTACGCGACAAAACGTTCTTGAGATGGAGCTTTTTCCGTCCGAATATTTTTCGCCCAAAAGTCTTACAACAGGCAAGATAACGCTTACGGAAAACACGTTTGCCATTCACAGGTTTGAAGCGTCGTGGCAGACGAACCGTAAGCGTATCCACACTAAGATAGCGCAGATGATTGGCGAAGAAAACACAAAACGCGTAAAAAAAGTCATCGGGAGAAAGTGAATGATGATTAGCGTTATCATTGCGGCGTACAACGCGTCCCGATATCTGGAGAAATGTCTGAGCAGCGTTTTGGGTCAAACTTATCGGGAACTGGAAATTATTGCGGTAAACGACGGCTCTACCGATAAAACGCTTGAAATTATGGAGCATTTCGCGGCAAATGACAGCAGAGTTAAGGTGATTTCACAGGAAAACCGAGGTGCAAGCGCCGCCAGAAATTTGGGAATATCCGCGGCTAATGGTGAGCTGATAACGTTTGTTGACGCTGACGATTGGCTTAACGAGGAGCATATTGAGCGGCTTACGCGGGGAATGACCAAAAGCGAAGCCGATTGCTGCGTTTGCGGATATCGTCTTGAATTTCCGGACGGCAGCACTTGCGATATTGCTCCGGAGGAACTGCTGATAAGCGCAGGGCAAGCCGTTGAAGATATGCTGTTTCCAAATAAATTTCAGGGCTTTTTGTGGAATAAGCTGTTTAAAGCAAGCATTATTCGTGATAATAACATAAGGTTGGACGAGAGTCTGCACTATATGGAGGACTTGCTTTTCTGCGCCGAGTATTTCGGACATTGCGGGAAAGTCAGCTGTATATCGAATATCGGGTGTCATTACCGTCAGCACGCGGATAGCATAACCTGTAAAAGGAGAGAACTTGACGCGGCGGCGATAAGTAAGCGCGAAACGGCGGTCTCCGCATTGGAAAATGTTTTGAAGTACTGTTCCACCGAAAAGGCGAGACGTTTGTGCAAAGCCAAGGTGCAAACCGAGTACGCGGAAATGCTGAAAAGTGTTTCGCCAAACGGAGAAAACAGCGCGACATTCAAAAAATACAAGCGCGAGATACGGCGGGGTCTGCCCGAGGTTTTAAGTTCTCCGCTTCCTTTAAAGCAAAAGGTAAAGCAGACGGGAACGGCTTTATTTCCGAAAAGCGTTTCACGGTATTTGAATAAGCGGCAAAGCGGTCGCTTTCGGCGGAGGTAAGATGAGGAGTATAGAGGAGCTTCAAGACGAAGCGTTTAAAATATGTTTGATGATATGCGAGGTCTGCGACAAACATAATATACGGTATTATCTTGCGGCGGGTACGCTGTTGGGGGCTGTTCGACACAAGGGGTTTATCCCATGGGACGACGATATGGATCTCGAAATAGATATGAAGGACTATAAAAGGTTTAAGAAAGCTCTCGCGGAGGACTGCAAGGACAAGCTGGTGCTTCAAAATTATCAAACGGATAAACGATGTCCGTTTCCATTCACAAAGGTTTTCTTAAAGAACGATGTTACCGAGAGTTTGTATTATCCTTACCTGAACCGCAGCGGAAACGCGTTCGTCGATGTATTTCCGCTCGGGAAATGCCCGACCGCGAAGCCTTTAGCCAAGGCTTTGTTCAAAACGGTTGAGGTGTTGACGGTTGCGGCGAAAGCCAAGGTAATTCCCGAGGAGTTCGAGTGCGGGTATACGAAAAAGTCCGCTCGGACGGCGTATAAGATTGCGAGAGCGATGCCGATGCCCGTTTTGAGAGGTCTTACGCGTTTTACGATTTCGTTTTACAACGCCGTATCGCCGAACGAGCTGGTGTGTTATCCGGGCGGAAAGTACGGCTATCCCGATGAGATATATAAAAGGGAATGGTACTTACAGTCCGAAAAGAAGTCTTTTCGCGGATATATGCTGAATGTGCCCTCGGGCTGGAATGAGATACTAACTTATAAATACGGAGACTATATGACGCCGATAGACGAATCGGAGCGTCAAGGTCATTTTGAATAAAAACAAAAAAACATTTTAGGAGGAAGAATATGAAAGCGATTTTACTTGCCGCGGGAGTCGGCAGCAGATTAAGCAGAGCTACTCCATCACCGAAAAGCGTACTTGACGTAGGCGGTATGCCGCTTATACGTCACACAGTGGAAATGCTGATGAGAAACAATATAGATGTTACCATCGTTGTGGGCTTTATGAAAGAAATGGTTTATGAAGCGTTAAACGGTCTTGACGTGAATTATTGTTATAATCCGTTTTATAAAGTAACTAACAGTATGGGTTCGCTGTGGCTTGCGAGAAATTATATCTCTCCGGGCGAGGATTTGATATTGGGCAACGCGGATGTTTATTGGGATCAGGATATACTCGATCTGCTTTTGAACGATAACCGCGACGCCGTTATGCTCGCGGATAAATCAAGAGTTGAAGTGGGCGATTACTTCTTCAAAACTCACGATTCCAAAATCATTCTGTACGGCAAGGATCTTCAGCTCAACGAGCGCGACTGCGAGTATGTGGGTATAGCGAAGCTCAACGCCAACTTTGTGGGCGGCTTTAAGGAAAGAATAAACCGCTGCATTGAAGATGAGCTTTATCATCTGTGGTGGGAGAACGTTTTGTATAACTATTCCAAGGAATATCCCGTATACGCGCTGGACGTCGGAGATTGCTTCTGGGGCGAGATAGATTATATCGAGGATTATCAGCGCATAGTTGATTATGTGAACGCAAAGAACGAAGAAAACTAATATATAAAAGAGGTTGAGAATTATGAAATTGTTTACGGTCGGTCCCGTAGAGATGTATCCTTCGACGTTGGAGGAATCGGGGCAGCAGCTCCCTTATTTCAGAACGGACGAGTTTTCGGAGGTAATGCTGGATTCCGAAAAAATGCTGTTGGAAATGGCGAACGCGCCGCAGGGTTCAAGAGTGGTTTTCCTGACGGCTTCGGGCACGGGCGCTATGGAGGCTTCGGTGATGAACTGCCTTAACGGGAACGACAACGCTCTCGTGGTAAACGGCGGCTCTTTCGGACACAGATTTGTTGAGATATGCAGCCGTCACAAAATACCACACGAGCAAGTGGAACTTCCGTTCGGAAAGACGCTGACGCTTGAAGACCTCGAGGCGCACTATAACAAGGATATGACGGCGCTTTTGGTAAACGTCCACGAAACGTCCACGGGTCAGCTGTACGATTTGAAAATGATGAGCGGGTTCTGCAAAGAGCACGGTCTGCTCTTCGTCGTTGACGCAATCAGCGCGTTTATCGCCAATGAGACCGATATGAGCGAAATGGGCATAGACATTCTCATTTTGAGCTCGCAGAAAGCGTTCGCTTTGGCGCCCGGAATATCTATGGTCATATTAAGCCCCAAGGCAATTGAAATGGCTGAGAAAAAGGGAACGGACTGTATTTATTTCGACTTTAACGATTATTTGAAAAACGGAGAGCGCGGACAGACACCGTTTACGCCTGCTGTAGGCATATTGCTCACGCTCAACAGCAGACTGCGCGACATAAAGAAAAACGGATTGGAAAACGTTCGCGGCGCTATCGCCGAACAGGCGCGCGATTTCAGAGAGCGCGTAAAATCCGTAAATGTACAAATTCCCGACTATCCGCTTTCAAACGCGGTAACTCCGCTCTATTTCCCCGACGGGAACGCGAGAACGCTGTATGAAAAGCTGAGGAACGAATACGGCTTAAACATCACTCCGAACGGCGGAGAACTCGGAAAAACTGTTGTCAGAGTTGGTCATATAGGAAATCTGACTGTTGAGGACAACAGAATTCTGGTTGAGGCAATGAAAAAAATTTTGGAAGGGAACTAAAGGTTTTTCGCTATGATGGAGTTACAGGAGAAAGTACTTTCACTTCTCAAGCAAATTGACGCAATATGCCGCGAAAACGGCATAGAGTATTACCTTACGGCGGGTACGCTTATCGGCGCGCTGAGACACCGCGGGTTTATTCCGTGGGACGACGACGCAGATATTATTATGACCAGAAACAACTTTGAAAAATTTCTGGAATGTACCAGAGGCAAGCTGCCCGAGGGAATAGTTTTAAACACTCAGTACGACGACCCGAATTTGGCGGCGACCGCAAATCACTTTGTTGATACAAGAACGGCTTCGCTTTACAGATACGACATAACTAATCCCGAACGTTCGGGTGTTATGATCGATATGATAATAATGGATCCTGTTCCCGACGATGAAGAAGCCAAACGGGATTACGTTGAGTCTTTGACAAAATACACCGAACTTACCACCATACCCTATCAATATTCGTTAAGAATAGGTAAGTCCACTGAGTATGACAAGCTTTTGAAGATGAAAGACAAGGTCGGAATGCGAAGAGCCTTGGACGACCTTACGAAAAAAGCCTTTCATTATACCGAGGAAGAATCGCGGTATTATGTTCAGCGTTTTGCAGGCTCGCCGCACTTCTGGCCGAAAGAGCTTCTGGGAAAACCGAAGTACGTTCCGTTTGAGGACACCATGCTGCCCGTTCCCGAGCACGCCGAGGAGTACACTTGCATAGGGTATGCCGATGACTGGATGAACGTTCCGAGCAACGGTCCGACGAAAAGCACTCACGAATATACCGTAGGAAGCTTGACTGTTCCGGGAAAATACATCTCCGAAGATTTTGAGAGCCGCGTTGACCGCGGAGAGATAAACAAACTCTTTACAAAGAGAAAGAAGATACAGGTCTCTTTGACCGACAGAAAATTTAATGTCGCGCTGAATTCATATAAATTCGCCGCGGAAAGAATAAAGCTCCTTTATAAGAAAAAAGCGAAAAAAACAGATTACGCGGCGTTACTCGAGGCAAAGGATTACGAGGCGCTTAGGGAGTATTTCGAGGAATATGTAAACGTACAGTGTACGAATATGTATATCGGAAGCTCTTCGCTTGAGGGTTGGATAAATTGGTACCGCAAATGTCACCCTTATTTGATAGATATCGGCGACGACGCGC
>CANRFR010000093.1 GCA_947629945.1 uncultured Clostridia bacterium | reverse complement strand
CGTGGTTCTGCGAGGTGATGAACGTTTTGTCCAGCGCAATATCCCTTACGGGCTGATTGCCGCCTCGGTGACCGTATTTCAGCTTTTCGGTTTTCGCGCCGTTTGCGAGCGCCAAAAGCTGATGTCCGAGACATATCCCGAATGTCGGTATCTGTGCCGCAATAAGCTCTTTAAGAGTTTTTATCGACTGAATGTTTTCTTCCGGGTCGCCCGGTCCGTTGGAAAGCATTATGCCGTCGGGCTTTTGCGCTTTTATCTCGTCGGCGGTCGCGTTGTACGGCATTACGGTGACATTGCATCCGCGCTTTACAAGTTCGCGGCGTATGTTGAATTTGTAGCCGTAATCCATTAACACCACATTGAATTTAGGATTTTCGGCGGCGAACGTCTCGGACTGCTTTACGCTTACCTTTGAAACCACCTCGCCGACTTTATAAGCGCGTATTTTCTCCAGAAGCTCGTCCTTATTAAACTCGCCCGAAACGATAGCGCCGTTCATTACGCCGCTTTCGCGGATTATTCTCGTTAAGCGGCGAGTGTCTATATCGCATATACCGACGATATTAAGCGACTTAAGATAACCGTCGAGATCGCCCTCGCACCGAAAATTGCTCGGAGCTTCGCAATACTCACGCACTATGTAGCCCGAAACCGCGCTGCCGTTGCTCTCGGGGTCGGTCTTGTTCACGCCGTAGTTGCCGATAAGCGGGAATGTCTGCGTAACTATCTGTCCGCAATAAGAGGGGTCTGTAAGCGTTTCCTGATAGCCCGTCATAGCCGTGGTGAACACGATCTCGCCGAGCGTCGTGCCCTCAGCGCCGAAACCCCGCCCACAGAACTCCGTGCCGTCCGCGAGAATTAATGTCGCTTTTCGTTTGTTCTCAAAAATCATAGTAGTGTTTCTCCTTAATATTGCCTGTATAATGCGTGTTAACCCTTTGAAGTCGTTATATTGCCGACCTCGCCCATTATCTCGTCGCGCATACGAATGGCTTCCTTTCTTGCCGCTTCGGCGAACTCTCTCTCGTCGCACTTCTGCTTCTGATACGCGCACATAATACCGCGCGACGAATTGACGATACCGCCCAAGCCCTTTTTATCGAACGCCGCCGAGATGTCCTTTGCCGTTGCTCCCTGAGCGCCGTAACCGGGAATAAGAAAAAACGTATGCGGCAATATCTCACGAAGCCGCTTTATCTGCTCGGGATATGTTGCGCCCGCGACTATCCCTACGCCGCTGTAGCCGTACACGCCCGGAAGTTCCTTGCCCCAATCCTCGCACATCTTGCCCATAAGCTCGTAAACAGGCTGTCCGTCTACCTTTTTGTCCTGAAGCTCGCCGCTTGACGGATTAGACGTTTTCGCCAACACGAAAATGCCCTTATCGTTCTCTTTGCAGACATTCAAGAGCGGCTTTATGCCGTCGCTGCCCAAATAACCGTTTACCGTCAGCGCGTCGCCGAGGAACGGCTCGTACTCCTCTTGTCCGACCTTTACCTTGCCAAGGTGCGCCGCAGCATACGCTTCCATAGTCGTTCCTATATCGTTTCGCTTGCCGTCCGTTATGACGTACATACCTTTGGAACGCGCGTACTCCTGCGTTTTGTAAAGCGTTTTCACGCCCTCCACGCCGTACATCTCATAATACGCCGCCTGCGGCTTCACTGCGGGCACGATATCGTACAGCGCGTCTATAAGCCCTTTATTGAACTTCAACAGCGCCTTTGCAGCGCCTTTCAGCGTTTCGCCGTATTTTTCAAAACATTTTCTTTTGATGTATTCGGGAACGTAATCAAGTTTCGGGTCTAAGCCCGCAACCGTAGGATTCTGGGTCTGTTCGATTTTCTCAATAAGTCTGTCAAGTGCCATAATTTTTCCTTTCTATTACAAATTCTCCAATAAAACCGACAACATATCGGCATACGATGTATAACGAAACTTTCCTTTGCTCTTTGAAACGACTGCCCAAACGCGCTCGCCGTCAATGACCGTTTTCGCGATATACGTACCGCCGAACTCAATAAGCATTGATGGCGCTGCGTCCTCGGAAAACTTTTTTATCGGTATATTCCCGATAACTTTCCACCGAACCTTGCCGGCACAACATTCCTCCAATGCGGAAAGCTCCTCTTTCGTTAATTCGTTCATATCGGCTCCGATTTTCAAAACAGTTCCTCTATGTCGGAGACGGCTGCTTTGATGTCTTTATTGCCCAAAACAAACATCACCTTATCAAATAGAGCGTCTAAAAATATTCGTCCGTTTCTTAAATGTGTATGATTTTTCTCCGCGTACTTCGTTGTCAGCCACGCTTATCTTCGTATACGACATTTCCGTCCAATATCGTCATTTTAACACGCCCTTTAAGCTTCATTCCCTTAAAGCAAGTGTTGTGCGACTTTGAGTGCAGTTTATCGGGATCGACTATCCACTCCTCGTTCGGGTCGAAGATTGCTATGTCCGCGGGTTCGCCCTCGGAAAAGCTGCCGCCCGGGATATTGAGTATCCTGCGCGGATTAACACACATCATCCTTACTATGCGCTTCATCGTTATTTTACCGCGGTGATAAAGCTCGGTGAGCGTCGCGGCAAGCGACGTTTCAAGACCCACTACGCCGTTGGGCGCTTTCTCAAAATCCGCTTTTTCCTCGGCGGCGTGAGGCGCGTGGTCGGTGACTATGCAGTCTATCGTTCCGTCGCAAACGCCCTCGGTTATCGCGGTAACATCGTCCTCGGTACGCAGCGGCGGATTCATTCGATAATCCGCGTCGCGAAGCCGCAGCTTCTCGTCCGTCAGCGTAAAATAATGCGGACAGGTTTCCGAAGTCACCATTGCTCCGTAACGCGCTCCAAGCCTTACCAGCAGCATACTCGTAGCCGTCGAGACGTGCGCTATGTGTATCGGCATTTCCAAATCTCCCGCCATAACTATCTCGCGCGCGGTTTGAGTATCCTCGCTCATACGATGCATACCCTTAACGCCAAGTTCCTTTGAAACAGCGCCGCTGTTCATTATGCCGCCCGCGATTATATTGGGATCCTCGCAGTGCGAGATAACTCTCATTCCCGCATAGTGAGCCTTTACCATTGCTCTCGCCATAAGCCGCGCGTTCAGTACGGGCTTTCCGTCGTCGGATACAGCCACGCACCCCGCTTTGTGAAGCTCCTCGTAGTCACAAAGCTCCTCGCCTTTCATTCCTTTGGTTATACAGCCTATCGGGTACACTTTCGCCTTAGCTTTTCGCGCCTTATTGAGAATATACATCACCACCTCGGCGTTATCGACGGGCGGGTTCGTATTGGGCATACACGCCACAGCCGTTACTCCGCCCGCTGCCGCCGCCTCGCAGCCCGTCAAGATATCCTCTTTATGCGTTTGTCCCGGATCGCGGAAATGAACGTGCATATCGCACAGACCGGGTATCACCGTCAGACCCGTGCAGTCCGTGACTTTGTCCGCCTTTTCCTCTATATTCGGCGCACACCGGATCACCTTACCCTTATCGATCAATATATCCGCTATCCCCTCAAAATCGTTTGCCGGGTCCACTACATAGCCGTTTTTTAATATCAGATCCATAAATCCCCCATTTTTATCGTCATCAGCCGTTCACAATCACAACTTTATCGCACCCGTCGGTCTCCTTAAACATTACCTTGACCTTTTCACCGCTTGAGGTCGGCAGGTTCTTTCCTATATAATCCGCTCTTATGGGCAGTTCGCGGTGTCCTCTGTCAACAAGAGCGGCAAGCTGTATCATCTTTGGACGTCCGCGGCTTAGCAGACCGTCTATCGCCGCCCGCGCCGTTCTTCCCGTAAACAGCACGTCGTCTATTATCACCACGCGCTTGTCCGTAATATCAAAATCTATCTGTGTTTCGCCGCCGACTCCGCGCCGCTCATCGTCTCTGTAAGGCGTGATGTCAAGCAGCCCCGTTGGGATCTCTCTGCCCTCGTTCGCGGCTATTTTGGCGGATATGCGCTTCGCCAGCACCGCCCCGCGTGAGAACAGCCCGATTATGCAAAGATCCTCCGCACCCTTGTTGCGCTCTATAATCTCGAACGATATGCGCGTTATCGCCCTTGTTATCGCCGCCTCGTCCAATATTTCCGCTTTTACGGAGCATTCCGCCACATTCCCTCACCTCACAAAACTAGTATATACAAATATACAAAAAAAGCCGCTTTTCGGCGGCTTTGGTTTCGATTATTTCGGCGGAGTCAGAAGTTTGCTTAAACCGTACCTCGGTTTTCACCCGCTTAATTTATTTCGCCAACCTTATCGGCGTCCCGCGCCGACTTAAAAGCCGCAAGTAATAATCTTAAAGAAATGTACAAACGATAAAGAACATCAATGGAACTGCTTTAATTATCCGTTATCACTCGCACATTACCAAACTATATTATACTATTTTCACGGAATTTTGTCAAGTGCGTTTTTGTTTTACAGAACGGAAAATCCGCGTTTGCTGCCGCGAAGCTTTTAAAATCGGCGATTTACACAACAATGTCCGTTTTACATATACCGTTTTGTCTACTGTTCACAAAATGCTCACTGCGACCGAAAATATTTTTTCAAAAACTACTGTACATTTCGGAAAATATCTTGTATAATAGAAATGTACGGGAAAAATAAAAAAAGGACAACGGCGGAACGATGTGCCGTTAAGAAAAAATAGGAGCTTTTATATGACTGTTCACGATGTACTTGCAATGCTCGGCGGACTTGCCGTATTTATGTTCGGAATGCACACGCTTTCGGCGGCTTTGGAAAAGCTTGCCGGCGGCAGACTGGAACACTGGCTTGAAAAAATGACTTCAAACCCGCTTAAAGGCGTGGCTTTGGGTGCGGGAGTAACCGCGCTGATACAATCCTCGGCGGCTACCACCGTTATGATGGTCGGTTTTGTAAACTCGGGGATAATGAAACTGTCGCAGGCTATCGGCGTTATTATGGGCGCTAATATAGGCACCACCGCCACGGCGTGGATCCTGAGCCTTTCCTCGGTGAACGGCACCGGAATAATGGCGCTGTTCAATCCGTCTAACTTTACACCTGTGCTCGCGCTTATCGGCGTCGTGCTTATAATGTTTATGAAGTCCGACAAGAAAAAGACCGTCGGAACTATCCTCATTGGATTTTCGCTTTTGATGTTTGGAATGAACAATATGTCCGCGGCGGCTGAGGGTCTTAAAGACAACGAAGCGTTCGCGAATGTTATGGTAGCGTTTTCCAATCCGTTTTTGGGAGTGCTCGTCGGCGCTTTGCTGACCGCCGTATTGCAGTCCTCGTCGGTTTCCATCGGTATTTTACAGACCCTTTCAAATAAAACAGGCACTATCACCTATTCAATAGCGCTTCCGATAATCCTCGGACAGAACATCGGCTCTTGCGTTACGGCGCTGATCTCTTCGATCGGAGCAAACAAATCCGCGAAGCGCGTGGCTATCGTGCACCTTTACTTCAACGTAATAGGCACCGTGGTGTTTCTGTCTCTGTTTTATATAGTAAACGGACTTATCGATCTGCCTTTTATGGAGCAGCAGCTCAACTCCACGGGCATAGCCGTGATACACACTTGTTTCAACGTCTTGGTGACGACGCTGTTTTTGCCGTTCACAAAGCAGTTGGAAAAGCTGGCTTGTCTCACAGTCCGCGACAAGCCGGGCGACGATGAGACGGAAGTGCCCATTTTGGATAAGCGTTTCCTTAAAACCCCCGCGGTCGCTATCGAGCACTGCAAAAACGTAGCGTTTAAAATGGCGAAGCTGACCCAAAAAACCATCACGATGTCTATGGAATTGGTCGGGAAGTATGATAAAGAAACGGCGCAGACCGTTGTTGACAACGAAAATGCTATCGACATTTATGAGGATAAAATAGGGTCGTATATTTTACAAGTCGCTTCCAAAGACTTATCCGTAGCGGACAGTCAGGTCGTCTCGAACCTCTTGCACACGATAGGCGACCTCGAACGAATTTCCGACCACGCGGTCAACATTAAGGAAGCCGCCGAGGAAATGTATGAAAAAAAGATAAAGTTCTCTCCCGCCGCCGAAGAAGAAATCGGCATTATGATGAACGCAGTCACCGAGATACTCGATATGACAATAAGCTCTTTTGTTGCCGTGGACGTCGCCAAAGCCAAAGAAGTCGAACCGCTTGAGGACGTTATCGACGGGCTGCGCACCGAGCTTAAAAACCGCCACGTTGAACGTCTCCGTCAAGGTATCTGCACGATTGAACTTGGCTTTATCCTGCAAGACTTGCTCACCAACTTTGAGCGCGTATCCGACCATTGCTCCAACATCGCGGTTTGTCTTATTCAAATAAAAGAAAACAATATGGACACTCACGAATATATGAACGAACTGAAGCGCTTGGATAAAAGCGAATTTATGGACGAGTTCAATCAGTACAAAAACAAGTACGCGCTGCCCGATTAAAATGTAAACGGTATTTTCACCCCTTGACGGGAAGTTTTTTCAAGGAGGACATGGTTATGATTTACGAAGCTGTGGAAAAATTGATGGACTACGGAATAAAACACGGTCTGATTTCCAATGAGGACGTTTACGTTATTCAAAATCAGCTTATGGACGCGTTGAAACTCACCGATTTTGAGAAAACAGGTGCGAAATGCTCCGGAGAATCCATTGATGAAATTTTGGAACCGCTTGTTGACTACGCCGTTGAAAATCAGCTTATCTCCGATACCGTAAACTCGCGCGATCTGTTCGACACTAAGCTTATGGGCATTCTGACGCCGCTGCCCCGCGAAATTAACGCGGCTTTCCGCGCCCTATATGAAAACTCACCCGAGGCGGCTACCGACCGGTACTACAAATTAAGCAAAGATCTGAACTACGTCCGCGCCGGGAGAATGGCGCGGGATAAGCGTTGGAAGTACAAGTCCGAGTTCGGCGAGCTTGACATCACGATCAACCGCTCCAAGCCCGAGAAAGACCCGCGCGATATCGCGGCTGCGAAGTCCGCGGCTTCAGCGGACTACCCTAAATGTATGCTTTGTGCGGAAAACGCGGGCTTTGCCGGTAACGTAAAACGCCCGGCGCGGCAAAATCTGCGCCCTATCTCCATATCAGTTCACGGAGAGCCTTGGTTTTTGCAATACTCGCCGTACGGCTACTACAACGAACACTGCATTATTTTTAACGAGAAGCACACGGCGATGGTGATAAACGACGAAGTTTTTGAAAAACTGTTCGACGTTTTGGATTTTTTACCGCACTATTTTGTCGGCTCCAATGCAGACTTGCCGATCGTGGGCGGCTCCATTTTAAGCCACGAGCATTTTCAGGGCGGACGTTACACGTTTGCTATGGAGGTCGCGTCCATAGAAAATGATTTTTCGCTTGCCGCTTTTCCCGAGGTGAAGTTCGGAAAAGTGAAGTGGCCGATGTCGGTCATTCGGTTACGGTCAGAAAACCGAAAGGAATTGG
This sequence comes from uncultured Clostridia bacterium, assembly GCA_947629945.1. Taxonomy (GTDB): domain Bacteria; phylum Bacillota; class Clostridia; order Oscillospirales; family Ruminococcaceae; genus CAG-115. The sequence goes on along the minus strand of CANRFR010000093.1, from coordinate 3,082 downwards.
CGGCGGCTTGTTCGCTTATTCTTAAAAAGTGGCGCGGATACTCCGATGAAAGCGTTACCGTTTTCGCGGAAACCGACGGCGAACCGCACAACACTATCACTCCGATAGCCCGCAAGCACGGAAACATTTACGAGTGTGATTTGGTTCTGCGTAACAACTATACTACTCCGGAACGTCCGCTTGGACTGTACCACCCAAACCCCTCGCTGTTCCACATCAAAAAGGAGAACATCGGGCTTATCGAGGTAATGGGCTTGGCGGTGCTGCCGTCGCGGCTTGCCGAGGAACTGGGCGCGGTCGAGGATATGCTGTTGGGACTTGACGTTTCAAGTGCGCTTGTCGCACCGCACGAAAAGTGGGCGCTCGACGTGAAAGAACGTCACCCGGAAATGAACTCGCAGAATTCCGCAGAGATCATTCGCATGGAGGTCGGCAAGGTGTTTGAACAGGTTTTGTTGGACGCGGGCGTATTTAAGCGCGACGAAAAGGGAACAGCGGCGTTTGACAGATTTATAAGCTCCCTGTAATTTACATTTGACTTTTGAACAATAATATGCTATAATTTTAATAAGGTATGAATTCCCGCAGCGCGGAAATTCAAACGTAATATGAAAGGGGTAAATTTTATGACACAGGGACAGATTATTTGGCTTTGCGTTATCGGTCTTTTTGTACTTATTCTCTTATTTAAGTGCATTAGGGTCGTTCCTCAGGCTAACTGTTGGGTCACGGAATTCTTGGGAAAATATAAGTCTTCTTGGAATTCGGGGCTGCACTTTAAAGTGCCGTTTTTTGAGAGGATAGTAAACAAAGTGTCGCTTAAGGAACGCACTCTCGATTTTCAGCCGCAGCGCGTTATCACTAAAGATAACGTCACAATGGCGATAGATTCCGTTGTGTTTATGCAAGTACTGGACGCGAAGTTGTTTACATACGGTATCGACAACCCGATGTTCGCTATTGAAAACCTTGCGGCTACCACGCTCAGAAACATAGTCGGAGAGATGGATTTCGACCAGACGCTCTCTTCCCGCGACGCCATTAACGCTAAGATGATCGGCGTACTGGACGAGGCTACCGACCCTTGGGGTATCAAGATCACGCGCGTGGAGATAAAGAACATTCAGCCGCCCACGGAAATTCAAGAGGTCATGACAAAACAGATGAGAGCCGAACGCGAGAAACGTCAGGCTATTCTTGAAGCGGAAGCTCATCAGGAATCCGTTATCAAGCGCGCGGAGGGCGACAAGCAGGCTAAGGTGCTTGCTGCGGAGGCTGAACGCGACGCGCAGATAGCTTTGGCGGAAGGTAAAGCTAAGAGTATCCGTCTTGTTTACGAAGCGGAAGCAGGCGGTTTGGCGCAGCTCAACGCCGTTAAGGTCGAGCACTCGGTATTGCAGCTCAAGGGACTTGAGGCGTTAAAGGAGGTCGCGAACGGCAACTCCACCAAGATTTTTATGCCGACCGATCTGACTCAGATCGTGTCTACGCTTGGTGTGGCGGCAGAGACTATGGGTATCGGCGATTCGCTTTTTGCCAAGAAAAAGCCCGCACCTCCCAAGCCTGTAATCAACGACGAATGTCTTGAGCGTCACGAGTCCGAAATAAGTCATGACGCGGCTTACTCCGGTGCGGTTTTTGAGCAGCAGGTGGAAAACAATGAATTTAATGCGAAAGAGCCGCTCAACAATGGCAATTAATCTGAAAAGAACTGCTGCGCTTGTGTTGACAACGGCTTTAACGCTGTTTTCCGGGTGCCGGCGATCCGATAATTCATCTATCTCAACAGCTTCGGAGAACAGCGGCTTTTCCGAAGCTGTTGGCTCATCTGACATAGAAAACTCCGAAAAAACAAGTTCTTTTATAGAATCGAATCCCTACGAAACGTCACGCTTAAACTCGGAGGAAAATATTGAGCCTGACGTTGATGATATTAAAAAGCGGCTTTCCGAAATGACGTTAAAAGAAAAGGTTTATCAAATGTTTTTCGTCACTCCCGAACAGATAACGGACAGCGGAGAAGCTCTGACGGCGTTTGATTTATCTGAAAAGCCTGTGGGCGGCGTGCTGCTTATGGGCGCAAATCTACAGAGTGTGGAACAAACGCGGAAAATGCTTTCCGATACGCAGAATAACGCTTTACAGCGAGGTATCGGCGTATTTCTCGCCGTGGACGAGGAGGGCGGAAAGGTCGCACGCTGCGCCGATAATCTCGGCACGACCGCATTTGAGCCTATGGAAGTTTACGGTTCAAGGAACGACTATAACGAAGCGTTCAATATCGGCAAAACGATTGGCGCAGACTTACGGGAACTTGGGTTCAATGTTGATTTCGCGCCTGTCGCCGATGTGGACATTTCGCCGACAAACGAGCTTGGCGACCGTATTTTCAGCGCCGATCCCGAGGTCTGTGCGAATATGGTGTCGGGCGTAGTGAGCGGATTGAACGTCTCGGGTGCAGCCGCAGCTCTTAAACACTTTCCCGGACTGGGCGCGGAAGATGGGAACACTCATACTGAAAGTGAAATCGTCATCGACCGCACGCTAAACGAGCTTCGCAGCTGCGAGTTTGTTCCGTTCAGCCGAGGAATAAAAGCTGGCGCGGACTTTGTTATGGTAGGACATCAAAAAGTATCGGCTTTCGGCGACGATTTGCCCGCCGACTTATCCTACACGGCAGTCACCGAAATGCTGCGCGGCGAACTTGGCTTCAATGGCATTGCGATAACCGACGCTCAGAATATGAACACGATCTCAAGCGTCTACTATTCAAGCACAGCCGCAAAACTTGCAATAAACGCGGGAATAGATATGATTCTGGCTCCCGAGGATTTGGAGTTGGCGGTAAACGGCGTTATTAGTGCGATTGATTCCGGTGAGATTACCGAAGCTCGGATTGATGAAAGTCTCACGCGAATACTTTCACTGAAACATCGAATGGGTTTACTTAAATAACAAAATAAAGCTCCCTAAAATCGGGAGCTTTTAGTTTGTAGAAAAAGTGCATTTTCAGACTGTCGAGAAGCCCTCAGATGCGAGGAAACGGCTTGCCGGCTAGCCTTAATGGCTGCCGGACAAGCCG
>CANRFR010000092.1 GCA_947629945.1 uncultured Clostridia bacterium | reverse complement strand
TGTGTCTTTTTCATGCTAAATACCTCACTTTCTTATGGGTATTATTGCCATTTACACGGTTTGATATTCAGTCTTGGCATATGATCCCCGCTTGAGGTCATGAATATCAGCAAGCAGTTATTGCCGCGCTCGCGGAGCTTCTGTGCCGTAAGTATCCCATCCATGCCGTTCATGTAAATGTCCATAAAAACGATTGAATAATCCGCTTTTGAGTTCAGGAAGCTCTCACCGTCACAATATTCCGCGATCTCTATATTAAACTGATTTTCCGCCGCGAATTCCCGACAGATCACCGACATCTCATCTTTATATATCTTCTCGTCGTCTACCAACGCGATCTTCAAGCATATCAAGCATACCACCCCATAATATTATATCATACTTTATCGTATTTTTCAAACTGATTTTCTGACGTTCTTGCCAGAATATTGACGTTCTTTCCAAAATGGTTGCTTTTTCGATTTTTTTAAATATAATCTTAATTATATAAGGAAATGCAGATTAAATTGTTTTTACACTCATAAACGATGCAGTTATGCGGTTTTCCCCGCATCCGGCGGGGAAAACCGCGATTAGATCAGCGACTCCTCGGTCATGCAGTGCAGTATCTGCGCTTTTACATGCTGTATCTGCCGTTCTGCGGAGTAAATAGAATGGTTAGTTCGATCTGCAGCACATATAGCTATGTTGGCAAATATATGATCTTCTCAATATTGTTCATAAAAGTCACGCCCCTCGAGATAGGCAGTCTCGGACTTGGTAGGACGGTAAAGTGTTGCTGCTCACATGGCATAATTATCCCGAGGGCGAGAATGTCATAATTCAATGGGAAACCGTGTGGACATTTTCCGATAAAGAGATCACCTCTCACAGCAAGGAATTTGCAGACGATCCGGAAATGCGGCTAAAGCAGCTTATCGCGTTTGCTCCCGATTCCGAACATTCCACCGTAACGGGTTTCTGAGTCAATACCAAAAACGTAAAACGCCCCGCTTACCAATCCGATCCAACGGTACGGAATGACGGAATTTTTAGTGGAAAGCGTTATCGAGCTTGTTTGGGCGGAAGCAATGTATCTTGCAAAGAACGCCGAGCGGCGGTGGTGTTCTCTAATGTGCGCACTGACCGCGGCGTTTATTACAGCGGTCTGCGGGTCGTACATACTAATGGCGGACGAGGGCTTTAAGATATCGTCGCCAATTGCTTATCCGATTGGATTGTGCCTTGCGGCGGCTTGCGCGGCACTGTTTTCGGTAAGAGCCGCAAAAGCTGTTCGGGAAGCATAATATTGCGGAGCAACAGCAGTATAGAGCGAAAGCTTAATTATATAAATTATTCCCGTGCATTTTTTTGTCGGGATTGAAAATTGAAAGGATACTTATAACGATGAAATTAAGAAAATGTATCAGTTTTTTGCTGGCATCGGCGATGATGTTTAACGCAATGACCGCATACGCAGCAGTTAACGCAGAGGGCGTTTGCGAACACCATCCGGAGCATACGGCGGAGTGCGGGTACTCGGAGGAAAACGGCGTTCCGTGCGGCAACGTATGCGATATCCATGGCGTAAATGCGCTTGCCGATGACGGCGTTTCGGAAAATGTGGCAAGCGTTACAAAGGACGGGAATACGACTTATGTCGCTTCCCTTGTGGACGCATTTACAAGCGCAATTTCGTGTGCGGAAGTGAAGCTGCTGAGAGACGCCGACGTTGCCGAAACAATAGTGATCGGAGAAAACTATCCTGCGTCGCTTGACCTTGCGGGACATACGCTCGGCGGCTGCAATACCGTAATAAATGTTTCCGCCGGCGTGGCTTTTAATGTTTTGGACAGTGTGGGCGGCGGCGCGATAGCCGAAACAATTCGGGCGACGAATTACAATGCCGTTCTTACAATGGAGGGCGGATACTGTGAGAGAGTAGTTATAGAAAGGGGACAGCTTAAGGTAACAGGTGAGGGAGTATATCTCAAAGAACTGTTTCTAAATAACAATCCCGTACAGCTTTCTGCGGGAACCTACGGATATATACAATGGGAATGGCTGTAAAAGCCTTCTGGCAAATGACGGGGAAAAGCATTACGCCTTTCACGATTCCGACGGCAAGCCGTGCGCCGTTAGTGACGGCACGACGAATTTATCAAATGTTACCGTAAAGGAATGTAAGCACAACAACGAAGACGCAATAAAATACGTAATGGTCGATAAAAATAATCATCAAATGATCTGTCTCGCCTGCGGATATTCCGAAGAACCCAAGGCGCACGAAAAGGACGAAAACGGCTGCTGCGCTCTTTGCTCCGAGGTCAGAGTGACGCTGAACGGCAAGACTACCTATCTAAGCAGTCTTGCGGACGCTTTAAAGCCCGAATATGACGGCGCGGTGCTGACGCTGATACGAAACATAAATGTCGATAGCGAAATAACCTTGTCCGACGGCAGCTTTACCCTTGACCTTAACGGGCATACCGTTAATTTTTACGGTGATAACGCCCGGCTTCATCTTGAAGACAGCGCAAAGCTTACAATCCGTGACGGCAAAGGCACGGGAGGCTTTAAAAACAGCGATCCCTACGACCCGTCTATATATTTAACGATAATTTCGGATAATTTGGACAATCGTCCCGTGTTGACACTTGAGGGCGGCAGCTTTAACAATATAAGCCCAGCGGTAGGGACACTAATTGTTGACAACGAAAACGTGAATATCGGTCGTCTGGACGCTGATGGATTTAACATTATCAATGGCGGTTCGGATATACGGCTTTCGGCGGGTACTTATGGAGAAATAAACATACAATATTATGGAGTTGACGGAATCGGTTTGGGCAGCTTGCTGCTTAATTACGGAGAAGAGGCTGATAAACATTATGCCTTTTATAATTCCGAGGGCGAGCCTATTTCCGCTGCTGCCGACAGCTCTTCGATGGAAATACGGGCGAAAAATGTCACAGTAAAGGAATGTACCCACGCAAACAGCAATTTAATGGAATACAATTTCCTTAACGAGCAACAGCACGAGGTAACGGATCTTTCGAGCTTATATATGAAAGCGAAATATCCTCTGATGGCACAGCGCAGCTTACGTTTACGCACGCATCCGATTATCTGATCGTAATCGGCGAGAGCGAGTCTGACAATAATTCGGGCGACACATCGAGCGGCGACAGTGATTCAAGCGAGGACAATAATTCGGGCGACACGTCAAGCGGCGAAGATAATTCCGCCACGACCTCGACAGCCGACATTTCTGACGCAATCAAAGGAGATACGGACGGAAACCCGTCAACAGGCGTTGCGATATCGCTTATGCCTTTAGCGGCGGCGACAGCTTTCATAACGGTATCAGCCAAACGTAAAAAGAAAAAATAAGATTCAATGCGGTTTTGATGATTGCAATCCGAGCTGATTCATAAATAATATGTATCATAATTGGATTTACAGCATAGGTTTTTTATACGCAGAAACCGCGTTTACAAAAATTGAAGTTTGCCCCGCAGTCTTGCGAAAGACTGTGGGGCTTTTTTGTCGACAAATTTCTATCCGCATCCCCACAAATAACAAAAAAATATGATATTTTCAACAAATATTTAATCCGCGCGTTTGCTTTGCGGCAAACGCGCCTCAGTCTTTATAAAAAGTCGGTTATAAAAAGGAAAAAAAGGTCAACCTCATTGAGTGGCATAGGGGGAAAATGGGGAGGAAGAGAGGAAAAGGGAACGCGAGGGCGGGTGACCGCTTGCGGTCACCCTAACCCCGTAGGGAGGGGGGAGAGGGGGCGCAAAAAGTTACCTACGCTCCCTCTCCCCTCCCGAAGGGTTGTCCCCTCGCAACAGGCGCATAGCATTACAAATCAACATATTTAAAAAGCGAAAAGTTTTCCTCTCGCAACGGGCGCGTAAAATTTACAATTAAACGTGAAAAGTCCGCCCAAGTGGTAGACTTTTTTCGTTTAATGTGATATAATAAAGAAAACGTTGGAAACGTACAGCGAAAACGTTATAATTTCAATAAACATAACATTGGTACTGAAAATATGGTATAATATAATAGAGCGATGAAGATGTTAGCGAAGCGAGAAGAAAATCGAATTCAAAGTGAGATCGTGTGCATAGAAGACCTTGTACCAAAGAATCACTTACTGAGGAAAATAGATGCGGCGGTGGGCTTTTCCAAAATCTATGAAATAGATGAGGATTTGTATTGCAAGGATAACGGCAGACCGAGCACCGACCCGATTGTGCCGGCTGGGTCAGGCTTAAGTTCGCTGCCATGAATCTCAAAAAATATGCCATCCACAAGTGGCATAGCCGCGTTTATTATGTGTTTTTCTTCTTTTCACGTCGTTTTCTCGTTCTTGCGTAATTTTAAACCTCGGTTTCGCTTGGAAATCGAGGTTTTTATACAGACTGAACGCCCTTGCAAAGCAAGGGCGTTTTGTTTAACTGGTGGATGCGGGTGGATTCGGACCACCGAAGCGAAAACGCAACAGATTTACAGTCTGTCCCCTTTGGCCACTCGGGAACGCATCCAAAAATGGAGCTGGTGAACGGACTCGAACCCCTGACCTGCTGATTACAAATCAGCTGCTCTACCAACTGAGCTACACCAGCATCTAAGCTTCTACCATCAAGTGACTTATATATTATAGCACGTTTGTTTCGATTTGTCAAGGGGTTTTTTGAAAAAAATTTCGTCTTGAGCGCCCCGAAATGCGATAAGGCGGCGTAAATCCTCTTGTACAGCCGTTTTGCGTGATTTGTCGAGATTGGAAAATTTTTGAGAATTTTTGTGTTTTAAGCGTAAGAGAGCACCGTTTGGGGCTATCTGGGTATTTTTCCCAATGGTTAGCCTTTGCTATCTTAGGCGGGAAGTTGGCAACCAAGTGGCAACCAAATCAACCGCAAGATAGTGTATACCGAGGATACATAACCACCAGGATATTGAGATAAAGATTGTACAGTTTAGACCTTGTAAACCCGCTCCATAAGAGTTATCATAGCACCAGCAAAGGAAAAGAAAGACAGTTGGAGGTTATGACGATGAGGACACAAACTTTCGGGGTCGAGCTTGAGATGACGGGTATCACAAGAAAGACAGCGGCGGAGGTCGCGGCGGCTTACTTTGGCACGAGGCGTGAATACATAGGCGGCGGCTATGATAAATACGCAGTGAAAGACAGCACAGGGCGGCTGTGGAGCTTCGTATCGGACTCGTCCATTCGTGTGGAGCGGGGCAGAAACGGCGAAGGGCAGCAGGTCGAGATGGTAACTCCGATCCTGCACTATGAGGACATCGAAACCTTGCAGGAGCTTATCCGCAGACTTCGTAGGGCGGGAGCTATGGTGAATTCAAGTTGTGGACTGCACATACACATAGGTGCAGATCAGCACACACCGAGGTCGCTCCGCAATTTGGTGAACATTTTCACAAGCAAACAGGATATTATCTTCAAGGCTTTGGCAGTTGACCCAAATCGTGAGAGATATTGACACAAGCTTGAAAACAGGCTCTCGGAGAATTTAAACAAGAAACGTCCCACCGATATGGCTAAGGTTGCGGATATCTGGTATGCGGACTACGGCGGTGATAGAACCGCTCACTACAATTCAAGCCGCTATCACGCAGTTAATCTTCATGCGGTATTCACTAAGGGAACGGTCGAGTTCCGCTGCTTTAACTCCACGCTCCACGCGGGAAAGATCAAGGCGTATATCCAATTTTGTTTAGCCGTCTCCCACCAAGCGATAACGCAGAGATGCGCCAGCTCGAAGGTAACCGTCAGCGACAACGAGAAGTACACATTCCGCTGTTGGCTGCTTTGCATGGGGCTGATAGGCGATGAGTTCGCAACCTGTCGGAAGTTCCTGCTTGAAAACCTTGACGGAGATATCGCTTGGAGATACGGTCAGAGCGCCTGAGAGGTGAAAAATTTCGGGAGGGAGTTCCTCTCTCCCGAACACCTATTCGGCTCAACGATTTTTAAAAAGGAGATTTGGTTTTATGAAACGAATTTACATTGCTTATGGGTCTAATATGAACATCGGGCAAATGGCAGACCGCTGCCCCGACGCCAAGCTGCTTGGCGTTTCGCAAATCGAGGGCTATGCTCTTGAATTTCACGGCAGAAACGGTGGAGCGGTTGCGACTATCGTACCGAGGGAGGACAGCCGAGTTCCCGTCTTGCTGTGGGATATATCCGAGCGTGACGAGCGGAATTTAGACAGGTACGAGGGCTTTCCGAGGCTGTATTTCAAGAAAGATTTCAGAGTGTATCTCGGAAAGCGCAAGGTCAACGCCTTTGCCTATATTATGTCAAGCGGCTATGATGTGGGTATTCCAAGCGAGTACTATTATAATATAATCTTAGAGGGCTACACCGATAACGGGATAGACACCAAGCTGTTGTTTGCGGCGCTATTTGCGGCAAGGGAGCATTGCTCCGTCCGATAACTTCCCCTAAGAATTATTTGAATTATTGAGCCTTGCGGTCGCACCGTGAGGCTCTTTTACTCTTTTTTACAGACAGGGAGATAGCGTTCGGAAATGTGCCGCCGATTTTAGTCTGTCCGAAAATCAAAAACTGGGTATTTTCAGACAGCGTTTCGGGGCGCTTATCGGCGGTATCCCTCAGTTTGAAAATGTATACTTTTTCGGTCTGTAGAAAGAGGGTGATTTTATGGAGGATTCCGTGAATTGGGGTTATGCCCGTGTGAGCAGCACTTCTCAGAACTTAGATAGACAGCTTGAACAACTTAGAGCTTACTCAACGGTAGTTTCTACCAACGGCACGGGCGGCACGTTTAGACTGCTTGGCAGAGCTTGTCCGTGTCCTACAAACAACTTGGCGGCGATTGACGGAACGGCTTCCGCCGCGCCCGCTATACCGACGACCTAAAGAAAGGAGATTTTTGCTATGAGTATGAAAGCAATGAACGAACTCCGCGAAACTCTTTGTAAAGAGTTGGACGATATCGCGCGTAAGGGCGAAATGAGCGCGGGTGACCTCGAAACTGTCCACAAGCTGACCGACACAATCAAGAACATTGATAAAATCACAATGCTTGAAGAGAGCGGCTACAGTCAAGCCGCCGATATGGACGGACGTGTAATGTACGATAACGGCAACAGTTACGCTAATCGCGGAAAACATTATGTTCGCGGGCACTACAGCCGCGAGAATGATCGTCGCGACTATCGCGGACGCTATAGCCGTGAGGACGGCAAGGAAGAGATGATCGAACATCTCCGCGATATGATGGACGACGCGGGAACAGACCGTCAGCGCTCCGCGATCAAGCGGTGTATTGAGCAGCTTGAAAACGAGTAACGAGGTGTAAGTATGGTTGACGAACGCGAACTGCGTGAAGCAATAGCGGAGTGTGAAAGCGCTCCCGCGTCCTTGCAAAGTATGCAAAAACTAGCCGTTTTTAACGCGGTGTATGACAGATACTTTACAAGCGACCCCGAAAGCACGGAAGTTAAGCCGCGCGAGAGGGAGCGCGTTCCGACCGTTACGGACAGCGACAGCGAATTTGTAAGGCTCGTTAGTAATATGGACTGGGCGGCATTGCTTGATATTCTCGATGAACTTATGGAGACTGTTAAAATCTTGCAGCCGCGACTATATGAGGCGGTTATGAGAAAACTGCGTGAATAACCCGAAAAGGGCTTGAAAACAAGCCCTTTTTGTGTTGCTTTTCGTGTTGCATAGTTGCGCAAATTGCACACTTTTAACGTTAAATCAACACTTTTTGCGTTAATTCGCCACGTTGTTAAAACAAGAAAGCCCCGCATTGCAAAGCCGTTTAGCTTAACAATGCGGGGTTTCTTCGCTATTTTGTTTGGTGCCGGTGGTGGGACTTGAACCCACACGGGATTGCTCCCAACGGATTTTGAGTCCGTCTCGTCTGCCAATTCCAACACACCGGCGTGTAAATTACTATAATATTATATCACGAAAAAAGCGGTTTGTCAAGAACTTTTTAAAAATTTTTGGGCATATAATTTTTTAGGTGGTTTCTGTAACTTTTTAGGTGGTTGATAAGAACTTTGTGCAAATCGACTATAACAAAAAAGGTGGTTGCTATTGCAATTACCTTTTCTTTGTGTTATAATATATTACAGAAATACAACAACATTTTGTGTGGCTATATAGGAAGGTTTTTATTATGAACAATGATGTGTCGGAAATCGAGTATAAGCATTACATTTTTGAATATGGCAAATATGCGGCGGCAGTTAGTAAAATTTGCTCCGCCCCAGAAGAATGCAGTAACCTTATAAGCGATGAAGAACAGGTTGAATTTATGAGGGCTTTAAAACCGCTTGGACGAGTTCTCGCGTCTATAAAAGAGAGTGGCTTGTTCAATTTAAGTGACATCAACTCTATTATGAGCGAAGATGAGTACCTTGAATACAAGTCGTGGTATTTCACATTTTATGACGAGTTGAAGAAAAAGGCGGGAGCAGAATACATCATTCAAGAGCTTGACTCAGACAATGTGATTGCTCGTTCTCTTGAAAAGGTCGACACGGAATATATTATTAGTATGTTAAAGCACGTTGGTTTACTTGACGAGGATGTTAAGGAAAAGAACATTGACGAAATAAAGCGTGAAATTGAACGTACCGACAACGAGCAAATGCGGCATAAAGCGCCGATTATGAAAGACTTTATAAATTCGCGTTTCTCTAACCTTGACCCTACTGCAGATGTTGGTGAAGAGTATAGGGAGTTCGAGAAAGAGGCGTTGGAAAACAGCATTGTCAAGTTCTCGGAAAAACACGACCTTGACGCCGAATTCATTCGTTCGGTAGTAGACGAGTACTTTGCGAATAAGCGAAGCGTAACCAAAATCGTACTTCGTGAGAGGCTTGCTGATAAGAAGCTGCCGCTTATTAAGCAAACAGCAGTTATCAATGACATTATGGCGTTTGTTAGGGATATGTATGATAAATTCAAGTAAAATGCTTGATTTTTTGGGAATAAATGTAGTATAATATATTGTAAAGAAACAGAACAAAAGCGAAAGGAACAACGATATGGATATTTACCAAGGAACTGATTTGAAAAAATTTGTTGAAGATGCTTTGAACAATGATTTTAAAGAACGCTTCATATTAAAGGATTTACACGCATATATGACATCATCAAATGATAGGAAAGTATGTTGTTTATATGGTTTAAGACGCACAGGGAAAACAATAATGGCGTTACAAGAAATTAAAAAATTGGACGATTACGCAAGTTGTATGTTTGTTACGTGTGAAAAAAACGATTCTATACATCAAATAAAAGATGCAATGAAAACAAACCCATCTTGCAAATATCTTTTCGTTGATGAGGCAACAAAAGCCGCAGATTTTATTGATACCTGCGCGTTTCTCGCCGACGCTTATGCCATAAGAGGTATAAAAGTCGTTCTTTCGGGAACGGATTCTCTCGGCTTTTTGCTTTCATCAAACGATGAATTATATGACAGAGCGCATCTGCTCCACACGACTTATATTCCTTATAAAGAGTATAATTATCTTTTGGGCAAAGACTTGGACAGTTATATCAGATATGGCGGAACGCTTACGGAAATCGACACGTTTTATAATAGAGAAACAGCCAATGAATACTCAAATACCGCTATTGTGCATAATATTATTCATTCTCTTAATAACTGGGGAGATGGGATAAACTATGCGAAACAAATTCTAAGACCTATTATAGAAAGTGGAGAACTGTCGTCGTTTATAAACAAGGTCATTGAATATCCGACCAGAGAATTTTTGGCGTCTATTATTAACAAGGATTTTAATTATTCTCACGACTTGCGTCTCCTTTGCAAAAACGTAAAGCGTCACGATGCTGCCAATGCCGATAAGCTAAAAGAGCTTGTGCAAGAAGAAATCGAAGATGTGCGAGAGGCTTTGGGGATAAAAGAAAAACACGCAAATGAGGCGACTCCGAGTTCGGTCAAGGCTATTACCGATTATCTAAAAAAAATGGACGTTTTGTACCCTATCCCAAAAGTAAAAAAACTGGATGAAACAGAGCAAACCGAGTATATTTTCACGCAAGTGGGAATGAGATATTGTCAAGCTACATCCTTAATTGAAACGCTTGTCGATTCCGACAAATTTAACACGGGTTTTGACGCAGACACCAAAAACGCAATATTAAACAGGCTTGACGAAACCATTCGCGGCGGTATTCTGGAAGATATAATTTTTTGTCAAATCGCCAAAGAAAGCTCAAAGTATTCTCTTTCCAAATACAGGAAAGCCGATAATCAGGAAATTGATGTATTAGTATTAGACAATGACAATAAATCTATTTTTGCAATTGAAGTAAAACATTCTGGAAAAATGGTAAATGACCAGTATAAACATTTAACAAATGATGCGCTGTGTTCAGAGATTGAAACCAAAACAGGAAAATCAGTCGCTAACAGAGCAGTCGTTTATCTCGGTTGTAACGGTGAATCAGAAGGCGTTTTATATATTAACGCAGAAGATTTTTTATGTCGGTCGGAAGAAATGCTAAACGTGTTATTAACTCATCGTGATATAAAATCATTTAATCAACTTGAAGAACTTGTAAAAAAAGCTGCAGTTGGTAATGGCGATGGCGAGCAAAATGCAAAGCCGCCAAAGAAAAAGCCTAAATTCGATTTAGACCGATAATCAATAAAGCGAGACACCCTTGCGATGCCTCGAAGACTGAATATCAAACCGTGTAAATGGCAATAATACCCATAAGAAAGTGAGGTATTTAGCATGAAAAAGACAGAC
>CANRFR010000091.1 GCA_947629945.1 uncultured Clostridia bacterium | reverse complement strand
GTCTGTCTTTTTCATGCTAAATACCTCACTTTCTTATGGGTATTATTGCCATTTACACGGTTTGATATTCAGTCTTAAATGGGTATAAGCGTATAAACGAAACGAGTCTGTTCATATCACTGAACAGGCAGATTTTTTATATTATCGTACATAAGTTACCTCACGCTTTCCGCTATTTCCTTACAACGATTGTAAGAATACCGCACAATGCCCCCGTTTTCCTTTTGTTACTCTTACTTCAAGCAGCGTAGCCATAAAGTATTGCAAATTCAGCACGAACATCTCGTGCATACGTCTTTCCTCGGAGCTTTCTCCGTCAAGGTAAGAGACCTCCGACAGGCATTTGCGGTAAGCTTTCCGAACGATATCCTCGGCATCGCCGCCCGAAAGCGGATTTTTCATAAGAGCGCCGCGCTCGGGAACGCTCGTCGCCCACGGAAATCCGTCGTAGTGCAGAACCTCGGGCTTGTGATACCACGGGTAGCCGCCAAATATTTCATCGGCGCATTCGCCCGAAAGAGCCACGGAGTAATCTTTTTTTATTTCGCGGCAGAACAGCCAAAGCGAACTGTCTACGTCAGCCATACCGGGCAGGTCTCGTGCAAATGCCGCGTCGTCGAGAGCTTCGGTGAGCGCGGGTGTGTCAAGAATAATGTTATGATGGTTTGTGTGAAGAAATTCAGCCATCTCCGCGACATAAGGGGCGTCCTCGTCGGGTTGGAACGCCGAAGCTTTAAAGTTCTCGCGGTTACCGCGGTAGTCTATGGAGTAAGTGTCGAGCGTTTTGCCTTCCCGGGCAAACTCATGAGCCGCAATGGCGGAGATTATCGAGCTGTCCAAGCCGCCCGAAAGAAATGTGCAAAGTCCCACATCGCTCACAAGTTGACGTTTTACCGAATCAAATATCAAAGAGCGCAGATGATAGGTTGTCTCGTCAAGGTTTTCGAGATGACGGTCGGCATTGAGTTCCCAGTATTTACGAGTCTTTATGCCGCTCTCGTCGAACCATGCGCAGTGCGCCGCACGAATCTCGTGAATATCGCGGAAAACGCCGTCGCCGACTATTCGAGCGGGTCCTACAAGCATTATTTGAGCCGCTCCATCGGAGGTTATAACGGGTTTTACCGCAGGGTGTTTCAGCAGCGCCTTTATTTCTGAGGCGAACACCAAGCCGCCGTCTGTTTCTGCATAAAAAAGAGGTTTAACGCCTATTCTGTCGCGCGCTAAAAAAAGTCTGCGTGTTTTTTTATTCCACACGGCAAACGCGAAAATTCCGTTGAACAGTTCCACGCACCGTTCTCCGTACTCAATAAACGCTCTGAGAACCACCTCGGTATCCGAGTGTCCGCGAAATTTCACGCCGCTCTTTAGAAGTTCCGCGCGCAAGTCCTCGGTATTGTAAAGTTCGCCGTTGTAGATCAGAGTGTAGATGCCGTCCGTCATAGGCTGCTTGCCGTTTTCCGGGTCGATAACGATAAGCCGCCTATGCGCCAAAGCCGCACAAGGACTTGTAAAAATGCCGTCCGCGTCCGGACCTCTGGGCGTCAGCGCCTTGCTCATCGCGTTTATAACATTTAAGTCGATCTTCTGTTTGTAGTTTATTTCTCCTGCAATTCCGCACATAAAAATCGCTCCTTTCGTGGTGCATTTTATGCAAAATAAGGAAAGTCGGTGAGTGATGTTTGATAAAGATGACACGATTAAATCGGATTTTTATGAGTTCAATACTATTGAGGTGGATTCGCTTTGTTTACGCTTTTCATTATTCGCGTTTAGCCCGCAAGTTTTGAGGGATCGCCTTGATAAATCAAGAGCCGTTTTATGATGTGAAAATAACTTTTTGCGTTTTATACAGAAAATTCCCTTGACGAGAGCAGGATTTTGTGCTATAATATAAAATGTATAGATAAAATTGAAAGAAATTGGGGGCGAGTGCGTGAACAGGTTTAGAAAAGCGTGCATAACGGTATTGACGGCGTTCATGCTGTTAAGCAGCGGGTGCGGAAGCTCATCTGTTGGTTCTGCGGTTAAAGATCAAAGCACCGCTCAAAAAAAACCACAGAACAGTACGGTAAGCGAGGCTGCATTCAGCGTACCGAAGAACTCCTTTTCTGTGAATAATGACAGTGAGATAACCTATTTCGGGAATCAAGATATCACTGCGGCAGCGGAACTTTTTTCCAAAAACAACGGCGGCACCGTCATAACCGAAAAGGCGGGTGCTGATTATATAAACAAACTTTCCGAAAAGATTTTCGCGGATAATTCTCCGGATCTGTGCGATAAAGTCGATAACACTTGCCCGTATCTCATTTCGATAAATATGTATGAGGATATCGCGAATTGCATAGATATCACAGCGCCGCAGTGGGAGAATATGGCGGATGTCATAGACGCTTATTCTTTGAAAGACTCTCGGTATTTTTACCCCACAAAACTAAAAGTGATGCCGCAGTTTCTGATTTATCTTAAAAATGATTTTGTGGTCTGCGGAAATCTTCCGGACCCTGAAAAGTTGTGGCTTCGCGGCGAATGGACGTGGGACGCTTTCGAGCAAGGAGCGGACGGCATTATTGAAAGCCCCTCAAGTACCGCTGATACGCTTATGCGCGGCGACAGCATTATCGCAAACTTTATGGCGTCGATAGGTATGCGGGAATTTTGGTATCGAGACAGTTATGTCGGCAATCAACGGGCAAGTGAGGTGAATCGGATACTGACAAGCCGCTATGTTGAGCATTCAGCGATAACCGACCCCGTTTCCGACGCACATAAATATGTATTCCTTTCCGGAGACGAAAGCACTTTGGCTCAGCTGCGAAAGGCGGGATTGACCGTGGGAATAGTACCATATCCGCGTAATGATAAATTTACCGACGAATATTATTGTCAAGCGGTCGCTGAGGGTTTTTTGGTGCCAAAGGGCGCTAAAAATATCCAAAGCGCGGCAAGCTTTATAAATTGTTCGAGATTGTCCGCAATGACCGAAGAACAGCGGGAAAAGGACGACCAAAAGCTTGTGGAAAGCGGTCTGCTGCGTTCGGACGTGGAGTGGCTGAATACTCTGAGAAGTTCCGATAAAATGACGCCGGTATGCGTTGATTTTAATTGTCTGGACGAGGACACCAACGAAGCCGTTCGCGGTCTTTTCACATACAGCGACGGTTCTTGGGACGAAGCGTTAGAGCGATATTCTCCAATAATAGACAGCGCGGTTGAAAAGATCAACGCGGTAGTGGAATAAATTACAAAGGATGGGGTAATTTTGGCTAACGAACAGTTTAACGGCAAAATTAAAGAAACCGATTATGAATGGTTAAAGCCCGACCGCGTGATGAAGCTCTACCGTGGAAGTAAAAGCGCATTCGGCACAAAAAAGGTATTCGTGATAGGTATTGGTCAAAACGGCATAGACTGCCTTATGCGTGCGAAACACATCGCCGAGAACCGTTTTCAAAAGGACGATTCGAGAATACGCTATTTGGGTATCGGGCTGAGCGAGTTGGTGGATAACGCCGAGTTTTGCGGTTCTGTGCTGGAGGACGGCGAAAAGCTCTCAATTGACCCCGATACGGCTATCTACAGTTATCTTAACGCTCCCGAAAAGCTTAACGAATATGAAAAGGATTGGTTTGACGAAGGGCTTAAAAACTACACTCCGAACAAGCCCGTTTACGGTCTCACTAAGCGTCAGTGCGGGAGACTTGCGCTGTTTCACTGCTTTAGTACATTTATGAAGCGCATGGGCGAGGCGCTCAACAGCTTAAGTATCAGCGGACGTCCTTTGGAGATAGTTGTCGTGGGAAATCTCGGCGACGCTTTTTTCGGCGGTATGATGATAGATATAGGATATCTATTGAGAACGCTGTTTGAAACAGTGTCGTATCCCGTAACGATAGCGGCGTATATGTTTGCAGGAGATACCTCCGAGTTCACCGAAAAAGAGGGGAGAGGTCTTGCGACGGCTTATGCCAACACCATAGTTACGAAAACGGAGTTAGATTTGTATCAAAACCGTAAAAAGCGTTTTTGGCAGCAGTATTCCGATACCATTGAGATAAGCTCGGACAAACCGCCTTATACGGCGTGCTATATCGCACAGGCTGAAGCCACTTATGAAGAGACCATGGAAAAGGCGGCTTTGAAAATTATGTGCGAGCCGGGCAGTATTTTCTCGCGAGATGACAACGCGGAAAAAGTGATGTCTTATAATATGCTGGAAAAGGAAGGTTCCCACAAATTCAGATATCTGGCTTATTCTTCGGCAGTGAACGAGATACCGCTGGGGAAAATAGTGTCTTATTTGTCGCTGAAAATTTTCGGAAATCTTTTGGGCGACTTGCGGCGGCGTTCTATCGGAGAAATGGAACTTGGTAAGATTGCGGGAAAAGTTGCGCCGAACGCCATGCTGCTCGTTTCAAAGGCGGGCAGCGTGCCCAAATTCGAATTTGACGAGGAACTGAATCCGCTATTCTCACTTCGCTCTTTGAAAAACGGCAGCGCGGCTTCGAAACGTTACGTAAATGAACGCCTTGAGGAAATAGCCGGGTTGTGCCGCAAGGGAGCAGATAAAATGATCTCCGAGATATCCAAAGAGATACAAGAGCTTTGCGAAAATGCGGTGTGTGATAAAGAAAAGGGACCGTACTACGCGTTGGAGATAGTAAAAGCGTGCATCTCAAAACTAGCCGATACCTCAAAACTGGTCGAGCAGAGAATGATGACGATAGACGACGAAGTTTCACGCGAGGAAAAGTTAGTCGCCGCCGTTTATAAAAAAGTTAAAATGACGCCAAGTTTTATGGCGGCAAAGCAGGTCGAAAGTTATATCGATCATCTTAAGGATTATATGAAAGCGCGGTATACACAGCTTACGGGAAAGACTGTTATGGATTTTTATGCCAAACTTTCGGACGAGCTTAACAGGTATGCCGATGAAAGTCTTTACACACGCTCACGTGTTTTTGACCTTATTTCGGAGCACTACAACGATATTTTAAGTTCCTCTTCGCCTTATAAAGGCTTTGGAGTTCACGAGGCATTTGATCCTCTGCTTCCCGAAAACGTCGAAATGCGTACGGCTTTGGATAAAATGGTGGAGAATATCCCGCGCGACAAAATGGAACTGGCTATGAAGCGGGTCAATCTTTTATCGGCGGCGCAGAGCGGGGTAGTGGATTTTATTCGAGAGCTGCTGTTTTTTATGGATATTTGTGTGGGAGAATTTACCGAAAAGGGCTACGACGCGATTTGTCAGTACTTTAACATTTCCAATTCACTGGCGACAGGTATGGAGGATTGTTTTAGCCGCGTGAACATTACCACGCCCGTTACGCAGGGCATTACGCTTACGCGGGTCATTTGCCCAAGCACGGCACAGCCCGCAGATATCGCGCCGTTTCGTGCATCGCATAAGGAGCTTAACGATATCTGGAACGCATCCGCGTCATCTTTTTCCGTAAGCGTTATACGCACTCAGGGCGCCGTTAAGCTGGACGATTTCAGAAACTACGACCAATGGGAGAATATGCGTTACGCTTATGTCAATGACTCTCTAAAAAAACACGGAATACACATTTTTGGATAAAATATGAAAAAAAAGAACAGAAACAAAGATCTGAGTTATAAAAGTACTACCGCTTTGGTGTTCGACCGCGTATGCAATGCGAACACCAAAGCGTCCTCTTTGATATTCGAGAGAGCGCTGCTGGCGGCGGCGATATCTTTTTTGGGAACGGGATACATTTTTTTGACGTACGGTCTTCCCGTGAATTACACCGCAATGTCGCTTGCGGCACTGGGGTTTTCGGCGGCGTTTTCGCTGCTGTTTTCAATAACAAGGCGGTATGCGTCAATTATTGTAATGACTATCGTAAGCGGCGGGCTGATACTGTTATGCTTTGATTCATTTTGGGGCAAGTTCTCATATTTCGTTGATGGAATCATTCTGGAATGCAGCGGCAGTATGTTTGATTTTACTTCTTATACGATACACCGTCCGTTTGAGCTTTTTTTGAGTAATGGCGCGCCTGTGAACGACTATGTTGACGGAGTGATTTTCGGCAGCGTAATATTGTGCGCTCTTTTTGCCATATTAACCACTGCGGGACTGATGGGAAAGCCGAATATTATGCCGTCGCTCGTCTTTTTCCTAATGCTGTGGACTCCGCCGCTTATGGCGGAGAAACTCTATTTCAATTGGCGCTTGATACCTTTGACGGCGCTTTACGCGGGCACGGTTGCGATAAGCGTTTATTACCGCGACGGCTTGGCGATACGCCACGTCTATGCTGCGGGAGGATATCGGCGAAAGATAGCCATAGACCAAAAGCGTTTCAATAAGGCTGTGAAGCTGCAAAGCGCTTCGCAGAAAATCGCTTCGCGCGGACTTTATTATTCAAAGTACTTTTCATCGGTAACAAGCGCGGCGGCAATGTTTGCTGCGCTTGGGATAGTCTTTAGCGCTGTTTTTATCGACTCCAAGGGCGTGGATTATACGTGGCTTTACGAAAAAATACAAAGTTTGGACGTCGGATTCGATTTGGGAATATCTCCGTTTAAAAGCGGCGCAGAATCTAAATATTTCACAAGCTCCTCGTATTCTCCGTTTCATTCCAACGATCGTCTTCGCTTGACTTCTCCGTCAAGAAGCACCAAGGCGATACTTCACGTTACAAAGTCTATAACGGAAAAGCCGCTGTATCTGCGCGGAGATATTGGTATAGACTTCGACGGAGCGTCGTGGAACTCCCCCGTCACCGATGAACCGCGCGATTGGGCGGTAAGCGGGCTTAAAGATGAGTGGCAGCCCAAACTTCCGTCAGGCTTTGAAAGCTATGGATTTGAGTTATACGGCAGCGTTGCTGAAACGGTAAGGGGCAGCGTGGAGTATCTTTGCGACACCGACGTTATTTTCTCGCCCGCTTACGACGTTACTTTAGCTGCGTATAATCGTCCGAATACGGACATTTTCGGCGATTTTGCTGCTCGTCGTCAAACCGGTGACGCAAATGGCGATGTTATGAACTTTACGGCGTTTGTTCCAAGCTATTTGGACGCATCCGATGAAGACGATTTTAACGTTGCTGCTTTAATATTGACTGTTTGTCAGCGGCTTGAGCAATCAAATATTGAACAAAACTATTCGGATTACGTCAAACAGCATTATTTGAGCGTTTCGGAAGAAATGAAGTCCAAGCTTGAGGACTTTACGAGTCGGGTAAATTTATCGAAGGAAATACAGAATTTCAAGGAGCATTATGAAGAATACGCCGGTTTGACGAATAATTCTTATGAAGTTAGAACGAAATTAGACAGTTTTTACACTGCGGCGGCGATCTCGGAGTTCTTGAAGTCGAATTATACCTACTCGCTGGACGCGCGTATCAACAGCCGCGATCCCGTGATGAGCTTTTTAAACGATACGAAAAGCGGTCATTGCGCACTGTACGCAAGTTCAATGACGCTGCTTTTACGGAATATGGGCATTCCCGCACGGTATTGTACGGGCTTTGCCGCAAGCGCGGATTCTGCGTTTCAGACGCTACGCTCAAAGGATCTGCATGCTTGGTGCGAGGTTTACTTTGACGAGTTGGGTTGGGTTACGTTTGATCCGACAGCCGCGTCGGCGCTCGGCGGACAAAACTCCGGCAATTTCGACGAGTCGGCAAGCAGCTTGGCAAGCGGTTTTTCTGAAAGCTCTGAGAGCGTGATTGAAAGCGGCGTCAACAGCAGCATGCCTGTTTTGAGCGAGCAAAGTTCCGAAACACACGAAAGTGTATCCTACGGCAATTCAGGCGTAACAAGCGATGTCTCCGATGCCCTTTCATATAACGGACAAGGCGGGCAGAGCGGAGGGGAAACTCCGACGTTTGCGGAAATCTTGCCGTATATCCTGAAAGTTCTGATAATTGCCGTCGCCATCGCGCTTATAGTTTTGATGATCGCAGCGTATAACGATATGAAAAAACGAGCCTATAAGCGTATCCAAGGCTTCAGGCACGAGCAATCCGGCGAACGTGCTTATGCGAAAATTCTGGGTATAATGCGTCTGTGCAAGCTTGCGCCGCGGCAGGGCGAGCAGCCTCACGACTTTTTCTCCCGCGCCGAGGAAAAGCTGAATTGCAGCTTCTGCGATAATTACGAGCTTTTGCAAAAACTTGCGTTCGGTTCTGCTGAGCTGGACGCGGAAGAGCGTGCACAGTTTGTCCGCGTTTTTGAGACGATCTACAAGGCTGCCGAGAAAAAGCTTTTTTTCATCGGGAAAATACGGCTGCGTTTGCTTGTTTTGAAAAAACGTTAGCATAGTAAAAAAGGTTTGTGTGAAAATACACAAAAATTCGTCAAATTTTTTAAAAAGCTATTGATTTTCTTGAGAAAATATGTTATAATTAAAAATAACGTATAAAGCATACAGCAAGATAGCATAAATTTCATTGAAGAAATCATTTGTACTAACAATTATACTGCTTGCAGGCAGTGTAATTTCTGGCAGAATTACGCCGCGCTCCAAATGTTTTGTATCGAAATTTTTGGTTATAGAGAGGAATTGGCTATGGCAATGAGACTTATCACTCGTTCGGATTTTGACGGACTGGCTTGCGGCGCGCTTTTGCTGTGCGCGGGCGTTGTGGATTCGTGGACTTTTGCACACCCGAAAGATCTTCAGGACGGTTTGGTGCCCGTCACGGAAAATGATTGCTTGGCGAACGTTCCGTTCGTTGAGGGTTGCGGACTGTGGTTCGATCATCATTCCAGCGAGGAAGAGCGTAACCGCTATAAGGGTAAGTACAAGGGCGAAAGCCGTATCACACCAAGCTGCGCAAGAATTATTTATGAGTATTACGGCGGTAAGGAGCGTTTTCCAAACTTCGACGACTTGATGGTGGCTGTCGATAAGGTTGACAGCGGTAATCTTACGCGCGAAGAGATATTGAACCCAAAGGGGTGGATTCTTGTTGGATTTTTGATGGATCCGCGCACGGGTCTCGGAAGATTTCGTAACTTTACAATAAGCAATTATCAGTTAATGGAAAAGTTGTTGAAATGCTGTTCTTATATGACTACCGACGAGATACTTGCGATGCCGGATATAAAAGAACGCATAAAGCTCTACAACGAGCAGACCGAACTTTTTAAGGATATGGTCCACGAGTATACGCGCGTTGAGGGAGACCTCATCATTACCGATTTGCGCGGCGTAAGCCCTATTTACACAGGCAACCGTTTTCTTATCTATTCGCTTTATCCTGAGCAAAACATCTCTTGCTGGATAGTGGACGGTAAGGGCGGCAAGGGCTGTTCTTGCGCGGTGGGTTACTCGATACTTAACCGCACTTCGCACGTGAACGTAGGCTCTACGATGCTGAAATACGGCGGCGGCGGTCACATGGCTGTTGGTACATGCCAGTTCAGCGACGAGGACGCGCCGACCAAGGTTCCCGAACTTATCAACGAACTTGTGAATTATGATAAAATTCACAATATATGAGAGGTATGTTATGACTTCTCAAATTAAGTTGGATACACAGGAGCGGGCTGTTTCAAAGGGTCTTCAAATGCCCGAACCGATAGATTTTGGTTTTGATGAGATGGTAAAGGCAAAGTCGAAAGCCGTTGTTGAGTTTGAGGCAGAGGTCGAGCGCAGGGTTACTGTTGGCGGAAGAAACGCGGCGCGTTACGCTTCGGCGAAACCCAAGGATTTTTTGGCTAACACGATTGGCTTAAAAAAATGTGCTTACGATCAAAACGTTACATCAGAACTTGCGGAGTTGACGGCGGCAGTTGGTCAAAAGCATGAGAAAAACAGGAAATAATCAAAGCGCGGTTAAATTTTAACCGCGCTTTAGTTATTAAAATCAAGACACACAGTGCTTGGCAAAATTTGCCGAAAAGACCTGTGAATGATTTATAAGAATAAGTTTTAAGCGTTAACGTCTACGTAAAGGGTTCCTCTTCCGCCGCAGCCCATGCATTTTCCCGAGCCGCCACAAGATTTACATTTTTTACCTCCAACACAGGAATTGCAGACATTGCTTGGTCTGGCTATATTATGACCGGTACCATGGCAGGCATAACATTTTCCGTCACCGCCACAACTGTGACATTCGCCCCCCACACAGGCAGGGCAGTCAATAAACTGATAATTTTTTTCCAAGGTGGTTATGGTTCGTGCCACGCTTGTCTTACTTATAAGCACGTTGTTTCTTAAAACGGCAATCTTGACAAAGTATGTTGTTCCGGACGCAAGATTTTTAACAGAGTGATTGCTAATATCTTTAACGTTTAAGATGATCCAATCTATTCCGTTAGTTGAATAAAAAATCCTATAGCCGTTACCGTAACTTGATTTGTTCCATTTTAAATCAATTGAAGTTGAGTGAGATGTACCTGTAATACTCGGCGCGGCGCACGGACTTGTCGTTGCGGAGTATGTATTGTATTTCGCCGCTATAAAATTGTTTTGCATTGGTACAACGCGTACAAAATATTTTGTTTTCGGCAAAAGTCCGCTGATTTTGTAAGACGTCTTGTTTCCCACGCTTACGGCTTTCCATTTTTTACCGTCCTTCGAACTGTATACCCTATAGTTCGAAGCACCTTTAACTTTGCCCCAAGAAGCTGTAATAGCGTTGCTCGAAACCGAGGTTTTAACTGCGGCTGAAGCAAGGCAAGATGTTGTGAACGTAAAGACCTTGCTGTGCTTTCCGGTGACAAGTTTGTTTTTCAGCGGCGCTATCTTGTAGTAGTATTTTTGACCCGCTACGAGTTTTGTCATCTTGTAGGAAGAAACGTCACCGACCTGTTGGTAAGTCCAATTTTTGCTGTCTTT
>CANRFR010000090.1 GCA_947629945.1 uncultured Clostridia bacterium | reverse complement strand
CATAGAGCAGCAGGGCGTATTGAAATGGCGCGACGCAGTGCATTTCACAGTGCAGGTGCTCAAAGCGCTTCAGCACGCGCATGACAGAGGCATAGTTCATCGCGATATCAAAAGCTCGAACATTATGCTGCTGCGCGACGGCACTATTAAGGTTATGGATTTCGGCATAGCGCGCTTTAACCGCGAAAACAACAAAACTATGTCCGAAAAGACGATAGGCTCCGTGCACTACATCAGCCCCGAGCAGGCGCGCGGAGATATGACGGACGAACGCAGCGATATTTATTCGGTTGGCGTGGCTCTTTATGAAATGCTGACGGGTAAGAAACCGTTCGACGGAGATACTCCCGTGGCGATAGCTCTTATGCACATGCAGACCGAGCCGAAAAAGCCCACCGATATTAACGAGACTATTCCCGAGGGTCTGGAGCAGATAGTGCTGAAAGCGATGCAGAAAGAGCCAAATGCGCGTTATCAGACTGCTCTTGAGATGATAACGGATCTTGAAGAGTTCAAAAAGAACCCCGGAATGGTTTTTGATTATAAGTATAATTCCGCAGACGGCACACCGAAATTCTCGGGTGTAAATCCGTTGACAGAGCAAACCGAACCGCGCAAAAGAAAAGCGGTTGATGAGCCTGATGAGCCTGTTAAGATCGATGATATCGACGATCTTGACGATGAAGAGATAGAAGAACGCCGCAGTCCGCTTATCCCCATACTGTTCGGTGTGGGCGCGGCATTTGTTATCGTAGCCGTGTTCCTCATTTTGAAGCTTGTAAGCGACCGTCTGGGCGGCGATGTTAATATGTCCGCAGTGGGCAATGTGGCTTCCGAATACGGAATCGTTATAAATAACGGCGAACTTACAATGCCGAACTTTATCGGAAAAGACTGGGAAGAAGTCAGCAAGGCGTTCCCGAACGACGATATATTGAACCTTGTTCCCCAGGAAGAATGGAGCGAGGAGCCTCAGGGCAGGATATTCGGTCAGGAATTCCCGCAGGGAAGAAAGGTCAAGCAGGGCGCTTCTGTTCGTATAAACGTTAGTAAGGGTAAAAGGCAAGTAGAGATTGAGGACATGTCCAACCGTTCTGCCGAGTCCGCGAAGAAGCAGCTTGAAAAAAGCGGCTTCAAGGTGCATATAACAAAGGCGGAGAGCGATACGGTCGCAAAGGATTATGTTATCAGAACTCTTCCCGAGGCGCACACGATGGCAGAAGTGGGAAGTTCTGTCAATTTGGTCGTCAGTCTGGGACCGGACGACAAGCCGTTTATTGTTCCGAAGCTTATTGATATGAAGCAAGAGGAAGCTACCAAGAAGTGCGAGGAACTGGGGCTTAAAGTAAAGGTAGAGACTAAGGACAGCCTTACCGAAAAGGGCACGGTTATCAACCAGAGTATTGCGGAGAACTCTATGGCAAGCAATGGCGACGAGATCACTCTTACGGTAAGTACGGGAGAAATGCCGGACATTGAAAAGGAAGTTACCATAACTCTGCCGCAGAATATTTCCGGCGACTTTACGTTCAAGTATTATGTCGACGGCGTTCTTGACAACAGTGCCACCGAGACCCGCGACGTTGGTTCTGCCGCGTCCAAGACCTTAAAGTACACTATCATCGGCAAGGATGACGAAACTCACGAACTTATGGTAAAGGTCAATTGCGTTGCAACGGGCAAGGAGGACACTTATCTTACCGTTTCGATTGAATTTAAGGACGGCAAGGGCAGCGTTCTTTCCGACACCGAGAACAAAAACAGTAAGGTATTTGAGGAACTGGCTTATGTTGAACCCGAACCTGAACCCGAGCCTTCCGAGCCTGAACCTTCTGAGCCGGAATCAAAACCCGAAAGCACTAAGCCTGTATCCAGTGAAAAGCCTGTGCAGTCTGCCGAACCCACTGTAAGTTCAACTCCGGATGAGCCGATGCCCAGCACGTCCAATCCTACGGAGCCCATGCCAAATGAGCAGGGTGACAATCAGCAGGGTGACAATGAGCAGGATAACAGTGAACCGGAATCAAACATCGAAACTTGATTCAGTGAAGTTATATCGGAGCTTTTGGGGAGGTAATCAACATTTCGGCATTTACTTTTGAGGGTATTATAACAAAAGCTGTCGGAGGCGTCTACTATGTGGACGCCTTTGGCGGCGTTTATGAGGGTCAAAGCGTTAAGTGCGCCGCCAGAGGCATTTTTCGTGTACAAGGGGTAAGTCCCGCGGCGGGAGATTTGGTGCGCGTGGAGTGCGATGACGTCGCCGAGCCTGTTATTGCGGAGATTCACGAGCGGAGAAATTTTCTCGTGCGTCCGCCGCTTGCGAATTTGGATGTAGTAGTTTTCGTGAACAGCACGGCGCAGCCCTCTGTCAACCGATTCATTTTGGATAAGCTGATAGCTATTGCGGACAGCAAGGATATCCTGCCTGTGGTGGTTTTCACGAAGATAGATCTGGAAAATGCGGGCGATCTTCCGCAGACTTACCGCGCCATCGGGATACCCGTCTGCACCGTCGACAATACCACCGGCGAGGGCGCGGAGAGCGTTCGCGACTTTATTAAGGGTAAGACCGCGGCGTTTATAGGCAATTCGGGCGTGGGGAAGTCAAGTTTGTTGAATGTGCTTTATCCCGATCTAGAGCTGGACACCGCGCACATCAGCAAGAAATTGGGGCGTGGTCGGCACACCACGCGTCAAGTGGAGCTTTACAAAAAAGACGGCGGCTACATAGCCGATCCGCCCGGTTTTTCAACGGTGGACACCGAGCGTTACGTGCGTCTGCCTAAAGAGGAACTGCCCGCGGCTTTCCGCGAGTTTCGAGAGTTTTTGGGCGAATGCGCTTTCTCGAACTGCGCGCACGTTAAGGAAAAGGGCTGCGCCGTCCGCGCGGCGGTGGAAGCGGGAAAAATAGCGGAGTCGCGTTACGGGAGCTACCTTAGAATGTTTGAGGAAGCGGGTAAAATAAACGATTGGGAAGTCAAGGGCGGCAAATAACGAAGCCGCGCGGAAACTCGATTAAGATTGGAAAATAAAAATGGAAGAAAACAAGAAAATTTGTTCGATAATTTGCGGCGCACCTTGCAAGGTATTAAAAAAGTATGTCGATGGCTACATAATTGCGGCGGACAGCGGTCTTGACCGCTGTCTTGAAGCTTCGATAAAACCCGAGTTGGTCGTCGGTGACTTTGACAGCGTAAAGTCCGGGATACCCAAAGGCACCGAGGTTCTGCGCGTAAAACCGGAGAAAGACGACACTGACACTATTTTGGCGGCGCGCGCCGCTTTGGAGCGCGGCTTCAGCGAACTGAGGTTCTTTTGCGCGTTCGGCGGAAGAATAAGCCATTCAATGGCAAATTTGCAGACGTTGACCTTTTTAAAGCGAAAAAAGGTCGGCGCGGCAATGTTCGGCGAAAATTGCGTGATGTTTCTGTTGAGCAAACAAACCGTTATAATACCGAAGTTCAACGGCTATTTGTCGGTTTTCGCTCTGGAGAAGTCCGCAGTGGTAAGCGAAAGCGGCGTTAAATATCCGCTGTTGAAGCGTGAGCTTTCCGACGCGTTCCCGCTTGGAGTAAGTAACGAGATATCGGCAGATCAAGCGGAAATTTCCGTGCACTCGGGGCTTTGTGCAGTGATTTTGGAGGGCGAATAAGTAGTTATCAGACTTTAAGGATTGGTATTGGATATCCTGTTGAAAACTACCTTGACAAATTTTGGACGTTGATGTATAATAGTTAAGGAAATATAGATAGGCGGTTTCATTTCTTTTGTGTGAAGTGAAACGCGAATTTAACATATTTCGGAGGAATAAAAAATGCTAACACTCGATACCGTTTATAAGGCAAGTCATGTACTTAAAGAGGTCGCACGGAAAACCGACCTCATCAAAGCGCCGAAGATAAATCCCGAAGCCGACGTTTACCTGAAAACCGAGAATTTGCAGGTAACCGGCTCTTTTAAGGTGCGCGGCGCTTATTACAAAATATCCACGCTTTCCGAGGAAGAAAAGAAAAAGGGAGTTATCGCGTGCAGCGCGGGAAATCACGCGCAAGGCGTAGCGCTTGCGGCTACAAAAGCGGGTATAAAATCGCTTATTTGTCTGCCCGACGGCGCTCCTATCTCCAAGGTTGAGGCGACTAAGGGCTACGGAGCGGAGGTTTGCCTTGTGCCGGGCGTTTACGACGACGCTTACAACAAGGCTTTGCAGCTTCGTGATGAGAAAGGCTACACATTCATTCACCCGTTTGACGACGAAGATGTAATAGCGGGTCAGGGCACAATAGCACTTGAGCTTTTGGAGCAGCTTCCCGATATGGACGCGGTGGTCGTTCCGATAGGCGGCGGCGGACTTATTTCGGGTGTTGCGTTTACCATTAAATCGCTTAATCCAAAAATTAAGGTTTACGGCGTTCAGGCGGCGGGAGCGCCGTCTATGCTGAAATCCATAAA
This sequence comes from uncultured Clostridia bacterium, assembly GCA_947629945.1. Taxonomy (GTDB): domain Bacteria; phylum Bacillota; class Clostridia; order Oscillospirales; family Ruminococcaceae; genus CAG-115. The sequence continues at coordinate 6,418 of CANRFR010000090.1, read as the reverse complement.
GGACGGCAAGATAGAACGTCTTGACAGCGTTGCCACCCTCGCGGACGGAATTGCCGTCAAAGAGCCGGGTAAAAACACGTTTGACTTGGTAAAAAAGTATGTTGACGATATCGTGACCGTTACCGAGGACGAGATTTCTTGCGCTATTCTTTCGCTTATCGAGCAGCAGAAGCTTATCTCCGAGGGCGCGGGAGCCGTTCCCGCAGCAGCGGTTATGTTCAATAAAGTTCCCGTTAAGGGCAAGAAGGTCGTTTGCCTTGTATCCGGCGGCAACATTGATGTTACGATACTTTCCCGCGTTATCCGCCGTGGTCTTTACAAGAGCGGACGCGCTTCTCTGCTCACAATCGAGCTTGTGGACAAGCCCGGACAGCTTGTCGGCGTTTCCAAGATCATCGCCGATTTGGGCGGCAACGTTACGGGCGTTCATCACGAACGCGCCGACGAGGGCGAGAACATCAGCGGCTGCTTTTTGCGTATTCAGCTTGAGACTCGCAACTTCGAGCATTTGCAGCAGATAAAGAAAGCGCTTTCCGAAGCAGGCTTTAAAGTAATTGATAATGTATAATGACAATTGACAATGTACAGTTGACAATTGACAATTGTTGTCGAGAGGTCGATATGCTGTTTATACAGGAGATTATTTTGGAATACACCAAAGCCGTGCGGAATTCCAACGCCGCGAATGTGCGCCGTGCCGTGAGATTTGTGCCTGTTGAGTTTGACAGGTCCAATATTACGGACGAGATTTTATTTAACAAAGTGAATTTGTTCCAAACGCCCGAGGGTTTAAAGGAGCAGCGTAACGCTGTGAAAATTTACGGCGAGAACGCACTGTTTACGGGAAGATTTTCCGATTTTTTCGGACACCGTGTTTTTGTAAAAAGAACAAGCGCCAGCCTGAGCGGCAGACTGAGCGATAGCCGAGACGGTTACGAGATACTTTACACAGACAAAGTTCAGCGCGGCTACATAAAAAGCAAGTTCATACTAACTAGCGGGCAGAGCGGACGTATCGTCTACAACGAAAGATACAGCAATTGGGATTGCCCGTGGCTCTACTTTCTTTTTACATTTAATTTCGTATGCGCGGACAAGTCGGATTTTAAGCCGAAAATTTTCTTTAATAAAAATCCCGATTTCACTTTTAAAGATATGAAACCGCTTCGCTATAACGGTTATTAAGGAGTTAATATGGAACTTGAAAAACTTCTTTTAAACGGAAAAAACCGTGTTGAGATAATTCAGCCCGATTTGCCGTGCGCGGCGATAAACGCGGAATATTATCAAGCGGACAGTTCGACGAACTTCGGACTGCTGGTAAACGAGAGCGGCGGCGTTATTGTGAACGGTGTTGTGCGGCTTCTCGGCAGCAACCGAAATCCCGAATATCGCGACATAAATATGTTCAACATTAAGTTCGGCGGGGCGGGTTTTTTGATACTCGGCGATGATATTTTCGGCGGAATATTCGCGGTAAATTTCGGGGCGTTTTCGGAGAATTTGGGACGCGTGTTCTATTTCGCACCCGACACTCTCGAATGGGAGGACTTGGAACTGCAATTGTCGGGATTTTTCGCGTGGCTGAAAGACGGCGATTTGGCGCAGTATTACGGGCAGTTTTCGTCGGAGGAATACGAAAAACTCCGTGCGGTGAACGTTAAGTTTAACGAGGTTCTGCACATCCTGCCGCCGCAATGGAGCGCGGAATTTAAGACCGAGCCGCACGATATTCGCGCAATCGACATTAACGAATATTACAGGTCGTGTTTTCAATAAGCGGTCTGTTGATTTGAAAGGAGATATACTATGAAAGACGTACACACCACCAATGCGCCCGAAGCTATCGGACCGTACACTCAAGCCAAGATAGTGGGGGAGAGGGTTCTCACTTCGGGACAAATCCCGATAGACCCCGCTACGGGCAATCTCGTTGAGGGCGGCATTGAGGAGCAGACGAAGCGCGTTTGCGAGAATCTCAAGGCAGTGCTTGAGGCGGCGGGAAGCTCGCTCGATAAGGTTATCAAAACCAATTGCTACTTAAAGGATATCGGCGATTTCGCGGCGTTCAACGCGGTTTACGCGGAGTACTTTACAGGTAAGCCCGCACGTTCTTGCGTAGGCGGCTTGCAGATACCGAAAGGCGCGCTCGTCGAGGTCGAGGTCATTGCGGAGCTTTAATTTACGTATAACAAAAGGCAGCGGTTTTACTCGCTGCCTTTTATATAGTGTGCGTTTTGATATTGTTCTACCTACGCCGTTATAAAACTAAGCAAACCCAGATTTAATCAGCGTTTCCATAAAATCAGCCTTTTAATCCGCGCGACTGTCTGTCCATATCTTCAACCACGATATCATAGATCTCTCCGAGAGACCTGCAATACTCAAGAATGAGCCACGGCTCGTTGGTGTGAAAATGAAGCTTCGCGGTAGTAACGCCGTTGTCGTCCTCGTCGGCGATTACCAACAAGGAGTCGCCCTTGAAGTGTGTGCGGATATATTCGTCCAGTTCGTCTTCAATATCGTCGGACGGGTTTTCCACGTCCAACAGTAACTGTGTGTCGTATCTGAATTCAATTTCCTCTGCCATTTTAATTCCCCCATTTCATTGAAATATCGAACGCCGTTACGCTGTGCGTAAGCGCTCCGAGACTTATTATATCAACGCCTGTTTCGGCAACGGCGCGGATATTTTCAAGAGTTACGTTGCCCGAAGCTTCGGCTTTTGCTTTTCCGTTGATAAGCTCACAGGCGGCTTTCATCTCGTCAAGGCTCATATTGTCGAGCATTATGACGTTCACTCCGCAAGCTAACGCTTCTTTAACATCGTCGAGTGTGCGCGCTTCAACTTCTATCTGGAGCATGTGTCCCGCTTTTTGCCGAAGCGCGTTCACCGCGCCCGTTATCGAGCCGTAAGCGTCGATGTGATTATCCTTTAACATTGCCGCGTCCGTGAGATTGTAGCGATGGTTGCGCCCGCCGCCTACCGTTACGGCGTACTTCTGTATCGGACGAAGCCCTGGCAGCGTTTTTCGAGTGTCCGTAATACTTGCTTTTGTTCCTGCGACAGCGTCTACACATTTTTTAGTATATGTGGCGATTCCGCTCATGTGCTGCAGAATATTCAGCGCGGTGCGCTCCGCTTTCAGCATAGGTCTTGTTTTACCGTTCAAAGTCGCGATTTTTTGTCCGCGGCTTATTTCCGCGCCCTCGTTTATCAGAAATTTCACGTCAATCTCCGGATCGAGCATTGTAAAAACTTTTGCCGCGATCTCCACGCCGCATAAAACGCCGTCCGCTTTTGACATAAAATATGCGCTTGAGTAGCTGTTCTCCGGGATAAGCAAGTCCGTTGTGCTGTCGATATAGTTTATGTCCTCGGAGAGCGCCGTTTTTATCAAATCTTCAACATAAAATGGGAGCAGTGTCATATTTCTTTTCCTTTCGCCGTTTTCGTTTTTTGTTTTCGTTTTTGTGTTTGTAATTATGCATGCGGTATGCAGACCGCCGCGTAAGCGCCGGTTTTGCGGAGCAAAACGTCTGCATACCGCGCCCCGAGTGCGTCCGCGTTTCGGTTTAATGCCACACTTGTACGTTTCCGAACGCCGCCGCGCATAGGCGTTGTAAAAAACCATAGGTTTCGTCCCGCGCCGATACGTTGCCGCGTGGGACGGGCAGACCGCCGCTTGCGCGGAGCGGACGGCTTTGCCGCCCGATTTTCGCTTACGCGAAAATGTCTGCCCGTCCCGAAGGGGTTGCTTCAGCGGCTTTACGACTGCGTATCGTTTCTGTGAGCCATAACTTCGTTAAGGATAATATATGCACAGGTAACGATTGATTTGGTTTCCACAAATTCGGGCGTTACCGCATATCCGCCGTTGTCCAGTTCGTTTTTAAGTTCAACAATGCGATTTAAGCCTTTTTCCGCTTCGTTGTAGTTCGGGTGAACGAAATATGCCTTTTGCATAATGTGCCGCACCTCTGTGCGAATGCCGTGTGGGAGCGGTTTGCCCTCGGGAGCGCTCATCGGATATTCGACTTCGACGCGATTATCGGCTTTTTTGTGCGCGTTGATGTCCTCGGCGATAAGCCGCGAGAAAACCAGCGCTTCAAGCAAGGAATTTGAAGCCAAGCGATTAGCGCCGTGAACTCCCGTGTGAGAGCATTCTCCCGCCGCATACAGCCCCTCGATATTTGTAGCACCCTTGCCGTCGACGTTAATGCCGCCCATAAGATAGTGCTGACACGGATAAATTGGAATAGGCTCTTTGGTCATATCATAGCCCTTTTCAAGTACCTTTCCGTAGATCATCGGAAAACGGTTCTTGATGAAATCAGCGTCCTTATGCGAAATATCAAGCCAAAACTCGTCCGAACCCGTAGTCCTTTGCTCCTCCATAATGCAGTTTGAAACCACATCACGCGGGGCTAATTCCTTGCGTTCGGGTTCATAGCGCGGCATAAAGCGCTCTTTTTTGCAGTTTAACAGATATGCGCCCTCGCCGCGAACAGCTTCGGAAATTAAAAAGCATTCACGGTTTTTCTTGTCGGCAAATGCGGTCGGGTGGAACTGAATGTAGCTCAAATTTTTGATCTCCGCGCCGAGATTATAAGCAAGTTGGATTCCGTCACCCGTAGCGATAGCGGAGTTTGTCGTGAAGTCGTAAACGCGCCCGATACCGCCGGTCGCCAAAATAACGTCGTCGGCGCAGTAGTATTCGTGGTCCTTTTTGCCGCCCTCAACGTTGTCAACAATTACGTCCGCGAAAAACATTCCATTGTTATCCTTTTCCAGTCGGCAGAGCACAGAGTTGTTGATAACGGTGACGTTCGTCAGCTTCTGCACCTGCTCGATAAGCGAAGTCTCTATCTCGAAACCCGTGGTGTCTTTGTGGTGAGCGATACGCCGCCGTGAATGTCCGCCCTCGAGAGTTAAAGCAAGAGAGCCGTCCTCGTTGCGGTCAAAGTCTACGCCGTATTTTTCAACGAGCCGCTCCACGTCCTTGGGACCTTGCTGAACAAGAATTTTCACGTTGTCGAGATTGTTTTTGTACTGTCCCGCGATAAGCGTGTCCTTAATATGCAGCTCGTAGTCGTCGTTGGTTTGATCCATAACGGCGGCAACTCCGCCCTGTGCCAGCGCGGAGTTACACAAAGTAAGCTCGCGCTTTGAGAGCATAAGAATGTTCAGGTTCGGGTCGAGATTAAGCGCTGCGTAAATGCCGCTTATTCCCGTGCCGACAATCAGAACGTCAAATCTTTTGAATTTCATAATTTTCACTCTTTTCAATTTGTTTTCAGACCATAACTTTTTAAATTATTCCCTTTGCTCGTTTGGGTCGATATATTTTATAACTTTGGCGGGAGAGCCTACCGCAACCGCGTAATCAGGAATATCCTTGGTAACGACCGCGCCCGCGCCGACTACCGCGTACTCGCCGATCGTCACGCCGGGACAGATAGTCGCGCCCATACCGATCCATGCGTTTTTCTTGACAACGACTTTTCCATAAGTATATTTGGAGTGCCGTTCGTTAAAATCGTGATTTATCGTAGCGATACGTACTGACGGGGCAAGCGAAACGCCGTCCTCGAACTCAATACCGCCCGAAGCGGAAAGTATCGCGGAGTGATTGATAAAAACGCCCTTTCCGAACTTCACACGGTTTCCGAAATCACAGATAAACGGCGTAAGAATACGGTTTTGCGATAAATCACACCCGAACAGCTTCTCAAGATATTTAACGTAAGACGGGTCGTCGGGCAAAACCGCGTTTGCCTTGGCGCAGAGCGTCCGCGCGCGGAGCATTTCGTCCACGGCTTCTTTAAAATACGGCTCCCGACAGTCGGTGGGACCGCCCTTGTCCATGAGTTCATAAACATAACCTTTCGGATATTCCATAGTAATTTGCTCCTTTCACCTTGACAAATACATAATGATGTGCTATAATATAAAAGTTACTCATTCCTCAATCTCGTTAAAGGAGGAATTTTAATGCAAGAAAAAACTATTGAAAAAGCAATTTTAGTATCCGCAGACGTTGGCGAATACGACGTGGAAGCGTCGGTTGACGAACTTTCCGAACTCGCGAAAACGGCGGGCGCGGAAGAAATTGCAAGAGTTATCCAAAAGCGCGAGGCTTACGAGCCTGCGACCGTAATCGGCGAGGGTAAGCTTGACGAATTGACGGAACTCTGCAAAAATCATGGGGCAACGCTCCTTATTTTTGACTGCGAACTCACAGCCGCGCAGATACGCAATATTGAGGACAAAACCGATGTTCGCACTATTGACCGCACAATGCTGATTTTGGACATTTTTGCAGCGAGAGCGCGTTCAGCCGAGGGTAAATTACAGGTAGAACTCGCGCAATTGAAATATCGTCTGCCGCGCCTTATGGGTATCGGCGCAAGCCTG
>CANRFR010000089.1 GCA_947629945.1 uncultured Clostridia bacterium | reverse complement strand
GACGCGGACAAGGGCTTTATCGAGATCAACGGCGGCGAACTCAACATCACAAGCGCTAAGGACGGCATCCAAAGCGAAAAGTCTCTCACCGTTAAGGACGGCAAGATCACGATAACGGCGGGAGGAGACGCGGCGGACGAAGAGATCTCCGCGAAAGACGAGCCGTGGGATTTTGACAGAAAGGGTTCGCAGAATTTAGGTTCGGAGGATACCGAGAGCCTTAAGGGAATTAAGGCAGGCGGAGCGCTTATTATAAACGGCGGCGAACTGAATATAAAATCCGCCGACGACAGTATACACTCTGGGGCGGATATTGAAATAAACGGCGGCACGGCACAGCTTTCTTCATGCGACGACGGTATTCATGCTGACGAAACCTTAAAGATCTCAAACGGCACGATAAAGATTTCGAAAAGCTATGAGGGCTTGGAGGGCAAGAGCATTGACATAAGCGGCGGAACTGTTGATATCAATGCCGCGGACGACGGTATGAACGCGGCTGGGGGCGACAACGCAGGCTATTTTGGTTTTGATGAGACGAACGAGGATTATTACATCTGCGTTTCGGGCGGCAATATAACCGTAAACGCGGGCGGCGACGGCGTAGACAGCAACGGTACAGTTGCGCAGAGCGGCGGCGTTATTACGGTATACGGTCCAACGAACAGCGGCAACGGCGCGATAGATTACGAACGCTCCTACGCGATGAGCGGCGGCACTCTTATCGCTTTGGGCGCGAGTGGAATGGCTCAGGCTCCGTCGACGCTCTCGCAGCCTTGCCTTTCAATCTACGCGAACGCGGCGGCGGACAGTAAGATAGAGGTGCGGCAGGGCAGCGAGGTAATTATCGAAACAACAACGCCCAAACAAGCTCAGTCGCTTATTTTCTCGAGCGACAAGCTGAAGTCCGACACCGAATACGGTATCTATGTAAACGGAGAACTTGCCGAGACCGTAACGGCTGCGGACGGCGTTGCGGGCAGCGGCGCGACGGGCGGAGGCGGCTTTGGCGGCAAGCCCGGAGGCTTTGGAGGTCCCGGCGGCGACCGAGGAGGTATGTTCGGTAATCCAATGTAACAGCAAAGTTGATTTATACGGCGCGGCGCGGTAAATTTCCGCGCCGCTTTTATTTTTTTCAAAATAAGCGGTTGACTTTATAAGAGAAATATGGTATAATATTAACAAATAGTCAGCGATTGCGTTTGAGTTATATGGCTGTTTTGACAAATCGCATAGATAAATAAAATGTGTTTTATGCATTGTCTGTCATACGATTTCCCGTTTTTTTAGAGCATAATTTCTGATCTGATGTTTCGTTGCAATAAAGGCTTTTGTACATAATGACGAAATAATGATGTAAATATCTGCGAATATTGGTGCGTAAAAAACTAAAGATCGCGTTGAAGTTAGCCGATAATAGTATAAATACAACGTATTTTATCGCAAATGCCATAACAGTACAAAAAGGAGTGAGCGTCATGGGAGTGTCAACGATAAACCGTGTTTATGCAAGCTGTGGCGCTTTTGCGGCGCCCCTGAACAAACAGGCTGAGCGTACCGAAGCGGCATTGTCGGCGCGGGACAGCGCGGATTTTTCGGATATTGCCAAAGAAGCCGCTCGGGCGGCGGAAAGCAAAGCCGCGAGATCGGACGCAGACAACGACAGAGACGATGATAAAAAATCACTCGCCGAGCTTGTGGCGGAGCAAACAGAAAAAATCGATAAGCTGTTCTCCGAAAATAATGATAAAGTCAATAAACAGCAGCTTTACGGCATTAAGCTGAAAATGCGTTTCGGACATACTTTAAGTCCCGCCGAGCAGCAGTTCCTTTCAAAGCACGACCCCGACGCGTACTCGAATTACCAAACCACTATGTCCGCGAGAAGAATGATGCGCTGTCAATTAAGCGCCTGCCGTACTAAGGACGAGGTGAACGGAATGAGGTTAACGAACGCGTTATCCGCGCTGTCGGCATACAAAAAAGCTGTTAAGCAAGGCGGCGACGGCTCGGAGGTCGCGGGGTTGAATATGGCGTTGGAACGCGAAATAAGCGAGTTCGCAAACAGCGGCAAGTATCGTAAACTGCCTACCGCCGCAGAGCGCGACAAGTATTATATGGAGCTTGCAAAGGCGCGGAAATTCGAGCGCGAAAAGCAAGCCGCTAAAAAACTGAACGCAAAGCGAAAGAATAAGCTGCAAGTAAAGCAGCCGGGCGACGGCAAGCGCACGGTGGCTCAGGTGCGGAATTCCGAGCTTGGCAGAAAGGTGCGCGGCGCGGAGGGCGGCTCTTGCGGAACTTGCTTTTCGACGTTCGCGTCGTCATCTTACAAAAAAATGGATCAAAAGGGATAATTAAGGAAAGGACATTTTATGATTTATAACGATTTTCACGGCGAAAAGCTCTCAGCTCTGGGACTTGGTTGTATGCGCCTTCCCACGATTGACGGCGACGACAGCCGTCCCGATTTTGATAAGACCGCCGAGATGGTTGACTATGCGATATCCCACGGGATAAACTACTTTGACACGGCGTGGGGTTATCATGCGGGAAATTCGGAGCTTGCCGTGACGAACGCGCTGAAGAATTATCCGCGCGAGAGCTATAAGCTTGCGGATAAATTCCCGGGATACGACCTTGCGAATATCCCCAAAGTAAAGGAGATTTTTGAAAAACAGCTTGAAAAGTGCGGTGTGGAGTATTTCGATTTTTATTTGTTCCACAACGTTTGCGAGATGAATATTAACGAGTATCTTGACCCGAAATACCGGATCTTCGATTACCTTATTGAACAGAAAAAGAACGGACGCATTCGTCATCTGGGATTTTCGGCGCATGGTGCGATGCCCGTTTTAAAGCGGTTTGTCGAAGCCTACGGCGAGTATATGGAGTTCGGTCAGCTTCAGGTGAATTGGGTGGACTGGCGTTTTCAAGGCGCTCGCGAAAAGGTGAAATACTACACAGAGCACGATATCCCGGTTTGGGTAATGGAGCCTGTGCGCGGCGGAAAGCTTGCGAACCTTTCGGAAAAGTACGCGGCTATTCTGAAAAAGCTGCGCCCCGAAGCGTCTCCGGCTGAGTGGGCGTTCAGGTTTTTACAGTCGCAGCCCGAGATCAAAGTAACGCTTTCGGGAATGTCGAATTTTGAGCAGCTTAAGGAAAATGTTGCCGTTTATGAAGAAGCGAAGCCGCTCTCCGATAAGGAGCTTGCGGCGCTGGATGGCATCGTTACCGAGATGATAGAGGGAAGTCTTACCGTGCCGTGTACGGCTTGTCATTACTGTACGACGCATTGTCCGCAAGGTCTGCCTATCCCCGACTTGTTGGAGCTTTACAACGAGCATAAGTTCACGGGCGGCGGATTTATTGCGCCAATGGCGCTGGGCGCTTTTGCCGAAGATAAAAGACCTACCGCGTGTATCGGCTGCCGAAGCTGCGAGGCGGTTTGTCCGCAGCAGATAAAGATCTCCGAGGCAATGGCGGATTTTGTCAAAATGCTTGGAACATAAAAATATGTGAGGTGTTATTTATGGAAAATGTATTAAGTAAAAGAAAACTCTCCGTTAAAACTCAGGTTTTGGCGGGACTTGTAACGATAATTGCCGCGATAGCTTTGCCGCAAGTGTTTCATTTGATGGGGCAGGCGTCGGGGCTTGGAACGGCGCTCGGCGAAACATTTTTGCCTATGCATTTGCCGATAATCTTGGCGGGGCTGCTCTGCGGACCGTATGTTGGCGCGGTTGCAGGAGCGCTGTCGCCGTTGCTGAGTTTTCTGCTGACAGGAATGCCGAAAATCGGTATGCTGCCGTTTATGTGCATAGAACTTTGCGCTTACGGCTTGGCGGCGGGACTTTTAAGAAATTCAAAAATGCCCGCGTTCGTTAAAGTTCTTATCGCTCAGGTTGCGGGAAGAGTTGTCCGCGCCGGAGCTATTCTCATTGGCGTGAATTTTCTGGGAAGTCAAATCGCCGTTTCGATAATATGGACGAGTATCGTCACGGGCGTTTTCGGAATTGCTTTGCAATGGGCTTTGATACCGCTGATAGTTTACAGGGTGCGCGGAAATTCGCATTAAAATATTTTGTGTCCGAGATATCGGAGAAAGGAGCTTTTATGCGTCCCGAATTGGAGAATTTAAAAAACGCACTGAAAAACGACAAATGCACTTGCGTTTTGGGTCTTGGCAGTATAATGTTCAAAAGTACGGATAAGGGTGTTCAGCCGCTTTTGGATTGGATGAACAGCGGAAACAATTATATGGGCTATATGATAGCCGACAAGGTGGTCGGCAGAGCCGCTGCGTTTATAGATATCGCTATGGGTATACGTGCGGTTTACGCGGAGGTAATGAGCGAACCTGCAAAGGAGCTTTTGGAGAAAAATCATATCGAGGTCGAAGCGGATAAGATAGTACCCGATATACTCAACAGGGATAAATCCGAAAGATGTCCGCTTGAAAGAGCCGTTGACGGCATAGAAAGCGCCGGCGAAGCGTTAATGCCGATAGAGCTTGCGCTTATCAGAATGAATCTTTGATTTTCTATAGGGCATCTCTAAAAACCGGTTTGAAAAGCAAAAACGGGTGGGGTGCGCCGCACGTTTTGGCTCAAACAAGGTTTTTAGAGGTGCCCTATAACAATTTGCTATAATTTCAATATTAAAAGACCGCGAAATCCGCGGTTTTTTTCTGCAAAAGATCCCGCCGCGGGATATGCGGCGGGATCGGCGCGATAACAATTTTGCACGTCAAGTGACCTCGGATTTTTTTATCCCAAACATCATCCGCAGCAGACCTGTAAACAGTTTCGGACTTTTAACAACTACAACCTTCATAACGCTCACCTCACAGCAAAAATCGCGGCTCCCTACAATCTTAACAAAAAGATCCCGAGAGCTATCAGCGCAACGGCAACGAACAGCAGAATAAATTTCGCCGAAAACACCACCAAGCAGATAAGTCCGCAAAAAAACGCAATCGCCGCCAAAACCAAAAACGCGTTTCCGGGACCTTTCCGCCCGCGCCTGTTTTTACAACGCATATCATCACCCCGCTTAAAGCCGCCTTGCCCTTCTTATGGAGCATTATATTCCTCAAAATCGGAACTGTTACAGAAATCGTTCTTTTTTTAAATTTTTTTGAAAAAAGCACTTGTTTATTGACGGAGTTTGTGATATAATAAAAAATGTATAAGGAAAAATGTGCCTTTCGGATTGCCGCAAAGCCTATACTTGTTTTGCGAGTTGGAACTGAACGAATATAGCGGGTAATATTGGTACAGCTAATAATGCTGTTTTTTGCGGCTTCAAATAGGAGGAAAATATGGAAAAAATTGACAAGCATACAGCGGGCAGCATTCGCGTGTCCGAAGAAGTTATAATCAAAATAGCCGAGACCGCCGCCTGCGAGATAGAGGGCGCGGCTGTTGTAAACAATCATCTGCTGCCGCCGTCTACTCTATCAAAGTTCAGAGGTCCCGTGAGGGTGAAGATAAACGGCGAGGCAGCCGCGATCAAGTTCGACATTTCAGTGCTGGACGGTTACAATGCCGTTAAGGTCGCCGAAAACATTCAGAGCAGCGTAAAATCCGCAGTGCAGAATATGACGGGCTTTACCGTCACCAAGGTTGACGTAAATATATCGGGCGTACGTTTTAAAGACGACAGCGCTGTCGGCGCGTCGAACAGTTGAGGTGCGCTAATGAGTGAAAAAAAAGAGAAACTTACGCGCCCCGAGGTTCGCGAGGGGGCATTTCTGGAGCTTTATCAGATGATGTTCGGGCAGACGCTTGAGGAGATAGACGAGTTGAACGCCGAGGCGTTTGATATGGCGAAAAACGCTCAGACCGACGAGATAGTGAACGGCGTTTCGGAGCACGATGAGGAAATTTGCGGAGTCATTTCAAAATATTCGAAATCACGAGCGATATCAAGGATCGCCAAGGTGAATCTCGTGATACTTAAAATAGCTGTCTACGAAATGAAATACAGCGACAGAGTGCCGCCCGTTGCCGCGATAAACGAAGCGGTGGAGTTGGCGAAGAAGTATTCGCAGAAGTCCGACAGCAGTTTTATAAACGGAATTTTGAATTCGTATCTGAGGGAATTGAATGAGAACGCAAAATAACGCGCGGATAGTTTCGGTATCGGAAATCACCGAGAAGATAAAGGACGTGCTGGAGGACAATATGCAGCTCCGCAGCGTTTATGTTCGTGGGGAGATATCCAATTTAACGCGGCGCGCGGGACGGTTCGGCACGGATTACCTTTATTTTACGCTGAAAGACGCCAAAACGCAGCTTTCTTGCGTTATGTTCGAGGGCGTGGACGATTTGGAGATCGAGCCGCAAAACGGTATGTCCGTGGTGTGCGAGGGAATGATAACGGTTTACCCCGCGTACGGAAGATATCAGTTGAAGTGCTATGCGATGAGCGAGGACGGCGAGGGTGCGGCGGCTGCGGCTCTTGAAGCGCTGAAAGCAAAGCTTTTGGACGAGGGTGTTTTTTCGCAGAAACGGGAACGTCCGAAATATCCGAAAAAAATCGCCGTGGTAACATCGCCGACAGGCGCGGCAGTTCGCGATATCGAAAACGTGATATCGCGGCGCTATCCCGTAACGGAACTGTGTGTTGTTCCCGCATACGTTCAGGGTGTGAACGCTGTGCCGTCGCTGGTCGAAGGCTTGCAAAAGGCACAGAACATCGGCGCGGATCTTATCATATTCGGGCGCGGCGGCGGTTCGAGCGAGGATCTGGACTGTTTTAATTCCGAAGCCCTTGCGAGAGCGATATTCGCGTCCAAAATTCCGACGATTAGCGCGGTGGGTCACGAGATCGACACTACGATCGCGGATTTGGCGGCGGATATGCGGGCGCCAACGCCCTCTGCGGCGGCGGAGCTTGCCGTTCCGGATATTTCAACGCTCAAAAATGAAATTGAAGCGCTTAAAGAACGCTCCGTAACGGCTATGCACCGTAAGCTTTCCGACTGTGAAAAGGAGCTTTCGGCGCTGAGCAAAGACATTTTGCTGCGGTCTCCCAAATCGAGAATTTCGGCTTGGGAAGCGCGTTTGCAGAATATCGAAGCGGCGTTGTCGCATAAAATACATCAGCGGCTGAACGATTCCGAGCAGAGACTGCTAAGAGCGGCGCAGTCTGTTTCCGATTTGAACCCGTTAGCTGTGCTGTCGCGCGGATACGCGATAGCTCAAAAGAACGGAAAAGCCGTGAAAAATTCTTCGGAACTTAAAGTCGGCGATATTATAGATGTTAAGCTGAACAAGGGCGGCGTTACAGCCGAGGTCATTGAAAAATATAAAGGGTAAGGTAAAAATGGATTTTGAAGCGGAAATGAAAAAGCTGAGCGACATCGCCGCGAAAATGGAAAAGGGCGATCTGCCGTTGGAAGAGTCGATGAAGCTCTACACCGAGGCGGTGGAGCTTACAAAAAAGCTCAAGGAATACATCGAAAGCGCGAAGCTTAAAGTAGAAAGCTTGGAAGGATAAATGAAATGAACGTAAAAGAACGGCTTGCGGATTACGCCGAAATGACCGAGGAAGCCTTGAACAGATATCTTCCCGAGATCGATTGTTTGCAGAAAAGCGTTATCAAGGCGGCTCGATACAGCCTTTCGGCGGGCGGCAAGAGACTGCGCCCCGCGCTTGTTATGGAGTTTTGCCGCGTTTGCGGCGGCGAGCCGGAAACCGCGCTGCCCGCAGCGTGCGCTATCGAGATGCTGCACACGTTCTCGCTTATCCACGATGATTTGCCGTGTATGGACGACGACGATCTGCGGCGCGGAAAGCCGTCGTGCCACAAGGTTTTCGGAGAAGCAACGGCTGTTTTGGCGGGAGACGCGCTGGCTATGCTGCCTTTTCAGATTATCGCCGAAGCGGGGCTGAAAAAAACGCTTTCGCAAGACGCAGCGTTGAAAATCATTAAACTTTTGGGCGAACTTTCGGGCGTTTTCGGAATGATAGGCGGGCAGACTATTGATTTGGAAAACGAAAACAAGCAGCCCGATGTTTCTGTTATTCTCGAAATGTACCGAATGAAAACGGGCGCGCTGCTGGAGTTCTGCTGCAAGGCGGGCTGCATTGCGGCGGGTGCGGGCGCTGAAAAGCAGCTTGCGGCGGGAAGCTACGGTCAGAGACTGGGACTTGCATTTCAGATAATCGACGATATTTTGGACGTTACCGCCGATGAAAAAAAGCTCGGAAAGCCTGTGGGCAGCGACAAAGCGGAGGGTAAGTTCACTTACGTTTCGGCGGTAGGCATGGAAAACGCAAAGGCGCGCGCCGCAGAGCTTACAGAGCAAGCTAAGGCTTTTTTGGCGGAATTTTCCGACAACGAGTTTTTGAACGGTCTTACGGATATGCTTTTGATACGCGAGTTTTAACTCGTCTATGCGGGGGAAAATAAAATGGCTAAATACAAAAGAGGAAGATAACATGAAACAATTTTTTATAAACCCTATTATAATAGTGGGGTTTGTGTCGTTTTTATCAGCGCAGATAATCAAGACTGTAACTTACGCGATAAAATACAAGACCTTTAATCCCGAGCGCATTACGGGCGCGGGCGGAATGCCTTCGTCACATTCTGCTTTGGTCATTTCCGTGGTTATCTACACACTTAGATTGAAAGGACCGCAAAGCTCGGAATTTGCTTTTTCAATACTTATCGCGGGCGTGGTGATTTACGACGCGCTTTCCGTGCGGTATAATGCCGGACTTCACGCAAAAGAGCTAAATAAGCTGCGAAAAATTGTCGATGAGTTGGACGATGAGATAACGCAGCTTTCGGGCGGCGAGGACAATGCCGATATTGACGAATTGGTAAGTCAAAAGGGACTTAAAGAGTTTTTGGGTCACACGCCCATCGAGGTGCTTGCGGGAGCGCTGCTGGGCATATTGATAGCGATGGTATTCCCCAAATGACCCTTGGTTGTTACACCGAAAATTATAATATCTCTGAACGGAGGCTGTTATGCTTCTTAACGACGACATAGATCACGAAAAAATTTCGCAAATGGACGCTTCGCAGCTAAAAACTCTTTGCAGAGAGCTGCGGGGCGTTATTATGCGTACTGTTATGAAAAACGGCGGGCATTTATCCTCAAATCTCGGCGCTGTGGAGCTTTCGGTGGCGCTGCATTATGTTTACGATGTGTTTGGCGGTGACAAGATAATTTGGGATGTGGGACATCAGGCTTACGCGCACAAACTGCTTACGGGGCGTTATTCCCGATTCAAGACTTTGAGACAGCGCGGCGGTATCTCGGGTTTTACGCGCCGCAGCGAATCCGACGCGGACGCGTTTATTTCGGGACACTCAAGCACCTCTTTGTCGGCGGCTTACGGGATTTCCACGGCGATGCGCTTAAACGGCGAGAGCGGCGCGGCAGCGGCGATAATCGGCGACGGCGCGTTCACGGGCGGTATGGCTTACGAAGCGCTTAACAATGCGGGAAAAACCGCCACAAATCTCACGCTTGTGCTGAACGACAACGCGATGTCTATAGGTAAAAGCACGGGCGCGCTGGCGCGATATTTGTCGCATATTCGTTCCTCAAAGAAATATTTTACGGCAAAGCAGCGCGTTAAGACTGCGCTTTCTTCGGTGCCTATTGTGGGAAAACGCCTTGAAAGACAGGCTGTCGCGGCGAAAGTTTTCATTAAAGAAATGCTGTACGAAAGCTCAAACTTGTTTGAGAATATGGGATTTTACTATATCGGTCCCGTGGACGGTCACAATCTTGAGAATATGATTGAGGCGCTGACTGTTGCCAAAGAGATGAAGCGTCCGTGCGTGGTGCACGTTTTCACGAAAAAGGGCAAGGGTTATATACCCGCTGAGGAAAACCCCGGAGAATATCATGCGGTTGCGGCAAACGGCATAGTGGAGGAGTTTGCGTACGATGATTTGCCGTATCACGAGGACGAAAGCTTTTCGGAGTGCTTCGGGCGTGAACTGGAACGTCTGGGTTCCGCCGACAGCCGAATTTGCGCCATCACAGCGGCGATGAAGTACGCGGTGGGCTTGAATTATTTCAAGAACAGCTGCGCTGCGCGTTTTTTTGATACGGGTATCGCCGAACAGCACTCTGTGACGTTTGCGGCGGGGCTTTCCGTTCAAGGAATGTTGCCGGTGTTTGCGGTGTACTCGACGTTTTTGCAGCGCGGCTTCGATCAGATAATACACGACTGCGCGATTGAGAAAACTCACGTTGTGCTTGCAATCGACCGCGCGGGGTTTGTCGGTGCGGACGGTGAGACGCATCAAGGCATTTTCGACGTGCCTATGCTGCGGCTTATCCCCAACACGGTGGTTTACTCCCCATCGACTTTCGAGGAACTGCGGCGGTATCTGCGTAAGGCGCTCTACTCCGCGGACGGCATTGCTTGTGTGCGCTATCCTAAGGGCAAAGAGCCTCAGATTCCAGCGGAGTTTCGCGCTATGTTTAATAATATCGAGGATTATTTTTGGTCGGGCAAGCGTTCCCGGGTTTTGGGGATAACTTACGGGCGGGTTTCCGTAAATCTGGCTAAAGCGGCTAAGAAAGCGGGGGCGGATCTCTTGCGGCTTATCAGGATCGAGCCGCTTTCCGAGGAAATATACTCAATAGCTATGAAATACGAGAAAGTTGTTGTGTTTGAGGAAGGTTCGATAAAGGGCGGCGTCGGCGAGGGCATTTTATGCGGACTCTGCAGGCGCGGTTTTCAAGGGAGAGCCGAGATTGTCGGCGTGGATGGTGAATTTGTTCCCGCAGCAACAATGGAAGAACAGCTCGCGAT
The DNA here is from genome assembly GCA_947629945.1 of uncultured Clostridia bacterium. Lineage (GTDB taxonomy): Bacteria > Bacillota > Clostridia > Oscillospirales > Ruminococcaceae > CAG-115. Next base: position 140 of record CANRFR010000089.1, on the reverse strand, counting down.
GTTTGGGCTTGACGAACTTTCAATGAAAAACGCACTGGCGTTTCCTTAAATCCACCTCGTAATTCTTACGCACCAAGCTTCACACGCGCTCCGTGGGGCGGGCAGCCGTTTTGTGCGGCTTTGCCGCACAAAACACGGCG
>CANRFR010000088.1 GCA_947629945.1 uncultured Clostridia bacterium | reverse complement strand
TTATCGCTCGGTTACGGATCATCTTTCGGAATAATATTGAGCCGTGGCTCGTCCGGCAAAGTGCCGTGCTTGTCCGATCTGTGATTCGGGGAACGTCTTGGCGTAGCGTTCCTTTCGCTTTCAACCATAAAGGCTGCGCAAGGGAAAGTATCTGAAATTCTGCTATTAAGTTTTCAAAGAACACAAGAGGGAAAATTTACCCCTCTACTATATGGAGATTTACCCCCCCGTTTTGTCACCCCTTTTCGGAAAATATTTTAAAAAAATTTTTCTTGCTCCCCAAATTGACTTGGCGACGGAGTTTGTTCCAACGCCCTCGAGACGCGCTATCTTTCTCATTGAATACCCCTTAATTACCATTATAAGCCGTCTGCGCTGTGTTTCGGTCAATTCGCTCATTGCCTGATCAATGAGTATCTCGTTGCGGGATTTGTCGTTTTTTCGCTGCAAAATTATTTCGGGAGTTTCACCGGTGCTGAGTTCTTTGCCCTCGTATACGGAGCTTTCAACTGAAAAGCAGTGATAGCGCTCCTTGCGCGAGAGATTTTCCTCGTCCTGTCGATATTCTATAATGAGACTGCCGATAGCCTCGTCAACCTCAACCTCCGAAACGGTGCCGTCCGCAAATGTATACTTAATAATCATTATGTAATCCTCCGATCTTAAAATTTTTTATGGATTTCAAGATCGGAGGGAGGGGCACGGGAAGGGTAAAACGCTATATAATGACCTTTTACGACAAAGAAAAGGCGCAGCCTTTGTAATTGGGCTGCGCCTAAATCTTTTATTGTTTTTTCATATTTTGTTTTATTATCGTAGGTTATACAGAATTGTGTCGAATAAAAAAATGCCGCAATCCTTTTTCGAACTGCGGCTTTTGATAATCTATAGGATTTTCTATATCTTTTTGTTTTTCCTGCTCCCATTTGACGACAATTTCTCCTATAATATTTTACAAAAGAAATTGTAACATATCAAAATGTAGGTTTTCTTTAGATATTCTGTAGAAATGCTTTAGATTTTCGCAAGTTTCGACAGAATTGTAAAAAACGGGAAATAGCCAAAGTTTAGGTTCTTTTATTGAATTCGAAGTCTTTGTTGTCAATTATTTTCTCATGAGAAAAAACCTATGTAAAAAAGAAGTGAAAGTATCCTCTTTCATCATGGGTTTCACTTTGCCTTAATTACATCTCAAATTTTTTATCTTTGAAATAAATCTCTCTGTTATTTTTATTTATAATCATCTTTTCAGAAGGTTTATATTCGAAAGCACTAACCATGCTTAAGCCATTTCACGAATAGTACCATAAGCGTGTCCGCTTATGAGAGAATGTGTATGTATATCCAGCTGTAAACTGTCAAGCAATGATTTGTTTTTCATGGTATATCCTTTCTGCCAGGCATCTTCTATATACATTTTATTAGGATTGACAAATTAATAATTCTCAGATCTCAGAAGGAATTATTATATTCACTCAGCTTTTCTTGCCACTCTTTCTTGTCCGATTCAGTGATTTCTCGAAGCACTCGGCAGGGGTTTCCAACTGCAATACAATGATCGGGTATATCTTTTGTAACAATTGATCCTGAACCGATGACCGATCCGTTTCCTACCGTTACACCGGGATTGATAACGACGTTGCCGCCGATCCAGACATTTGAACCTATCGTTACAGGTTTTGCGTATTCAAGCTCCAAATTTCTCACAGATTCGTCAATAGGATGTCCCGCGGTGTATATGCTTACATGTGGACCCAGGAAGACATTGTCGCCAAAAACTACCTGTGCTTCATCAAGTATCGTTAAACCTGTGTTGGCATAAAAATGCTTTCCAAAGCTAATGTTTATGCCATGGTCACAGTAAAACGGAGCTGTCAAAATGATATCATCGTAGGAGTATTTGAAAATGTTTCTTAACTGATTCAATGCTGTTCTGTCTTTCCAAAACTCGGACTCATTAAACGCTTTAACAAGAGATCTTGCTATCCCAAAAGAATCCCCCTCAACCTTATAAGGATTGTACAGCAAGCCTTTCTGCTGTTTTTCTTTTTCTGACATCATAAAAATACTCTCCATTTCAATTGTGATTTTTCACGATAACCTAAATTCCGGAATTCTTCCATATTTCTTCTATTTTTTCCCACGCCTCTGTGTCAAATTCACGATTTTTGAAATAAAATTTTTTATCATTATCTGTTATTTTACGAATAACCCGACAAGGATTTCCAGCGGCAATTACCCAATCGGGAATATCCTTTGTAACCACACTTCCGGCACCTATCACAGTGTTACTGCCAATATGCACACCCGGTACTATTACTGTATTTCCACCGATCCACACATTGTCACCAACAGTTACTTCAATTCCGTACTCATAAGCGGTATTGCGTGAATCCGGATGTATTGGATGTCCCGCCGTATAAATTGCCACATTAGGAGCAAGCATACAATTATCCCCGATTTTTACCTTTGCAACATCTATAATTGTACAGTTATAGTTTGCAAAAAAAATTTTTCCCACTTCGATATGAGAACCATAATCACAATAGAACGGCGGATTGATAAAGGCACCATCCGACTTGCAAAGCAATTGTTTTACAAGTCTTGCTATTTCATCAAAATCGGAACGATCCACCGTATTTAGCTTTTGCAGAATCTTTCGGCATTCTTTTTGTTCTTCAAAAACGGTAGTGTCTGATATATATGCCATTTGTGCATCTCTTCTTTCAATGTTAGTCATATAAAAGATCTCCTTTCATTCATCCGTTTTGTTCTTGTAACATCAAAATAGAATTAAGCATAATAAGCAAATGGCAGAAGGCGGTATTCTGCCATTTAACTTATCTCTTGTTACAATTTCCAAATATCCCCGTTATACTCCTCAATTGTACGGTCTGAAGAAAAATATCCCGCCTTTGCGATATTGACGAGCATTTTATCCGCCCATTGCAGCCTGTTTTCGTAATCGGCATAGGCTTTTTCTCTTGCTGCGGCATATCTGTCAAAATCGGGGAAAGTCATAAACCAGTCCTTATTTATCAGCTCATTGAAAAGACGCTCCAACCGTTTCCTGTCGCCGATATTTGTCAATTCGGGGCTTATGATGAAATCAACTGCCTGCTTGACAGCACCGTTTTCCTCATAATATCTGCGCGGATTATAATCCCCTCTTTGATAACGCTGCACGACCTCACCGCTCTTGTCACCGAAAATATAAATATTCTCATCACCAACAAGCTCGTGTATCTCGACGTTCGCGCCATCCTCTGTTCCAAGTGTGACTGCTCCGTTAAGCATAAACTTCATATTTCCCGTTCCGCTTGCTTCCTTTGACGCCAGCGAGATCTGCTCGGAAATATCGCAGGCGGGAATGAGCTTTTCCGCTTCGGTAACGTTATAATTCTCCGTCATAACGACCTTTAAATAGGGCGAAACCTCCGGGTCGGAATTGATAAGCTCGCTCAAGCACAAAATAAGATGGATAATGTCCTGCGCAATAACGTAAGCGGGAGCTGCCTTTGCACCGAAAATAACCGTAATCGGAGTAGTCGGCTTTTTGCCTCTCTTGATGTCAAGGTACTTGTTGATAATAAACAAAACGTTAAGCTGCTGTCGCTTGTATTCGTGAAGCCGTTTCACTTGAATATCAAATATTGAGTTCTCGTTGATCTCTATATTCTGCTTTTCAAGAAGATGCGCTTTAAGCTCCCTTTTCTTTTGCAGCTTTACGTCAAGCAGCTTGTTTAATACGTCGGTGTTTCCCTTGAATTGCAATAGTTTTTCCAGCTCCGCCGCATTCTTTTTAAATCCGTTTCCGATAAGCGATGAAATCAGCTCCGCAAGCTGTGGATTTGCGTACAGCAGCCACCTACGGAATGTGATACCGTTGGTTTTGTTGTTGAATTTTTCGGGGTAGATGTCGTAAAATTTTTTCAGTTCGACATTCTTTAAAATATCGGTGTGCAGCGAGGCTACGCCGTTTACGCTGATACTGTAATGAATGTCGATATTCGCCATATGAACGCGCTCGTCCTTGTCGATAATATAAACCTCGGGGCTGTCGAATTTCCGCCTTACCTTATCGTCAAGCACCTCAATGATCGGAATTAGCTGCGGTACGACCTTTTTCAGATAGTCAACAGACCATTTTTCCAAAGCCTCGGCAAGAATGGTGTGATTGGTGTAGGCACACGATCTGCAAACCGCTTCTATCGCATCGTCCATCTCCAGACCGCGCTCGACCAATAAGCGGATCAGCTCGGGAATGATCATAGTCGGGTGTGTGTCATTGATCTGAATGATTGCGTAATCGAAAAGGTCATACAGCTTGCAGCCTTTGGCAATACACTCGTCCAGCAGAAATTGCGCGCCCGCCGATACCATAAGATACTGCTGATAAATACGCAGCATACGTCCCGCGTCATCGCTGTCATCGGGATATAAGAACAGCGTAAGGTTTTTCTCAATGTCGTCCTTATTAAATCCGATGCCGTTTTCCACTATCGACTCGTCCACCGTTTCAATATCGAAAAGGTGCAGTTTGTTGGTCGTGCTTTCATATCCCGTCACGTTAATGTCATACATTCTCGCGGTAACAGAGCATTTCTTGAAATTGACCGTATAGGTCTTGTCTGTCTTTATAAGCCAGCTTTTGTCAGTCAGCCATTTGTCGGGGACCGCGGTTTGCCGGTTATCCTTGAATACCTGTCTGAACAGACCGAAATGATACGTCAGCCCCACGCCGGCACCATTCAGCCCGAGGGTAGCTATCGAATCAAGAAAGCAAGCCGCAAGTCTGCCGAGACCGCCGTTTCCGAGCGACGGCTCGTTTTCTGTTTCCTCGATTTTACAAATATCCTTGCCGTTTTCCGCGAGCTGCTTCTTTACCTCGTCATATATGCCGAGATTTATCAGATTATTTGACAGCAGCTTACCGATAAGAAATTCCGCGGAAAAATAATACAGTTTCTTTTTGGTTTCGGGACGGCTTTTTTCTCCCGCAAGCCGCTGAACCTCTTGCAGCAGCGCGTAATATATTTCTTCATCGCTGCATTCTGAAACAGTCTTGTTATATTTGTTTTTTATGATTTCCGATACGTTCATTGTCGTGCTCCTTTCTAATAAATCGACATTATGTTATTCTGCCGTATATCTCAGCCATAGTGCGCATTTCCGCGCAAAGTTCCTCGGACATATCCTCTGCTTTCATTCGCCATTTCCAGTTTTCTCCGACCGTGGATGGGGTATTCATACGGTTTTTATCGTCCAGACCCAGCCAATCCTGCATAGGTATAACGCACAGATTAGCGCGGCTTCGCATTATCAGCGCAATAAACAGCTTGTAGAGTTTATCGTCCGGGGTATACTTATCGCAGAGGTAATCTCGGGCTGCTTTGCGCTCATCATCGGATATGGTATCAAACCAAGACTTTATCGTCTGATTATCGTGAGTACCCGTGTACGCGACGCAGTTTTCGCCGTAATTATGCGGAAGATAGTCGTTTCGGCTGCCCGTGTCGCGCGAATCGAACGCGAACTCCAGCACTTTCATATTCGGAAAACCGCAGTCGCGCACAAGCTGCTTTACCGAATCGGTAACGAAGCCCAGATCTTCCGCTATGACTTCTTTTCTGCCGAGCGCGTTCTCGACCGCCTTGAACAGCTCCAGCCCCGGACCTTTCTCCCAATGTCCGTTTTTCGCTGTCTTTTCTCCGTATGGTATCGAGTAGTACTCGTCAAATCCCCTGAAATGGTCGATACGGACAACGTCATACAGCTTGAAGCAATGCTCCATTCGCGATATCCACCACTTATAGCCGGTTTCTTTATGACATTTCCAATCGTAGAGCGGATTTCCCCAAAGCTGTCCGTCGGCGGCAAACCCGTCGGGAGGACACCCCGCGACAGCAGTCGGGATACCGTTTTCATTTAATTGAAACAGCTCGGGAGCAGCCCACACATCCGCGCTGTCGGCTGCGACATAGATAGGAATATCTCCGATTATTTTTATGCCGTTGTCGTTCGCGTACTTTTTGAGCGCGTTCCATTGCTTGTAAAAAAGATATTGCAGGAATTTGTAAAATTCCGTGTCGTCCTTAAGCTCGGCAGAACAGCGTTCCATTGCTTCGGGAGCGCGCAGACGAATATCGTCCGACCATTCGCTGAACGCCGCGCCGCCGAATTTATCTTTAAGCGCCATAAAAAGCGCGTAATCATTGAGCCATTTATTATCCCGGCAGAATTTCGCAAAGTCCTCCGAAGCGGTAACGGAAGAACGCTCAAACGCTTTCCGCAGCAGCGCAAAACGCGTGTTGTAGAGCTTGTAATAGTCAATGCTCTCGGGATCGTCGCCCATATCCACGTTACATTCATCTTCGGTCAGAAGCCCGTCCTTGATAAGCTCATCAAGGCTGATAAAATAAGGATTTCCCGCAAATGTCGAGAAAGATTGATAAGGCGAATCTCCGTAGCTCGTGGGACAAAGCGGAAGTATTTGCCAATATGTCTGACCCGCTGCTTTAAGCCTGTCCACGAATTTATAGGCGCTCTCGTCAAAGCAGCCTATCCCGTGCTTTGACGGCAGACTTGAAACCGCAAGCAGCACACCCGCGCTTCTGTTCATTACACAAGACTCCTTTCATAATTTATCATAACGCCGTAATGATCGGACACAACGGGATAATTTATGCCGCTGAAAAGCACCTCGGAGCTTGTCACGATGACTTTTTTACTGCACCGAATATGATCTATCCTCATTCCGTCCGCATTTTCGGATAGTTTGTCACGCCAGCCGTCTATAATTTTGCCGACTGTTATTCCGCTGTCCTTTTTTTCGGCAAGCTCGTAACTGTCGTAAAAGCGCGAGCTGTTTGCGAGATCATAGCCCTCTTTGCGAACCTCCGCGGGACTGTTGAAATCGCCCATAAGCCATACGGTTTCATATTTCTCCATATATTTGACGGTTCTCTGCCATTGTGATTGAAACGATTCGTCGGAATCGTTCCACCAGCCGTAATGAACGCTGAAGAACCATTCATCGGGAACGGCTTCGGTGCGTATGCCGAGCAGCTTGCGGGTTTTCCAATCGGCGTAATCGTCAACACCGCTTACAAGAACAGTTTGCGTTTCAATAATCGGACTGCGGCTCATTACGGCTATGCCCTCATCATATTTGTCATAGCCGCGTTTCATCGGCAGATATGTCCAATAATAATGAGCGCCGAGTTCTTCAAGACGTTTTGCGGCATTGTAAACGTGATTATCCCCGCGGACTGTGAAATCTCCGCACGGAACATATCCGCTTATTTCTCCAGTAACCGCCGCCTCCGAGGAGGTCTGGTTGACCTCCTGAAGCGCGATTATTTCCGGCTGTTCTTTTGCGATCGCGTTTACGAAATCCATTAACTTTTGTGAGTAGTTATCCTCAACAAGGCTGTGTGTGTTTAATGTGAGAATTTTCATATTATCACCTTAAAGAATGTCGTTAATATCGGATTTGAGAACGTCCGCTTTAGGTCCGTAGACCGCCTGTATTCCCTCGCCCTTGATCAGAAGATTAAGAGCGCCCTCTTTCTTCCAAGCGTCCACCGCCGCGACAAGCGCGGGGTCTTTTACGGTAACACGCAATCTTGTCATGCAGGCGTCGACCAGCACGATATTTTCACGTCCGCCCAGCAGCGCGATAATGCGCTCCGGCTGACTGTCGCCGCCCGATTTGCCCGAGCTTGACGACCTTTCTCCGTCGTCCTCGCCGTCATCGCCCGTGGTGTAGTTGCCCAGACGACCGGGCGTTGCGAACTTGAACTTGCCGATCATAAAGTACGATACGAAATATCCTATAACAAAGAATACGATAACGGCAATGATAAAGTTGATTATATCGCCCGTAAGTCCCGCTTCGACCGACATTGGAACACGAGTGATAAATTCAAGGTTGCCGAACGAATGCAGACGAAGATCGAAAATTCCCGAAAGCGCGAACGCAATACCCTGCAAAATCGCGTAAACGATATACAGCGGCAGCGCGCAGAACATAAACATAAATTCCAGCGGCTCGGTAACGCCCGTAAGGAACACCGCAAGCGCGGTAGAGAAGAACATCGAGCGGTATTTTTTGCGCTTGTCGGGATCAACTCTGCGGTACATTGCAAGGGCTATTCCGAGCAGAAGTCCCGTAGCTCCTATCATCTGACCTACCTTAAAGCGCGCAGGAGTAACGGTCGTGAGCAGATTGTTGTAAGCGTCCATATCGCCTGCGTTTTTGAAGTTGATAAGGTCTGTTACCCACGCGAGCCACAAGGGATCCTGACCGAAAACGGACGTTCCCGCGTTTGCGCCCGTGAGTATTTCATAAGTGCCGCCGAACGAGGTATAGTTCATCGGTATAGTCAACATATGGTGCAGACCGAACGGCAGCAGCAGTCTTTCAAGAGTTCCGTAGATGAACGGAGCGAGTATGGGAGATGTTTCGGAGGAATTCGCTATCCAGATACCGAAAGCGTTTATACCAGACTGAATAAGAGGCCAGATTATCGCGAGACCAAGCGATACTATCACAGACCATACTATTACCATAAGCGGTACGAAACGCTTTCCGTTAAAGAACGCGAGCGCGTTCGGGAGTTTTCGGAAGTTGTAGTACTTATTATATACCGAGCCGCCGACAAATCCCGAAATAATGCCGATAAACACGCCCATATTCAGCGCGGGAGCACCGAGTACGGATGTGAAATAATTCTCGACAAGCATTTCCTGACCGAACAGTGAATGTGTAACGGCGGTTGGGTCGGCGAGCATATCGTTTGTAACCCCGAAGATCGCGCCGGTTATGTTGTTGATAAGGATAAACGCGATTATCGCTGCGAACGCGCCGCCCGCCTTTTCCTTTGCCCATGAGCCGCCTATCGCAGCAGCGAACAGTATGTGCAGATTGTTGATGACCGCCCAGCCTATGTTTTCCATAACGCCGCCGATTGTTACGACAAAGCTCACGTCCGCGCCGACCATTGCAATCAGCTTGCCGATACTTATCATAAGTCCCGCTGCGGGCATTACCGCGATTACCGTCATCAGCACCTTGCCGAGCTTTTGCAGAAAGTCGAAGTTAAATTTGTGCTTTTTCTTTTCCTTGTGAGGTTCTTCGTGAACCTCGGTTTTTTCGGGAACATCGGTTTCCTCTTTCGCGTCTGCGAATGTCAACAGAGGCGCTCCCGCCTTGATTGCGCCCTCTTTCACCGTCATTTCGAGATTGTCCGCGCCGTCGCTTACAAGCACGGGGGTTATTGTGTTTAATCCCTTTTCTTTTATAAGGTCAATGTCGATCTCCGCTATCAGATCGCCTACCTTTACTTTGTCGCCCTCGGAAACGTGCGGTGTGAAGCCCTCGCCCTTAAGCCCCACCGTTTCCAACCCGAAATGAACGAGAACCTCCAAACCATCCTCCGAGGTAAAGCCGTAAGCGTGCTTTGTTTCCGCAACCGATGAAACCTCGCCGTTTACGGGACTGTACAGCTTACCGTCGTCGGGGATTACCGCGCAGCCGTCGCCGAGCACCTTATCGGAAAACACGGGGTCGGGAACGTCGGCGAGCGGAACCGCTTTTCCGTTAAGCGGTGAGAAAACGCTCAATGCCTTAGTTTTTGATGTGCTGCTCATAATATGACCTCCTTTTAATTTTTTTGAATTGCGCTAAATTTGCGCAACTCCAATGCAACTTTATGCCTATATTATACAATTGCTTGCACAAAAATGCAATAGCTTTTTGCAAAAAATCAAACATTATTTAGAAAATTTGTAAAACTTGCACAAACTATCCAAGAGCATTTAAGCACTTTTCATAACCCGCTATTCATTCGTTTAAAGCAACGAGCGAATTCATGCAAATGTTTTCAAAAATTTTGCAAAAACATCTTGACATTTGCGTAAAGTTGCATTATAATATAATCAAGATTTCGATTTGCAAATCACGGAGGTCTTAAAAATGGCAGTTACATTAAAAGACGTTGCGGCGCTGGCAGGCGTTTCAACGTCTACAGCGTCGCGCGTCTGCAAGGACAATCCCTCAATAAGCAGAGAAACCAAAGAACGAGTGCGCAAGGCAATGGAGCAGTTGGGCTATGAGCCGCCGTCGCTTCCCGAAGAAACGGAACAGAGCCGAACGATCGGCGTAATTCTGCCGCCTTCGCCGCGTGAATCGTTTGAGAACGCGTTCCACCTTGAGGTGATACGCGGCGTCAGCCAGTTCTGCAATCGGCACGGCTACATCAACACCGTGATAACGGGGGAGGACGACAGCGAGCTTCTGACCGCTCTGGAAAATATTGCGCAAAGCGGAAAGGTCGACGGCTATATCGTTGCCTACTCAAAACAGGATGATCCGATAATTGACTATTTATACGGCGAGGGGCTGCTTTATGTCGTTATCGGAAAAGCGCACCGTTTCGCAAACCAGACGGTATATATAGATAATGACAATATTCTCGCGGGGCAGGAGGCTGCCGAATACCTTATAAAATTAGGTCATACCAATATCGCGTATCTCGGCAGCGACAGCAACCTGATGTTTTCGGCGGACAGAAAAACAGGCTATCGCATAGCTATGGAAAATAACGGTCTGAAACCCGATCCCGAAAACGTTGTCGAGCTTCCGTTTATTCCGGAAGAAAATGCCGCGGCTGTTCACGCCTTGCTTGAACGCGAAAACAGACCGACCGCTATTCTTGTAAGCGATGATATTTTTGCGGTCGCTCTTGAAAGAGTGTGCATTGAAAAGGGAATATCCATTCCCGCGGATTTGTCTATCATCTCTTTCAATAATTCGCTTTTTGCACGGCTTACTTCGCCGCAGCTCACTTCCATTGATATAAACTCTGTTCAATTGGGGATAGAAGCTGCTTCGCAGCTTATAAACCACATCGAAAACCCTAATTTGCTCGCAACGAAGATCATTGTACCGCATAGACTGATTGAGAGATCAAGCTGCGCCGAAAATTGATAAATCCTCTTGATTTTTTACAGATCATGTGATATAATATATGAAACGATACCATATCAAAAGGGTGGGAATTCATATGAAT
>CANRFR010000087.1 GCA_947629945.1 uncultured Clostridia bacterium | reverse complement strand
TCAATTTTTGTCAGCGGCGGTCCTATGAACCCCGGCTGCGTACAGGGCAAGCGCGTAGGCTATTCCGAGATTTACGAAGCTATCGGACAGTACACCAACGGCGAGATCGGCGACGAGGTTATCAAGGATTACGAAAACAACGCGTGTCCGACTTGCGGCTCTTGCTCGGGAATGTACACTGCAAACTCGATGAACTGTTTGACGGAAGCTATCGGACTTGCTCTGCCTACCGCCGGTACGGAACCCGCGGTAAACTCCGCACGCAGACGTCTGGCAAAGGAAAGCGGCGAACGCGTAGTGGAACTTGTAAAACAGAACATCCGCCCGAGCGATATCCTGACTAAGAAGAATATGGAGAACGCTCTTGCTACCGATATGGCTATAGGTGCTTCCTCAAATACGGTTTTGCACTTGTTGGCAATCGCTCATGAAGCTAAGGTTGACGTTACGCTTGACGATATTGACAACATGAGCCGCAAAACTCCGCAGCTTGCGAAGCTGAACCCGGCAAGCTCGGTATTTATTACCGATTTGAACGCGGTCGGCGGTATTCAGACGGTTATCCGCGAACTTTCCAAGGGCGGACATATCAACGAAGATGTTACAACGGTTTCAGGCACTCAAAAGGAGCGTATCGCGGCGGCTCGCGACGGCGACGGCGTTATCGTTCACACTTGCTCCGAGCCTATTCGCAAAGACGGCGGTATAGCGATTTTGAGCGGCAATCTCGCGGTGAACGGCTCCGTTGTAAAGCAGGGCGCTGTTAAGCCCGAAATGATGGATTTCACAGGCACGGCTCGCGTATTTGACGGCGAACAGGACGCTTGCGACGCTATTCTCGGCGGTAAGATCAATGCGGGAGACGTTGTGGTTATCCGCTACGAAGGTCCTAAGGGCGGTCCCGGAATGCCCGAAATGCTTGCTCCCACGGCGGCTATCGTCGGCAAGGGCTTGGACGGAAACGTTGCTCTTATCACGGACGGACGTTTCAGCGGAGCTTCGCGCGGCGCGGCTATCGGACACGTTTCTCCCGAGGCTGCGGAGGGCGGTCTTATCGCGTTTGTTGAGGACGGCGACAAGATACACATCGATATTCCCAACCGCAAGGTTGAGTTGCTTGTTGACGACGCGGTTATCGAGGAGCGCCGTAAAAAAGGCGTTAAAGCTCCGCGCGAGTTTGACGGCTATCTGAAACGCTACGCGAAACTGGTTACCTCGGCGAACACGGGCGCGGTTTTCGAGGACTGACAGCGGCTGACGATCTGTAATTTTCGGGGGTGCGGCTATGGGCTTTGTTATCGGTTGGTCGATTTTCGGAGTTGTTGTTTGTGTGCTGTTTTATGTCGTCAGCGAATTGTCTCGGCGTTCAAAGGCAAAGAAAGCGGCGAGAGAAGCGCGGCTTTCCGCGGAAAGATACGAGAAATTTTGCGAAACGGTAAAGTACAACCGTGAACACCTGCCAAACACACCAATACCGCCTATTCACCCTATCCATGAGGAAGTTGAAAGGATCATTCAAACTATCGGAGTGGATTTGTATGATGGCAGAGGAGAGCCGCTCCCCTTGAATGATGAATACGATGATGATTCTGTGAGTTATGTGGATCTCATTTTCAGAGATATTATGTGGTTTTGGAATAATCCCACCGGTGTTTCCATAGCGGAGGAAAGAGAGGTCTTAAGGAAGTATCTGCGAGAGAAGTATTTGCTCTCCGATGAAAGCATTGATGTCGCTGAAAGGAAATTTTGGCGGCTGCGGTCAATTCCCAATTTATAATAAATCAAAGTGTTGTTTACGCGGAGGTGTCTGTGCGTGAGAGAGTTTATCGGTTGGATTTTGGTCGTGGCTCTCGTGTTCGCGCTGATTTACATTATCGCGCTGAATATCTACAAGGCACACATAAGAAAGCCCCTAAAGGTCTGGAAGAACGGCGGCGACTTGGACGAGAAAGCCTTGGTCAAAGTTGAGCGCTACATTGAAAAATTCGGCGGCAGCAAGCTCAATTGGGAGCTGAAAAACCGCCGACTTCAGCGCGAAATCGAGTACAACAAAGCTCATCTCCCGTTCGCGGAGCTGCCCGAGCTTTCTCTCGATTGGGAGAAGTTTGAGGAGGTAGTTAAAAGATCGTCGGGGCTTATGCTGAAAGACGTCGGCGACAGCTACGCCTGCATTGTGGTTTACGCTTCCGAACACTTCAAACAGCGCTTTATTCCGAAGTCCGAGCTTGACGGTGACACTATAAAGCTTATCGATTTGCTTTTAAGTGATCTCAATTGGTTTTACGCGCACCCTACGGGCAATTCAGCAGGCGAGTGCGGGAGCGTTCTTGAAAGTTTTCTCCGCGAAAAATATCCCAAACTCACCGAAAAAAGCGTTAGTCGGATATGCGGCAGATATTGCGTAAACGACAGATAAACCGCAGGTTTGTACCGTAAATTCAATTTATGTTCAGCGGTCTATACTATGTCGAAAGGGATATACGAAAAATACTGAAATTACACAAACTCAAACGCGGTTTTCGTGCCCGATTTTGAAAGGATAATCGGACAGCTGAAAACGATTCGGTAATCTTACAGGCGTTCGGACAAAACTTGTCAAGAAAAGTCGGGAAAACGCCCGAAAGCTGTGATATAATGTAATTACAGCGAGGAGGGAAGATTATGGAATGGACAAAAGCGATAAGCGCCGCTATCGAGTATATCGAAAACAATATCACCGAGGATATCTCTGCGGAGGACGCGGCAAGGCAAGTTAATATCCCGTCATTTTATTTTCAAAAGGGGTTCAGCTTGCTTTGCGGCTACACGGTTATGGAGTATATCCGCAGCCGCCGTCTGGCTCTCGCCGCGGGAGAGCTGGCGCATGGAGCGAAAGTTATTGACACGGCAATAAAATATTGCTACGATTCTCCCGACAGCTTTGCGAAAGCGTTTTACCGTTTCCACGGAGCAACTCCCTCCGCAGTGCAAAAGAACTCGACTATGATCAAGGCTTTTGCGCCGCTGAAAATCACTTTAACATTGAAAGGCGGTTACACTATGGACTACAAAATAGTGAAAAAGGAAAGCTTCGCGGTTTTGGGAGTTATGAAAAAGTTCACCTATGAAAACGCGAAAACGGATATTCCCGTGTTTTGGCAGGAGCATTACAAAAACGGAAACGGCAAATATGTCTGCGGAATGTTCGGCATAAATATTGACGAGGCTATGAGCAACGGAAACGCAGACGACGAGTTTGAATATCTTATAGCCGACGTTTATAATCCGAGCATGGACATTCCGGAGGGATTTGTCACGAAAATCATACCCGCGCTTACATGGGCGGTATTTCCCGTAAAAGGTGCTATGCCCGACGCACTTCAGGATGTAAACAAAAAAATCTTCTCGGAGTGGCTGCCGGCGCTCGGCGATTACGATATTGCGTCCGGGTACAGCATTGAGATGTACGACGATTCGAAAAAATATCCCAAAGGCACGAATGACGAAAATTATTACAGCGAGATCTGGATACCGATAAAAAAGAAAAACACATGATAATAAGAGCCTTTCCGAGATTTTTCGGAAAGGCTTCTTGTTTAGTCAAAGTAAAACAAATCCTCGAACTTTTTATCAAGCGCGATACAGAGAATAAGCGCGAGTTTTGCGGTGGGGTTGAACTGTCCCGTTTCAATGGAGCTTATCGTGTTTCGTGAAACGCCGACAAGCTCCGCCAACTCCGACTGCGACATTCCTTTCTCGGAGCGGGCTTGCTTTAAGTTGTTTTTAAGTATCAGTTCTCCGTTCATTACTTACGCTCCAAAATATTTAAGGAAATACAATACGGCAAACCCAATTCCCACCGTACCAAGAATGATTCCCAAAATAAGATTTTGTCGTTGTTTTGCTTTTACATAGCGGTAGATAAGCCCAACAGAAGCAGCAATATTGAGCGTCGCCGCGTAGTCCTCTATCTGCATATCTCTTTCAAGCCGCGTGTAGGAAAATACGCATAAGCATATAAACATTGCCATAAATATCCATTTCATAGATTTGTCTTGTACGAAGTTTTCCATTTCGTCGGTTTTTTCCTCATGCGCTTTTGCTAGTATCTCGTCTTTTTTCATATATGTTCCTCCTCAGTGTCCTTGAAAAAATCTGATAGTTGCGAAAACCGTCATAGCCGCGAGCACTATACCCATTATAAGGTAATACACCGACTTCAATCGTGCAAAGCGATAAAAGCAGCACACCGACGTGGAGAAGCAAACAGTCGCCGTGAGATCCATTATCGGCGCGTCCTTGTCGCGCATACACACAAAGAAACCCGCCGCGATAGCCATTGCCAAAGCCATCCACACCGCCGACCTATCCCTTACTACCTTTTCCATTTCATCGGATTTTTCGGCTCTCGCTTTTTCCAATATCTCATTCTTTTTCATAACGAAACCTCCAATGCTTTGCCAAGTTTTGTTGTCGATTACATTATAGCATTGACAAGTTTACTTGTCAAGATGTTTACATGGGTTTGCCAAGTTTTCTTGGAATTTTGGTGAATATCAACAACTGTTAAAGCTTGTAAATGTAAATAATAAACAAAATTTTCCGGACTTTTTAACACAAACCGTTCTTAATTGTCCAAGCTCCTCATACAATTTTGTATGGTAGAATTAAAATTAAAACGAACATTGGTACGGCTTGACTTTTCGTTCTTTGCGGTAGTCGCGCTGTATCTGCTTCTGGACGAAAGCGGCTTTGGACTTGCAGCGTTGGCGGCGTGCTTTATGCACGAGACGGCTCACTTTATCGCAATGGCGCTTTGCGGTGTGAATGCTGATAGCCTAACGCTGGATGGTGCTGGAATGAGACTGTCGTCCGCAGAATTGGAGCACGCGAAACCATTCCGCAAAATAATGATTTTGATTGCGGGAGTGATCTCGAATTTTACGGCAGCCGTACTGTTTTGGCATTTTGGAAATCTCGGCGCAGCTGCCGTCAACCTGTTTACGGGATTGTTCAACATTCTTCCGATAGGAGAGCTTGACGGCGCGCGGCTTCTGAAAATAGCGCTTATCCGTCATTGCAGAGCCGAGCGAGTCGACCGATATATGAAGCTTGCGGCAGCGCTTTCGGGAATACTCTGCGCGACGGCGGTTGTCATAGTTGCACATGGAGTTCCGCTGATGCTGATAGTAACGGCGCTGTACATTATAATTATGAGCGTACTGAAATAATGGTTACGGGGAAATCGATGGGTTTATATTTTTTGTCTAAATTGCGCTTGCCGTTTCAGTGCAATATCACCAAAATGATTTGCGGGGCTTGACTTTGCATTAAATATATTATATAATAAAATAGTGTAAGAGGAGGGCGATTTTATGCAAATCAAAAATTTGACATCGGGCAGCAGAATGGAGACCGCAAGGCTGGGCAATTTTGCGGTTATTGAGTATGGCGCGGATAAAAGCGTTTCGGCATATTCGGCGCAGCAGCAGTATTTTATGTCAAAAATGGGCGTTCGGAAAAGACAGGTTATGATAGAGCTTAACGGTGAAAACACCGCCGTTATCCAAGCGGGAGCAATGCAGTGGATGGCGGGTCATCTCGAGGTTACGACGGGAGTTAAGGGTGTTGGCGACCTTGTGGGAAAAATGTTTCGCGGAGCCGTCACAAAGGAATCCGCGATAAAGCCCGAGTACCGCGGCAACGGTTTGTTGGTGCTCGAGCCTACATACAAGTTTGTTTTGCTTAAAAACGTGGCGGAATGGGGCGCGGGAATAGTTATAGAGGACGGAATGTTCTTGGCTTGCGACGGTACGGTAAAGCAGTCTATTTCCGCAAGAAGCAACGTATCCTCCGCCGCATTGGGCGGAGAGGGCTTGTTCAATTTATGCCTTTCGGGTACGGGAGTTGCGGCGCTGGAAAGCAACGTTCCAGAGTCCGAGCTTATCGAGATAGACCTCGAAAACGATGAACTTAAGGTGGACGGTCCGTACGCGATGTGTTGGTCGGCGGGTTTGCAGTTCACCGTTGAGCGCACCACCAAAACGCTTATCGGCTCTGCGGCAAGCGGCGAGGGACTTGTGAACGTTTACCGCGGCACGGGCAAGGTTTTACTGGCGCCTGTTTCCGACACGAGAACCACACCCGCGACAAGTGTTAGATAATTATCAAAAACAGCGCGTAAAATTTAAATATAATACGACGCTAAAAAATATTAAGGAGTTTTTTATGAGATACGAAATTAAAGGCGAACCCATGCCCGTTGTGCTTTGTTACCTTGAAGCGAATGAGACTATTATGTGTCAAAAGGGCGGCATGGCTTGGATGACCCCGAATATGCAGATGTCCACAAGCACGGGCGGCATAGGCAAGGCTTTCGGGAAAATGTTCTCGGGCGAATCAATGTTCCAAAATACATATGTTTCACAGGGCGGTCCCGGAATGATAGCGTTTGCGTCAAGCGTTCCCGGCTCTATAATACCGCTTGACATCAGCAAAGGCGATATGATTGTTCAAAAGGGCGGCTATCTCGCTTCACAGCCCTCCGTAGAGTTTTCCGTTGCGTTCCAGAAAAGGGTGGGCGCGGGCTTCTTCGGCGGCGAGGGATTTATTATGCAGCGTCTGCACGGTCAGGGAATCGCATTTCTTGAAATTGACGGCTACGTTGTGGAGTATGATTTGCAAGCAGGTCAACAGATGGTTATTGATACCGGTTACTTAGCCGCAATGACAGGCTCTTGCACAATGGATATCCAGACTGTCAAGGGGTTAGGTAATAAACTGTTTGGCGGTGAGGGCTTCTTTAATACCGTGGTTACGGGTCCCGGCAAAATATATCTGCAAACAATGCCCATAAACAATCTCGCGGGAGCGGTAGCGGGCTTTATTCCTCATTCTTAATTTCTTCGAGTTTTGGTCGGAATGAGATTGCAGTATAAAAAATATACGAAAAATTTAAAAACTCACTTGAAATTTTTGTGAATATGTGGTAAAATAGAATTGCAAATATATTGCGAAAAATTCGTTTTCGGAGGCAAAGTTTATGAGAATTCTATATGCGGCAAGTGAAGCGCTGCCATTTGCGGCAAGCGGCGGATTGGCTGATGTTGCGGGCTCTTTGCCCAAGGCATTGGTTCAGGCGGGACACGACGCGCGCGTCGTAATGCCTTATTATGTCAATACTATCAAGCCCGAGCAAAAGGAAAAAATGCGCTTTATCACGAATTTCACCGTGCCCGTTGGTTGGAGAAGTCAGTATTGCGGCGTTTTCTCTCAGGAGGTAAACGGCGTTACTTACTACTTCCTTGATAATGAGTTCTATTTTAAGCGCGACAACGGTCTTTACGGCTATTACGATGACGCGGAAAGATACGTGTTCTTCAGCAGAGCGGTTCTTGAAATGCTTCGGCACATTGATTTCCACCCGCAGATCATCAACTCCAACGACTGGCAGTGCGCTCTTATACCCGTTTATCATCATCTGTTCTATAAAAACGAGTGGGGTTTCGGCGACATAAAGAATGTGTTTACCATCCATAATATCGGCTATCAGGGACAATACGGACTTGACTTGGTCAAGGATATCGTTGGAATTCCGCCTCAGAACGTCAACATCATTGAGTATGACCATGATATCAACTTTATGAAAGGCGCTATTGAGGTTGCGGACAAGGTGACGACAGTGTCTCCTACTTACGCAGTGGAGATTCTCGACCCGTGGTTCAGTCACGGACTTGATAGGATTCTGCGTAATAAACAGTATAAAACGACGGGCTTCCTTAACGGTATTGATGTCGACCTTTACAATCCCGAAAAGGATCCCACTATCGCTGCTAAATTCAGTGCGAGAAGTCATAAGGGCAAAATGGCTTGCAAGTCGGCGATTTTTGAGGAGTTCGGTCTGCCGCAGTATGATATCCCGCTGCTTGCTATGATCTCCAGATTTGCCGATCACAAGGGTTTCGACCTTGTTAAATATGTGTTTGACGAGATAATCGCTACCGATTTGCAGGTGGTAATTCTCGGTTCCGGCGAACGTCAGTATGAGGACTTCTTCCAAGAGATGCACTGGCGGTATCCCGACAAGGTTGGTTTCTGGAAAGGCTACAATCCTACGCTGGCGAAGAAAATTTACGCGGGCGCAGATATGTTCCTTATGCCGTCTAAGAGCGAACCGTGCGGTCTTGCTCAGATGATAGCGGCGCGTTACGGTACTATCCCGATAGTACGTGCGACGGGCGGTTTGAAAGACAGCATTGCCGACGCGGGCGACGACGGTATAGGCTTCACGTTCCAGAGTTATAACGCGCATGATATGCTGAATGCTATTCAGCGTGCTAAAGCGTATTACGACAACAAGAGCGATTGGAGCAAGCTCATGACCCGCGCTATGAAGACCGATTTCAGTTGGGCAAGATCGGCGCAGCTTTATATCGGTTTGTACAAGGAACTTACCGGCGAATAAACGACATTTTACGGCGGAGAGCTTCTCCGCCGTATTTTTGGAGACGGTGAGTACGAGTATTCGAGAGAGTTGCGGAATTGCTTATTAAATCGGGGATTTCTTTGATAGTTTCGGCTGACGCGTGGCTTTTCGTGACGATTGAGGATAGTGTGTTTCGATTGTAAATCAAAATTTTTTAAGATGGAAAAGAAAGGCATTTAGTATGAAAAAGAGTATAAATTACGCGCTATGCTACGCGGTTTTGGCAATGATAGGCGGGGTGTTCTACCGTGAGTTTACAAAGTATATGAATTTTGAGGGCGCGACGGCTCTCGGAAAAGTACATACGCACTTCTTTATGCTCGGTATGCTGATGTATCTTGTAATCGCGCTGTTTGCGCGGCATTACGACCTCTACGCGGAGAAAACTTTCAAAATGTTCCGTGTGGTCTACAACATCGGCGTGCCGCTTACGGGCATAATGCTCGGCGTTCGCGGAGTATTTCAAGTGCTCGGTACGGAGCTTTCCAAGGGCGCAAACGCGGCTATATCGGGTATCGCCGGTATTGGGCATATTCTCACGGGCACCGGGATAGTGATTTTGCTCGTTAGCTTGAAAAAGTGTTCGGCAAGAGAGCTTGATAAGGTAAACGGATAATGCCGTGGATAATGTGCAAAACCGCTTCAGGGTTTTATACGCTCGATAATTCGGAAATGTCCGCCGAAAATTTGTCCGAGATTATCAAAACGATGAAAAATTGTTTTGGCAAACGTATGACTTTTGATTGGCGTGCGGGGTTTGACGGAAACTCTGCCGCGTTTGAGGTTAAGATTGACGGCATACGTATAACTGTCGGGTGGGATATTTGGAGCGGCGCCTTTATAATGGCGTGGAACAGAGGGGGAGACGGGATTATAAAAGAAATTGAAAGTTTTTTGTGATTTGCCCTTGAAAAAAATTCCGCTTTATGTTATAATAAATAAGATAAGTGTAAATATAACAGAAAGGACTGTAATAATATGGCAAAAATAGCCGTTTTGGGCTACGGAGTGGTTGGCTCCGGAACTGTTGAGGTGTTCTATAAAAACAGAGAGAGCCTTGAAAAAAAGGCGGGAGAGTCTCTTGATATCAAATATATTCTCGATTTGAGAGATTTTCCCGACAGCCCATACAAGGATAAGTTCACAAAAGATTTTAATGTGATCTTGAACGACCCGGAGGTCACTGTTGTATGCGAGGTCATAGGCGGCATTAAGCCGAGTTACGATTTCGTGAAGAATTCGCTTCAGGCGGGGAAGAGCGTTGTAACGTCGAATAAGGAGCTTGTGGCTGCAAAGGGCGCGGAGCTTCTGTCTATCGCCAAAGAGAAGAATGTCAACTTCTTCTTTGAAGCGAGTGTGGGCGGCGGTATCCCGATTATCAAGCCGATACACGCTTGCCTTGAGGCGAACGAGATCGACGAGATAGCGGGTATTTTAAACGGCACGACAAATTTCATTTTAACGAAGATGATACGCGATGGTATGGGGTTTGAAGAGGCTCTTAAGATTGCGCAGGAGCTTGGCTATGCCGAGCGCAATCCAACCGCCGATGTGGAAGGTATCGACGCTTGCAGAAAAATCTGTATTCTGGCGTCGCTGTCGTTTGGGCGGCACGTTTACCCCGAAAATGTACACACGGAGGGCATTACGAAAGTAACGCTTCGGGACGTTGAGTATATGGAAAGCTACGGCGCGAAAATCAAGCTTATCGGCTGCGCGCGCCGCGAGGACAACGATGAGATCTCTATCGGAGTGTTCCCCGCGGTTATCAAGGACGAAAGCCAGCTCGCGGGCGTAAACGATGTGTTTAACGCGATATTGGTGCGCGGCGACGCTACGGGCGACGTTGTTTTCTACGGAAAGGGCGCGGGCAAACTTCCGACGGCTTCCGCAGTGGTGTCCGATATAGTTTCGGCTGTTAAACATTCCGATACAAGCCGTTCACTTACTTGGGCGGACAGCGATCAGAAGTTTATTCGTCCGTTTGATTTGTTCACAAGCGCTGACTACATCAGACTTGCGACAGAGAATATCGACGTTACCAAAGCGGTCGTTAAGGCGGTTTTCGGTAACGTGGAGTATCTGTCCTCAAAAAACCAGCCTGCAAACGAGCTTGCGTTCATAACGGACGTAATGACGGAAAAAGACGTGCTTGCCGCTTGCGAGAAAGTTGCGGACAGCGCCGAGATACTTGGAAGAATTCGTGTTCTTGACTATTGATGAATGTAAGACCACAAAACGCTGAGGTTTCGTCGCTCAATTGTCTGCTGTAATTACGGTATAATAGTAGGAATGGAGAAAACGCACAGCGAAAACGTTGTAGTTTATTGCATATTATTGGTACAGAAAATATGGGGAGGAAAAGCGATGAGTGATTTGGAACAGCCGAAGTATAAACGCGTTCTGCTGAAGTTGAGCGGTGAAGCGTTGGCGGGAGATAAGGATATGGGTCTTGATTTCCCGACTATCGAGAACATTTGCCGCAGCATAAAGAAAACCGCAGACTCGGGTGCACAGATTGGAATAGTCGTCGGCGGCGGCAACTTCTGGAGAGGTCGGGACGATAAAACATCCGATCGTGCACGCGGAGACCATATCGGTATGCTTGCGACAACGATGAACGCGCTCGCGGTAGCCGATGTTCTCGAGGG
>CANRFR010000086.1 GCA_947629945.1 uncultured Clostridia bacterium | reverse complement strand
TGTGTCTTTTTCATGCTAAATACCTCACTTTCTTATGGGTATTATTGCCATTTACACGGTTTGATATTCAGTCTTAAATTTGTACGTCTTTTTTATATATTTCGCGTCCCAAGCCTCGTCGTAATAATCGCCGTATTCGCTCATTTGACAGTCGTCGAGAAGGTCGTCGGCGAGTATTGTCAAAACGTCGTAAAACTCCAAATTGTCCTTGTATTTTTGCGGAATATTTGAAAGCCCGAGCTTTGCCCCGAGAATATTCCCGCAGACCGCGCCCGTGGAGTCGCTGTCGCCGTTGTGATTTACTGCGGCGCGTATCGCTTTCTCAAAGTCGTTTTGATACTTTATTGCGCAGTAAACGGCGATTGCCAAGGTCTCCTCGGCGACCCATCCTTCGCCCAGCTTGTGTATCGCTTCAAGATCATTGTCGGAGCCTTCCGCGAGGTCCGCCGCCTTTTCCATAAGCTTGTGAAAACGTTCGAGATCTTGGGAAGCCCGAAATATTTTTCTCATCGTGACAACCGAATCCGCCAAAGCGTCAAGCACGGAGATATTGTCATTCCCGGCAAGCAGACCTATAATATGAACAAGAGCCGCTGCGGGTATGAATCCCAGTTCGTGACCGTGAGTTATTGCCGCCGATTTCGCCCCGATTAGGTCGATTTCCAAGCGAGTGGTTCGCTCGTGGTTTCCGTTCGCGAAATAAAGACCTATGGGCGCGACGCGCATTACTCCGCCGCAGCCCTTGCTGTCGTTTATCGGCTTTTCGAGAGTACCATGCATGCCACTCGCCAAAGCGGACAGGCAAGTATTCCCGGGAGCGCGCCTTTCAAACAGTTGCGGCAGGTTCATTATCCAACTGTATTTCGCGTAATTTTTCTTTCGGTCAACGGGAAAAGGCTCGGTCTGCGTAAGATACCATCCGCCGTATTCAAGCGCGATATATTCTTCCCAACCGCTCATTATACCGCGCATTTTGCCCCTCGTAACGCCGTCAAGCAGCGCCGTTGCCGTAAACATCGTCATCTGCGTATCGTCGGAAATTATCACCTTTCCGCCGCTTAGTTCATATTCGGAGATCCCGCTTTCGCCGTACTTTGCGAAAATCTCGCGCTCGGAGCAAAACTCCACTGCGTAACCGAGCGCGTCGCCGACCGCTCCGCCGATAAGACAGCCCCTGAATTTATCTCGTTTATCCATTATTCCTCATTCCTCATAAGCGCTGCAACCTTAACGTCATCGCGGAAGCTTTGATAAAACGCCCACGGCACGGCGTTCTGAGCCGCGAAAAAGTCCGCCGCCGCATCCAATACGGGCTTCAAATCCCACGCGAGAAAATCAAGGTAGCAGTTGCCGTAACCCGAAGCTCCGCCGATAAACACGCAGAAATCTCCCGCTTTTTCGGCAATGTAACTCTCCAATTCATCACGGAAATTGAGTATCTTCTCGCCGCGCTTTGAAGTCTCGTCGTCCTCGAAAACGTGCGCGGGGAAGAAGATAAATCCCGCCGCGACGCCGTCGTTGTCGGCTTTGTTGAACGCTTCATACTCGCCGTTCAGGTAGTCGTTTACGAAACGCGGGATACAAGCGAACCCGAAAAACGCGTCAAGGCGCGGGGTGGGGTATTCGTCTTCGGCGAACTCGCGCGGCGTAAGCTCGTAGCCCATGCCGCTCTCCAAAAAGCTCTCGGCGCTGTTCCAATCCTCATTCTTTCCGAAAAGCTCTTTGAATTTTTCGGGAAGCTCCAAAAGCGAAATGCCGTCAAACGGCTCGGGTTCAAGGTCTATGGCGTCCACATAGCGCATATTTACGATCTCGCCCAATGTCATATCCAACAGCAGGTCGAAAATCCAGAACGCTTCGTTTTCGTCCTCGGCAAGCACTTTCGCCAGCTGTTCGCCGTACCCGACTACCTTACAGCCGTCGTCGTTTTGCTCTATACGAACGGTAATATCGGAGCGCGACAGTTTTTTTCCGTGAAATACGCGGAGGGGTCCGAGCTCGAACCCCTCCGCGGCGGGCTGCCGTCCGAGCAAAATGTTCCAGTGTTCGAGAACGCTGTCGGGAGCGTGCTTTTTAAATTCGGCGAACAGGTATAACATCAGCTTGTCCTTTTCGGGAGATAGGATAAGATCGTATTTCTCGCCGTTAAACCCGACCTCGAAGCAGACGTCCGTGAACGTATCACTCAGCAGTTCACCGCACAAGTCCGTGATGTCGTCGCTGTCCGCCTTTTCGGAAATAAGCCGCCGAAGCTCGCTCTCGCCCGCCGCGAACTTTTCCCAGCCGTCCTTTATCCTTTGCGAGAAATTGCGTTTGTAAAGCGGCAAGCCAAGCCTATCACGTGCCTTGTCAAGCTCCGCTTTTACCGCCGCCGTTTTCTCGCCGTCGTTCAAGTTTTTGATAAAATCAACTATCCCGCCGAACTTTTCACGCTCGGCAAGCTCCGATATCTCCCGTAAAATTTGCTCTTCCGTCATGATATCCTTTCATAATTACGCAAATCCCCCGTTGTTGGCGGGGGCGGCGTTATTCCGAAGTACAATTGAAATACGTCAAAAATTGTAAACTGTCAATTGTACATTATCAACTGCAAAGTGACTCCATCGATAAGCCGAGTTCTGTCGTGTATGATCATCTATCTAGCCGCGTTGTCGCCAACGCGGTCAAGCCGCCTTTAAGCGGGCGCGCCGAGCAGACGCGTTATCCCCGCCGCCAATCGGCGTTGCATCGGATAGGGTTTACATGGCAGAGTGCTCTCGCACCCTCCGGTGAGCTCTTGCCTCGCCTTTCCACCCTTACAGTAAAAACTGCGGTATATCTCTGTTGCACTTGCCCTAAGGTCGCCCTCGGCTGACGTTATCAGCTATCCTGCTCTGTGATGCTCGGACTTTCCTCATGACGCTCTCGCGCCCCGCGATCATATAATGAAGTCACTTTGTTTATTATACGGTATTTTTCGGAAAATGTCAAGGGGGGAGCGGGAAAAATATTCCCCCGCCGCTGCGGGGGAACGTTTTATTCGTTTCGGTAAATGTATTTTAGTTCACCTTTGTCGGGCGTACTAAACGTGATACAGTTCTCGTCTGTGTAACCGTAACCGATGGGGGTGCCGCCTAAGGTTATGCTCTTTACCATATCGCTCAGTTTGTAAGGCTGTCTCGTTGTAAATAGTTCATAGTTTGTGCGTCTTTCCTCCATTTCCTCTTTCGGCAGAACCCACCCAAACATACATATTGTTTTATCGGAATAAACTTCTATGTATTCCTCGTCGGTTCCGCTTGTCAAATAGTATTTACCGACTTTAAGTTCCGTCAGTAAATTGTCCGCGTTTATTCTGACAGCCTCGCTGATCTCGTATTCAGAAGACTGCGAAGCGCGCCCGGAATTGGCAATAACGGCGGCTGTCGTTCCTCCCGCTACAAGAATAAACGTCACGCTGCATACGGTGAATATTTTCTCGCCTTTTGTCATTTTGGGTCACCGTCCTTGTTTAAGCATACATTTTGTAGATGTCAACGTCGCTGTCTTTTGAATAGTTGCCGTCTCCGTTGCCGTTCAGTATGCGGATATTGGAATTGTAGTCGTTGACGTTCGCGACAAAAAGAGCTGAACCGTATTGAGGTTCATACTTGCGTGTTGAACTGTTGTATGTCGAATATTTTTCAAATCTTACGGTAAAGTTTTGTCTGTACAAACTTGATACCGGTCTAAAATAGATACTGCTCGGATTTGAAGCTGCTATCTCGCCATAGTCCACAAGTCTACCTTTAAAAGTGATATTAGTTCCCTTTTCGCGCGCCGGGATAGTAATTATGTACCGTGGATTGGAGGAGCAGTCATAGCATCCCCACCACCCGCTTGGAATTGCGGTGATAGACGCGAATGCCATTTGCAGCGGAAATGCTGTTCCGCAAAGAACCGCACAAAGAAATGCGCTCACTGATTTAAAACATCTTTTTAAACGAATTTTCATGATAAATTGCCTCCTTAAATTTTATATTTATATTATATCACTTGCTGCACAAAAAAACAATATTTAAATCTCTCAAATTTGTATCGTAATTTTTGGGCAAAATCAACAAAAACGATAGTATAATTTTGTTTAAAAAGCTGTTTTCGTCTATTGAACAGTTGGACCGCAAAACGGTTTTGAGCCGCCCGTGCAAGTTTTAACGCAATATAGGTTGACAAACGAAAAAAAATGATGTATAATGTATACGTATATTTGTATTTTGCCAAAGAAACATAAAAGAACGATAAAGAAAGGTATAAACTATGGGAATAATAAAATCCATCTTCGGAACATATTCGTCAAGAGAACTAAAGCGCATAGAACCGATAAAACAGGCGGTGCTGGACTTAGAGCCGAAATATCAAGCAATGAGCGATAAAGAGCTGAAAGGTCAGACGGCATTGCTGAAAGAGCGCTTGGCGAACGGCGAAACGCTTGATGATATATTGCCGGACGCTTTCGCAGTGTGCAGAGAAGCTTCGTCGAGAGTTATCGGAATAAAGCATTATCCGGTGCAGATAATCGGCGGTATAGTGCTTCATCAGGGACGTATCGCCGAAATGAAAACGGGCGAGGGCAAAACGTTCGTGGCGACTCTGCCCGCGTACCTTAACGCGCTGACGGGCAAGGGCGTTCATATCGTAACGTGCAACGACTACCTCGCGAAGCGCGACAGTGAGTGGATGAGCAAGGTGCACCGCTTCTTGGGTCTGACCGTCGGACTTATCACTCACGAATTGGACAACAATCAGCGCCGCGCGGCGTATGCGTGCGACATCACCTACGCGACAAATAACGAGCTGGGCTTTGATTATCTGCGCGACAATATGTGCATTTATAAGAAAGACCTCGTTCAGCGCGACCCGAATTTCGCCATCGTCGACGAGGTGGACTCCATTTTGATAGACGAAGCGAGAACGCCGCTCATTATCTCGGGTCAGGGCGATAAATCTACGGACTTGTACGAAAAAGCCGACCGCTTTGCGAAAACGCTTACTATGGATAAGGTCGTGGAGATAGATACCAAAGAGGAGTACGATAAGGACTTCACCGGCGATTATCTTGTCGACGAAAAGGAAAAGACCTGCAATCTGCTGCCCGCGGGCGTGGCGAAAGCCGAGGAATATTTCCACGTCGAGAACCTTATGGATCCCGAAAATATGACGCTGCTGCACCATATCAATCAGGCTATCCGCGCGAACGGCATTATGAAGCGCGACGTCGATTACGTAATAAAGGACGGCGAGATCGTCATTGTCGACGAGTTCACCGGGCGACTGATGTTCGGTCGCCGCTACAATCAGGGACTTCATCAGGCGATAGAAGCGAAAGAGGGCGTGAAAGTAAACCGCGAAAGCAAAACGCTTGCTACGATAACTTTCCAGAACTTTTTCAGACTGTATAAAAAGCTCTCGGGTATGACGGGTACCGCGATGACCGAGGAGGACGAGTTCCGTCAGATCTACTCGCTGGACGTTATAGAGATACCGACAAATAAGCCCGTTATCAGAAACGACAACCACGATAAGGTTTACAAGAACATACAAGGCAAGCTGCGCGCGGTGTGCGATCAAGTCGAGGAATGTCACAAAAAAGGTCAGCCGGTGCTGGTCGGCACGGTAACTATCGAGAAGTCCGAACAGCTCTCGAAGCTGTTAAAGGCGCGCGGCATAAAGCACGAGGTGCTGAACGCCAAGAACCACGAACGCGAGGCGGAGATAGTAGCGCAAGCGGGCAAGAAGGGCGCGGTAACGATTGCGACGAATATGGCGGGACGCGGTACCGATATCAAGCTGGGCGGTAACTCGGAGTATCTTGCCGTTGCCGAAATGAAAAAGCTTGAGTATTCCGAGGAGCTTATCGAAAACGCGAGAAGCTTTGCGGAAACCGACGACGAGGAAATTATCGCGGCGCGCGAGAAGTATCAGTCGCTGATCAAAAAGTTTGACGAGCAGATAGCCCCCGAAGCCGAGGAAGTAAAGAACGCGGGCGGCTTATATATAATAGGTACGGAGCGCCATGAATCTCGCCGTATCGACAATCAGCTCCGCGGACGTTCCGGACGTCAGGGCGACCCGGGCGAAAGCTGTTTCTACATCTCGCTTGAGGACGATCTGATGAGACTGTTCGGCGGCGACAGAGTGCGCGTCATAATGGAAAAGATGGATTTCGACGAGGATATCCCGCTTGAAGTCGGATTCCTCACCAAGGCTATCGAAAACGCTCAGCGTAAGATAGAGGGCAACAACTTCGCGATAAGAAAACACGTCCTCGACTTCGACGACGTTATGAGCCAAATGCGCGAGACAATTTACGGACAGCGCAGAAAAGTGCTTGACGGCGAAGATATTCACGACAACATTGCGTCCATGATGACGCAGGATATAGAGGAAAACGTCAAGACTTATTGTTCAGACAACGTTGCGGAAAACTGGAATTTGGACGGCTTGCGTTCGCAGTATATGAACCTGTACCTTATGGATACGGATTTGAGATACACCGTGGAAGATTTGAACGAGCTTAAACAAAAGGACATAACCGAACTTGTCCAAAGGCGCGGCGAGTTGATGTATAAGCTGCGCGAGGACGAACTGGGCGCGGAAAATATGCGCGAGCTGGAGCGCGTCTGCCTGCTTAAGACCGTCGACCGCTATTGGATGGATCACATTGACGCAATGGACGAACTGAAAAACGGTATCGGACTTCGCGGCTACGCGCAGAGAAACCCCGTTGAGGAATACCGCTTCGAGGGCTTCAATATGTTTGACGAAATGATCGCGGCTATCCGCGAGGACACCGTAAAGCTGGTGCTGACAATGCCGGTGCGCGTTCAGGCGACCATTCAGCGCGAACAGGTAATGCACCCCGACGCGCCCAACGCGGGCGGTCCGCAAACGCCATACAGAAGCGAAAAGCGCGCAGCTAAAAAGGCGGCAAAAAAGAACAGATAACAGTATTTCCCCCGCGGAGCGGGGGAAATTTAAAAAATTATTTTTCTTGCGCGGAGAAAAATTACGTAATTTACTCCCCGACTCGGCGGAGTGAAAATAAAAAACTACACTATTTTAATTTGAAAGGAACGACGTCATTATGATGAAGGATGAGATCAAAAACGAGCTTTTGAATCACATTATCCCTTTTTGGAACGGTCTGCGCGACAACGAGTTCGGCGGCTGGTACGGCTTGGTGGACAGCAATTTAAAGCTGGACAAAAAGGGCGAAAAGGGAGTAATACTCCATTCGAGAATATTGTGGTTCTATTCCAACGCTTATATGCAGCTCAAAGACCCGACGCTTCTCGACAACGCCAAGCACGCTTACGAATTTCTCACTGAGAAATGTTATGATAAGGAGTACGGCGGAGTTTACTGGTCAATGAACTACGACGGCACGGTGCTGGACGATATGAAGCACAGCTATTGTCAGGCGTTCTTCATCTACGCGCTGTCAAGCTACTATAGAGCAAGCGGCGATAAAAAAGCTTTGGAGCTGGCGTACAAGGTAATGGATCTGGTGGAGGCTCACCACGCGGACGAGGTGGCTTACAAGGAAAAACTCTCCCGCGACTGGACAAAGGAGCTTGCCAATGACGAGCTTTCCGAGAACGGATTGATGGCGGACAAGACGATGAACACCACGCTTCACCTTATGGAAGCGTACACCGAACTTTACCTTGCCGACCACAGCCCCAAGGTTTTGGAGCGTTTGAAGTTCCAGCTTGACGTTTCCTATGACAAGATATACGATAAAGCAAATCATAAGCTGTTTGTGTTCTTCGACAAAGATTTGAACGAAATCGGCGATGTTCACAGCTACGGACACGACATTGAAGCAACGTGGCTCACGGATCGTGCAGTGGACATCATCGGCGATAAGGAATACGCGAAGAAATTCTACGAAATGGATAAGGATATCGTCGCGAATATCGCTAAAATCGCTTACGACAAAGAAAGCGGTTCGCTGCTGAACGAGTGCGACAAAGGGATAGTGAACCGTCAGCGCATTTGGTGGGTACAGGCGGAAAGCGTAGTGGGCTTTTTGAACGCGTATCAGCACGGCTATGGCGGCAAGGAGTATATCGAAATTGCCGAGAACATCTGGAACTACATCAAAAACAACATAGTCGATAAACGCCCCGGCGGCGAATGGATATGGGATCTCAACGACAAAGGAGAGCTTGACCCCGCGCGCAACACGGTTGACCCGTGGAAATGTCCGTATCACAACGGCAGAATGTGTCTCGAAGCGCTCCGCAGACTTGACGAGATAAAGTAAAAAATCAATAAAGGGCATCTCTAAAAAACGGTTTGAAAAGCAGACGGCGTGCACCGCACGTTTTGGCTCAAACAAGGTTTTTAGAGGTGCCCTAAAGCGAAAAATCCCTCGCCTGTCACAGGCGGGGAATTTTTGGTGAACTTTTATTCAAAATCAGTTATTTTTGCCATTGTTCGGCTGTATTTTCCAAATCTCGTTCGCGTAGTCGCTGACAGTGCGATCGGAACTGAACTTGCCTGCCGACGCCATATTTATCCAGCTTTTTTTAATAAACTCATCGTGGTTGAACTTAAAATCGCTGTTCGCTTTTAGCTTCGCCTGAACGTAATTTTCCAAATCGCCGAGTACGTAGTAGTGATCGGGCTTGTGCCAAGAAGCGCCGTCCAGCAGCGAGAAGTACAGCTCTCTGAACGCGCCCGAGCCGCCGTCGTCAAACGTGCCGTCGATTAGCGTGTTGAGCACGCGGACAATACGGGTGTTTTCGGAATAAAGCTTGCGCGGGTCGTAGTTCGGCATAATCCGCGCAAGGTCGTCCACTCTCGCGCCGAAAATATAGTTGTTTTCCTCGCCCGCTTCCTCGCAGATCTCAACGTTCGCACCGTCGTAGGTGCCGAGGGTCATAGTGCCGTTCAGCATAAACTTCATATTTCCCGTACCCGAAGCCTCGGTGCCCGCCGTGGATATCTGCTCGGAAAGGTCGGCGGCAACGACTAATTTTTCCGCGTAGGTAACGCGATAGTTATGAACGAACACGACTTTAAGAAGTCCGTTGATGGAGGGGTCGTTGTTTACGAGGTCGGCGATCTCGTTGATATATTTGATAACGGCTTTCGCCCGCGCATAGCCCGGCGCCGCTTTCGCTCCGAAAATGAATGTCATTGGAGCGAGGTTTGAAGCGCAAATGCTGCCGTCCTTTATGCCGTAGTAAATATAGAGTATGCCAAACGCGTTCATAAGCTGGCGCTTGTATTCGTGAAGCCGCTTTATCTGAATGTCAAACATAGAGTTCGGATCTATTTGAACGTCCTCGTGCAGTTCGATATAATCGGCGAGGTCGGACTTGTTGGCGCGCTTTATCTGGTCAAAGCGGCGGAGCACAGCTTGATCGTCGGCGTATTGACGAAGCTTTCCGAGCTGAGACAGATCGGTTATCCACTCATCGCTGCCGAGAAGCTCGGTGATCAGCGCTGCGAGTTTCGGATTGCAGAGCGCCAGCCAGCGGCGCGGCGTAATGCCGTTTGTCTTGTTCTGAAAACGCTCGGGGAACAACTCGTACCAGTTGTGCAGCGCGTTGTTTTTGAGTATCTCGGTGTGGATCTTGGCAACGCCGTTAATAAATTGAGAGGAGTAGATGGCGAGTTTCGCCATGTGCACGGTGCCGCCCGAAACGGGCTGCATACCCTCTATACGTCCGCGGTCGATTCCGCGGCGGTACATATCCGAGATGAATTCCTCGTTTATCTGAAGTATTACCGCGTAGACTTCGGGCAGCAGTTCTTCGATAAGTTCCGCGCTCCACTTTTCCAATGCCTCCGCCATAATGGTGTGGTTGGTGTAGTTGAACGTTCGTTTTGCAATGTTGAAAGCGTCCGCGAACGGAATATCGTAGTCGTTCACTAAAACTCGGATAAGTTCGGGGATAGCGATGACCGGGTGAGTGTCGTTGAGCTGCACGGTGTTGTACTCGGCGAAGCTCTTGATATCTCTGCCCGCCGCGAGATGCCGTCTTATCATATCAGCTATAGAAGCCGCGCTGAAAAAGTACTCCTGTTTTAAGCGCAGCAGCTTGCCTTCTTTTTTGTCGTCGTTGGGATAAAGCGTGCAGGAGATGTTCTCGGCTTCTATCTGGCGCTTGGACGCAGTGAGGTACTCGCCGCGGTTGAACGCGTCAAAGTCGAAATCGTCAATAGGCTCGCTTTGCCACAGACGCAGCGTTCCCGCGAAGTCGTTTTTATATCCGAAAATAGGGATATCGTAAGGCACGGCGTTCACATCGCCGGTGGAGTAGTGCACAGTCACCGTCTCGTCCTCAACGCGGACGCTCCATGGGTCGCCGAAACGCGTCCAGTCGTCGGCGTATTCTTTCTGAAAGCCCTCTTCGATGGTCTGCTTGAAAAGCCCGTATTTATAACGTATACCGTAGCCCTTCAGCGGCAGCTTCATGGTCGCCGCGCTGTCGAGGAAGCACGCCGCAAGTCTTCCCAGACCGCCGTTGCCCAGAGCCGCGTCCTCGATCTCCTCAAAATCCGAAAGGCTGCCGCCTGCGCTGTTCAGCAGCTCTTCGGCGTAATCGTGCAGCCCAAGGCATAGAATGTTGTTGTAGACCGCGCGTCCCATAAGGAACTCCATGGAAAGGTAAGCCGCGCTTCTGCCGGAGGGTTCGCAGCAGCTCATCATAGGCACAGCTTGCTTCATAATGGCTTTGGCAAGCGCATTGTGAAGCTGTACGGGAGTGCGTCTTCCGCCGTTGACGCCGCGAAAGCGCGTATCGCGCAGAATATCCTCAAAGTCGTTTTTCAGTAAAGTTTTGTCTATCATAGCCGTTCTCCTTTGGAAATAGAGTAGTGATTTTCGCCCGAATAACACATCTATATTATAGCACACTTTTTTTACAAAATCAAGAATATTTGATAAATATATTGATGTTCCAATTAAATATTTTCAAAATTTCACGGTTTTCCCCGCCGTAGGCGGGGAAAACCGTGAAAACAGTCTGTATAAAAAGTCGGTTATAAAAAAGGAAAAATGGTCAACCTCATTGAGTGGTATAGGGGGAAATGGGGAGGGAGAGGGGAAAAGGGAGCTCGAGGGCGAGTGACCGCAAGCGGTCACCCTAAACCCGTAGGGAGAGGGGAGAGG
>CANRFR010000085.1 GCA_947629945.1 uncultured Clostridia bacterium | reverse complement strand
GGGCGCGGCGCGAACGATAGCCAGAGTGCGTAACCCCGAATACTATAAACAGATAGACTTTATCCGCGACGATTTGGGGCTTACCATGGCGATAAACCCCGAGGGCATAACCGCCGACGAGATACTTCGTGTGTTGATTACTCCCGAGGCGGCAAAGGTAGAGGTGTTTGAGCGCGGCAAAATGGAGCTTGTGGAATACAAGCTTCCCGAAAATTCAGCGATAGTCGGGTGCAGCCTTAAGGATGTATATAAGCGCACAAAGATAAAGTTCCTCATCTGCGCGGTTCAGCGCGACAGCGAGATATACATACCCGACGGCGACTTTGTGCCGCAGGCGGGCGACAGGATAAACATTGCCGCGTCTCACCGCGAGATCGAACAGTTCTTCCGAATGAGCGGCACGGTAAAAGACAAGGTGCGTTCCTGTATGATAGTGGGCGGCGGCAGGATATGCTATTATCTTACAAAGGCGCTTTTGAGCGTGGGAATGCACGTTAAGATCATTGAAAAAGATATGCCGCGCTGCAAGGCGCTCGCTGAAATGTTCCCGAAAGCGACGGTGATATGCGGCGACGGCACCGATCAAGACCTGCTCGTTGAAGAGGGCATACGCG
The DNA here is from genome assembly GCA_947629945.1 of uncultured Clostridia bacterium. GTDB lineage: Bacteria > Bacillota > Clostridia > Oscillospirales > Ruminococcaceae > CAG-115. Next base: position 10,605 of record CANRFR010000085.1, on the reverse strand, counting down.
AGGCGGACGCCTTTGTGGCGATAACCGGTATTGACGAGGAAAACATTATAATGTCGCTCTACGCGAAAAACAATTCGAACGCCAAGGTAGTAACGAAGATAAACCGCGAAAATTATGTCGACTTGACAGGAACGCTGGGACTTGACTGCTTGATCTCTCCGAAAAATCTATCGACAAACGCCGTGCTCGCCTATGTACGCAGTCTCGACAACACCGAAAGCAATGTCGAATCCGTTTACCACATAGTAAACAACCGCGTCGAGGCGGCAGAGTTTAAGATTCGCCGTGAAATACCCGGGCTTACCGGTATACCGCTGAGGGATCTGCGCACCAAAAAAGATACGCTGATGTGCTCAGTGGTGCGCGGACGGCAGATGTTTATCCCGGACGGTTCAACAACAATGGAGCTTGGAGATTCGGTAGTCGTTATTTCAAAGGAGCAAAGGCTCTCGGATATCAGTGACATATTGGAGTAAATTGCGGTATGAATAAAACTTTGGTGTTTCATTATCTTTCAAGGATGTCGTTTGTCGGTTCCGCGCTTTTTCTTTTGCCTGCGGCGGTCAGCCTTATTTACGGCGAGGCGGACGCGTTCAGAGCGTTCGTTATTGTCGCGGCGGGGCTTGCCGCGCTTGCATTGCCTATGACGCTCATAAAGCCGAAAACCAACGAGATGTACACCCGCGAAAGTCTTGTGATAGTAGCAATGCTGTGGATAGTATTTCCCGTGGCGGGCGCGCTGCCGTTCGTTATCAGCGGAGAGATTCCGCGGTTCGTAGACGCTCTTTTTGAAAGCGTTTCCGGCTTTACCACAACGGGCGCGACTATACTTTCCGACGTGGAGAGTTTGTCGCACGGAATGTTGTTCTGGAGAAGCTTCACGCACTGGATAGGCGGTATGGGAATACTGGTGTTTGCGTTGGCAGTGTTCCCGTCATCGAAAGATTCGCTGTACCTTATGCGCGCCGAGTGCCCCGGACCGCAAGTTGGCAAATTCGTGCCGAAGGGTAAGAAAACCGCAATGTATCTTTATACGATATACGGTGCGCTTACTATCGTGACAATAATTCTGCTGTGCGCGGGCGGTATGCCGTTTTTTGACAGCGTCTGCCACGCCATGGGTACTGCGGGCACGGGCGGTTTCGGAATAAAGAACGCGGGAGTGGCATATTACGATTCGGCGTACATAGATATCGTCATCACGGTGATGATGCTGCTGTTCGGCGTGAATTTCAACATATTTTATCTAATGCTTATCCGCCGCTTTAAGGACGTAGGCAAAAATCTGGAGCTTCGCGTTTATCTGATAATTTTCGCGGCAAGCGCGCTGCTTATCGGCGCGAACATTTTTCCGATGTACAAAACCGCCGGAAAGAGCCTGCGTTATTCCGCATTTCAGGTCGCGTCCATTATGACGACTACGGGCTACGCCACCGCCGACTTTAATCTTTGGCCCGAATTCTCCAAAATGCTCTTGGTAATGCTGATGTTCGTGGGCGCTTGCGCGGGTTCCACGGGCGGCGGCTTTAAAGTCCAGCGGCTTATCATAGTTATTAAGAACACGGGAAAGTTTATTAATAAACTGCTCCACCCAAAATCTGTGAACCTTGTCACAAGCGAGGATAAGGCGATGGACACCGAGGTGGTTCACGGCGTTAATTCCTACCTTGGTATATATATTTTCCTTATGATGGGCTCAATGCTTGTTGTGTCGCTTGACAACAACGGCTTCGCGACTTCGTTCAGCGCCGTGACGGCGTGCTTCAACAACATAGGTCCCGGCATAGAGCTTGTGGGACCTATGGAAAATTATTCGTTCTTTTCGGACGCGTCGAAGCTTGTGCTTTCGCTGGATATGCTCCTTGGAAGGTTAGAGTGCACTCCGCTGATGATAATGTTCGTACCCTCGGTTTGGAAGAAGAAATTCTGATACGGATTTCAGCTTCTGCCTTTCTTGTACTCCGCGCCCCAAGTTTCCATAGCGTCCATAATGGGCTTCAGAGATTTGCCAAGCTCCGAGAGTGAATACTCAACATGCGGCGGCACTTCGGGATAAACGGTGCGTACGACCAGTCCGTCCTCCTCCATGGAGCGCAGACTGTCGGAAAGCACTTTTTGGCTTACTCCCGTCAGATCGCGGCGGAGTTCGTTGAACCGCCAGGGGCGGGTGAGAAGATTTCGAATGATCAGCAGTTTCCACTTGCTTCCGATAAGCGCAACTGTAGTGGCTACGGGGCATGCCGGCATATTTTCTTTGGTAAGCATAATGATTCCTCCGAATATTTCAGATGTATTAAGTTTTTGCCGAGAGTTATCGAACAGGCTTTCAGACGCTCTCCCCGCCGCAAACGGGGAGAGCGTTTGAAAGTTCTGCTCAAGAAACGAAATCATCATCGGCAAAACGCCAAACCGCTTTCGGCTTCAAGGTATAAAATTTATAAAACCGCGCGCACCTTGCTGCCGCCGCTCAGCGCGTCTTTTTCGACGATAAGCTTGCGGTCAATTTCCGACTTCATTTCTTCAATATGTGAGATAACGCCGATGATACGTCCGCCGCCCGAAAGCTCCGTGAGAGCGCTCATCGCGACGGCAAGGACTTTTTCGTCAAGAGTGCCGAAGCCCTCGTCAATGAACATTGATTCCAGCTTCACTCCGCCGGAAGAGCACTGCGCCTCTTCCGAAAGTCCGAGTGCGAGGGCGAGAGAGGCTATAAAGCTTTCGCCGCCCGAAAGCGAGGAAACGGGGCGCTCGGTGCCGTTCGCGTTATCGATAACGTTCAATTCCAGACCCGATTTGCTGCGGTTGTCCTTCGTTTCATCGGGACGTTTGAATAGGTAACGTCCGCTTGAGAACTTTTGCAGACAGTTGTTCGCGTGACCGATTATCTTTTCAAAATAGTAGGTCTGCACGAAGGTTTCCAAGGTGAATTTCTCGGAGCGGCTTATATCCCCCGTGACGGTTCTACAGAGTTTATCAACGCTTTCAAAGCGCTGCTTCAGCTTCGGATATTCATTGGCGGCGCGGCGAATGTCGTTCAATACGGCTTTGTTGCGTAAAACGCGGTTCAATACCGTTTCGTGCCGGAGTTCCTTTTCCTTTTTTTCCTCAAAGAGACTTTTGGCGCGGCGCTCGATATCTTCCGCGTTTATTTCGCCAAGCTCGGAAATCCGTTTTTTGAGGTTGCGGATTTTTTCCGTGAGCTTCACCGTGCCGTCCTTATGTTCGGCGAATTTGTTTTCGGCGCTGTTCATCGCCGTTTTCAAAGCGCTTAACCGCTTTTCCAGAGCCGATATTTCGGCTCTCGCGGAACTTTCATCGGGAAATTCCAGCTTTCTCTTCATTTCGGCGCAGCTTTTTGTTTTTTCCTCGTATCCGGTTTTCAGTTCGGCAAGCCTTACGTCGGTTTCGCCGATTTTCTTTTTAAGCGCTCCAAGCTCCGCTCTGATTTTGGGAACGATTTCGGAAAGCTCCTTTTTGCGGAGCGCGCTTTCCCGCTCCGAATTCAGTTTCGCGGTTTTGTCCGTCAGCTCCGTTTCTATTTCGGAAATTATGTTTTCGGCATTTTGAACGACATTTTGGGCGGCGGGTTCTCCGATAAGCTCCCGAGCGTTTTTCTCAAAAGTCTCGCGGGCGCTTTGGAGTTTTCCGTTGGCGCGGTTTGCTTTTACGGAAAGTTCATCGGCTTTTTTTTGAGCGGCTTGCGCGGTCTCATTGGCAGTCTTTACTTCGCTTGCCGTGGGCGCCTGCTCGGGCTTGTGAGCTCGGTGTTCGTTTTCCTCATATATCATACCGCATACGGGACAGCGCTCCCCAACGACCAGCCTTTCCGCAAGTATACCCGCTTGTTCGTCGTTAAAACGTGTTTGAGCCAGAGCGGCTTGCTTTGACAGCTTATTGGCTTCGCCGCTTGCGGCAAGGTAGACGGTCTGCGCTTTTTCAAGCTCGGCGCTCAGCGCGTCCAGAGCGTTTTTTTCCTCAACAAGAGCAATCAGAGCTTTTTTCTGCGTTTCCAGTTTTTCTATCGCGTTCTCGAAATTGGCGGCGCATTCTCCGGCGCTTTCAAGAGAGCGTTCTTCACTTTCAAGGCGCGACAGCTTCTCCGATAAGCTCTTTAGCGCGGAATTGTTTTTCGAGTTTTCCGTTTCAAGCTTTTCTGCTTCCTCGCGGCACGTTTTTGCGGATTTGATCGCTTCGTTGTATGCTTTGTAATCGCCGAGAGTGTTTTGTATTGTTGTGATCCGCGCGCCAATCTCGACAACACCACGCTCGTATGCGTCTTTTGCGGAAATGTACTCTTTTTCGGCAGCACACTTTTTGTTTTCTTCATTTTCGAGAGCAGCTTCGGCAACGGAAAGCTCCTTTTCTGCGTTCCGCTTGGAAAGCGCGTTCTCATTTTCTATGGAGAGCTTTTTGTCGCGCTCGGCGATCTCGGTCAGTTCTTTTTTCAGAGCGTCAAGCCGCTGTTCGTCCTCGTCCGTTAGTGCGCTCAAAAGTTCCGCCGCCTTGAAATATTCCGCTGTCTCGCAAGCCTTTATCGGTTCCGTGAAACGTGGGTCGTCTTTCGGGCAGTCGATATCGCGCACGCGGCTTTCGATAAGCCGACGGGTATTCTCCGCGTCATTTTTGCAGGTCTTGTGAAGTTCCTTGATCTTATTCGTGAACGTATTGTAAATATCCGTGTTGAAGAGCCGTCGAAATATCTCCTGACGAGTTTTAGTGTCTGCGTTCAGGCACTCTTGAAATTTGCCCTGGGCAATCATTTCAATTTGGCGGAACTGCTCTTTGTCTATGCCGAGAATTTCCTTTATTTCCTTGTTTTTTTCTTTCTTTTCTCTGCCGAACGTTACTTTTTCGGTTTTGCCGTCGGGATAGGTTATCACAGCGTTTTGCCCCGTTGATCTCAACTCTCGGCTGACGGAATATTTTTTACCGTCGTTTACAAAATCAAGCTTCACCTTAGTAACGTCGTTCGCGGCGGCATACGTTGAACGAAGCGTGCTCACGTCGCGGCAGCCTCCGCCCGAAGGCTCTCCGTAGAGCGCAAAGGCGATCGCGTCAAATATAGTGGTCTTGCCCGCGCCCGTTTCACCGGTAATTAGGTAAAGTCCGCGTTCGCCGAGCGGTTCAAAATCAATGGTCTGGGCTGCGGCATACGGACCAAACGCCGATATTTCAAGTTTTAACGGACGCATTCAACGACCCTCCTTTTCTATCTCGTCAAGTATGGCGGCACAGATATCGGATTGCTCTCGGCTCATAGCGCTGCCGTTTTGGAGCGTAAAAAATTCCTTGATGATATCAAGCGGAGTTTTTTCGCCAAGCGCTTTTATACCTTTTGCCGAACTTAAAGAAGCGGTTTCGGGGAGACGAAATTCCAATTCCGCGAGTTTCGGAAATTTTTTTGATAATTTCAAACGCGCGTCGGATATCCCCGCCTCGGTAAGGATTATTTTGACATAATCGCCACATTCCTCCATTGACATAAGTTCGGCGAAAGTTCCCTCAAGAACGCGCAGTTCGCGCAGAGGTACAAGAGGTATCTCCCGAGTTGTTATATCGTCTTTTCCGCGTATCTCCACGACCGTTATCGCTTTGCGCTGCTCCGTTTCGTCAAACGAATATTTCAGCGGCGAACCGCAATAGCGCACCGTTTCGCGACCTGCTTTCTGCGGCTTGTGAATGTGTCCCAGAGCCACGTAGTCAAAAGCGCCGAACACGTTTACGTCGATGTTATCAACTCCGCCGACCGCGCGGGACTGTTTTTCTCCGCGCTCCACATCGGAGCCGTCCGCTTTTCCCGTCACAAATTGGTGAGCGGCAAGAATGTTGATCTTCGAGCCGTCAAGCTCGGTATGTTTAAGAACGACCCGCGCTGCGTCGGTCATCGAGTTTATTTCTTCATCGGGAAAAACGCTTTGAACATTTATCTCGCGTATAAACGGCATAAGATACACACGAACGTTTTCCGCCGGCTCAACGAATTTTAACGAGCCGTTGTAGGCGGGTGAGATGTAAATTCCTGCGCGACCCATTATTCTGCCGCCGAAAGCTACGCGCTCGGCGGAGTCGTGGTTGCCGCTTATTATAAACGTATCGAGTCCGCGCTCGGCAAGCCCCGAAAGGAAGTCGTCAAACAGCCTAACCGCGCTTTCCGAGGGCGTGGATTTGTCGTAAATATCGCCCGCTATAATAACGCCGTCGGGACGTTCCGCGTCGGCTGCTTTCAAGATCTCGCCGAGAATGTGCTCCTGATCTTCAAACAGCGAATAATCGTTCAGCCGTCTGCCTAAGTGTAGATCGGAAATGTGAAAAAGTTTCATCGTTTTCCTCCGTTATTGTTCCCGTGGTTTCCCGAAAAACTTTCGGACAGCCCCGCTTTTATTTTAACATTTTTGCGTAGCGTTGTCAACACGATTTTAAAATAAACGGCTTGTACGGCATTTGGGTGCGAAAAAAGCGGGAGCCGTCGGTTCCCGCCTTTCGACGTTATTTTCCGCCGATATATACCGGTTGTATCTGTCGTCCTTCCAGCGCCGCCAAGATCGTTTGCGGAATTTGCTTGAAATCCGCGACGAGCGAGAACGGTTTTGCAAGGCAGTCGTCTTGATATAGCGGCACAAAGTAAAAGTTTTTGTAGTTTCGTAGAATACCGATATTTTTTGCCGCTCCCGAAAGCGCGTCGTTGGTGGAAGCGGCTATCACAACGGGACGCTCGTTCCTAAGGTGGCTCTTTACCGCCATACATACGGGTGAATCTATTATTCCGAGAGCCAGCTTCGCGAGCGTGTTTCCCGTACAGGGAGCAACGCAAAGTACGTCGAACATTTTTTTTGGTCCTATCGGTTCTGTCGCGGTAATATCGTGAAGCACGGTTCTTCCCGTTATTTCGTAAAGCCGCGCGGCGTGCTGTTGCGCCGTGCCGAAGCGCGTATCGAGAGAATACGCGTTTTGGGACATTATGGGCGTGACCTCGCAGCCTAAGGCGACCAGTTCCTCAAGCGCGGCGAAGGCTTTTGCGAACGTGCAGAACGAGCCGCACACCGCAAATCCCACCCGAAGCCCCGACAGCTTCTCTATATCGGTCATACGCATTATCCTTTCAAGTCTAATTGTGTTTTAAGAGCGGCAGCTATAAATTCTCCCGCTGCTTTCGGGAAATATTTCCCCGGAAGTCCGCCCGCGTTTATATATTTCACACCGCAGTGCGGCGCCGATGAAGTCATGGTTTTTTTGAACTCCGACGGCATAGTCGCAAGCTCCTGATAAACGCTGCCGCTTTTCATTTTTGAGAACAATTTTTCGTCAAACAGCGGCGCGGGAATCGTATTTGAAACGTAATCAAACGTTTGAATAACATTCGGGATATACTCCAACGGTATCGTATCAAAGCCGTTTAGCCGCAGACGTTCTCGCTTGGCGGCGTTTCGGGCGGCTATGGTGACGTTGCTTTGACAGGCGCGCAGACGTTCCGCTAAAAATACGGCAATTCTGCCGCTGCCCAAAATCAGCGTTTGCGAATTGAGCAGCGCGCCGTCGCCGCTTTGAGAAAGCATACACATCGCCGCTTCCGCAGTGAGAGCGGCGTTTTGAAGCGTCAGCGGCTCATCATCAAAGTAGTTCACGAGCTTTAAACCGAGTTTTTCGCATAACTCGGTAAGTTTATAACACCCGCCGCCCGCGAAAACTGTCGTATGCTCGTCGGTATATTTGTTTATCTCGTCAAACAATTCTTCAAACGTAAGCGGGTTTTCAAAATTGGGCGAAAACACAGTCGCACTGTCTTTGGTAAGCGGCAGCGGAAGAACGACAGCTTGGTAAACTTCCGAAAGCTCCTCACCGTAAAACGAAACGCCGAAATGCTTCGAAAGTTTGAGTGCCGCGTACTCCATACGCTTGTCGCCGCCAACGAACAGTATTCTCATAACCATATCCCCCTCGTCGTTTGATACTTCATTATATGCGAAATTTTTACAGTTGACAGTTAAATGTTGACAAAAAACTCCCGAGCCTTTTGAACTCGGGAGTTTAAATATTTTATTGAGCAATATTTAGCAATAAGATTACAGGAAGTACTCCACGCCGCTCTTAAAGAGGAGCTGTTCCTTGTTGCCATCAACGTTTTTCGCAACGTAGTCGGTAAGACGTTCGGTGTGACCCATTTTGCCGAGCACTCTGCCGTCGGGGGAGATAATGCCCTCCACCGCGCACATAGAGCCGTTCGGGTTGAACATAGCGTCCATTGTCGGTTCGCCCTTTAAGTCGACGTATTGCGTGAGCACTTGTCCGTTCTCAATGAGTTTTCTCATAACCTCGCCGTTCGCCGCAAAGCGACCCTCGCTGTGAGAAATCGGTATCGCGTGAACGTCGCCTACCTTGCAGTTGGAGAGCCACGGCGACTTGTTCGTGCAAATCTTCGTGTAAACAAGCTGCGACTGGTGACGACCTATCTCGTTGTAGGTGAGCGTAGGACTTTCGGCGGTCAGCGGACGAATATGTCCGTAGGGCACCAAGCCCAGTTTGATAAGGGCTTGGAAGCCGTTGCAAATGCCTATCATCAGACCGTCGCGTTCGTAGAGCATATTCTCCACGCCCTCCGCAAGCTTCGGGTTGCGGAAGAACGCGTTGATGAACTTCGCGGAGCCTTCCGGTTCGTCGCCGCCCGAAAAGCCGCCCGGCAGAGCTATCATCTGCGAACGTTCTATTAACTTCGCGAACTCGTTCACGCTGTCCTCAATGTCTGCTGAAGAAAGGTTTTTTATAACAAATATCTCGGATCTGGCGCCGCAGTCCTCGAACGCTCTCGCCATATCGTATTCACAGTTCGTGCCGGGGAATACGGGGATAAGCACGCGCGGTCTCGCTATCTTCGGAGACGCGTGGTTTTGCAGAAGTTCGCAGCCGCCGGTGTATTCAACCTTTTCGGGAGCGGGCGCGTAAACCGTTTTCTGCTTGAATATCGGCTCCAGAACGCCGTCCCACTTCTGTTCGAGCTTTGTCATATCGAGTTTAACGCCGCCGCAGGTTATTTCGTATTCGGGAACGGTCTCGCCGATAACGCGAACGCCGCCGATGTTGTTGTCGCGGTCAAGCTCTATAATGAACGCGCCGTAAACGGGCGTGAAAAGCTCGTCGTCGGATAGACTTTCAGTTATGTTCGCGCCTATTTTATTTCCCAAGCCCATCTTGAACAAGCCCTCGGCTAAGCCGCCGTTAGCGATACTCCAGACAGACAGCGCCGTTCCGTCCTTGATAAGCCGCTCAACGGTTTTAAAGACCTCCTTGACGCTCAAAAAATCGGGCATACCGTTCTTGTCGTAAAGCGGTTTGATGAAGCCTATCTTGCTGTAGGGGCACTTAAATTCCGCAGAGATGACGTTTTCCGCTTTGGCTGTAGAGACCGCAAAAGACACAAGCGTCGGCGGAACGTCGATAAGTTCTCCGTCCGCTTCGCCGAATGTTCCGCTCATGCTGTCCTTGCCGCCGATAGCGCCGCAGCCCAGTTCTATTTGAGCCTTGTAAGCGCCCAGCAGTGCCGCGAACGGTTTGCCCCAGCGTTCGGATTTGCCGAGAGTACGCTCAAAATATTCTTGGAACGTCAGCCGGCACTTTTCGTAAGAGCCGCCCGCTGCAACTACCTTTGCGATACTCTCAACCACCGCGCATACTGCTCCGTGATACGGCGACTGTTTGGAAACTGCGGGGTTAAAGCCCCAGCCCATTATAGAGGTCGTGGTAGTCTTGCCGCCGAGCACGGGTAGCTTTGCCGCCATCGCCTGAACGGGGGTTTGCTGAGTACGTCCCGAAAACGGCATAAGAACGCTGTTCGCGCCGATGGTGCTGTCAAACCGCTGAACAAGTCCGCGCTGTGAGCAGACGTTCAAGTCGGTTACCAGAGCTTCCCAATCCTCGGGAGTGTTGTGTCTGCCGGTCGAATAATCAACGTGTACCTCTGGAACGAAAACATTGGTGTGTTTTTCGGCGCCGTTGGAATTTAAAAATTCGCGTGAAATGTCGACGATCGTTTTGCCGTTCCACGTCATTTTAAGACGCGGTTCCGCTTTAACGACCGCCACAGCCGTGCTCTCCAGATTTTCTTTGGAGGCAAGCGCGCGGAACTTTTCAACGTTCTCGGGAGCAACTACTACCGCCATTCTCTCTTGGCTTTCCGAAATGGCGAGTTCGGTGCCGTCCAAGCCGTCGTACTTTTTCGGAACTTTATCGAGGTCTATTTCCAGACCGTCGGCAAGTTCGCCGATAGCTACCGAAACGCCGCCCGCGCCGAAATCGTTGCAGCGCTTGATAAGCCGCGCGGCATCGGGGTTTCTGAAAAGTCTCTGCAATTTGCGTTCCTCGGGAGCGTTGCCCTTTTGGACTTCCGCGCCGCAAGTGTCCAACGACTGCACGGAGTGCGCTTTTGAAGAACCGGTAGCGCCGCCGCAGCCGTCGCGACCTGTTCTGCCGCCCAAGAGAATTATCACGTCGTCGGGCGCGGGGCGTTCGCGGCGCACGTTCTCCGCGGGAGCCGCGCCCACTACAGCGCCTATCTCCATTCGTTTAGCCATATAGCCCGGGTCGTATATCTCCGCAACGTGTCCCGTTGCAAGT
>CANRFR010000084.1 GCA_947629945.1 uncultured Clostridia bacterium | reverse complement strand
CTCACTTTCTTATGGGTATTATTGCCATTTACACGGTTTGATATTCAGTCTTATTGTTAATACGGGTATCTTTATCCGAACCGTCAGTTTCCATATAATTTACAAGCTTGACAACCTCAGTTGCGACATCGGAGGGTCTCCGCTGTGCCGCCCATGTCATATCCAAACCTACAGTAGCTTTTGCAACATTTAACGGTCCGGATTTGCGGTGAGGGATTTCTTTTTCAATAAGGAATTCTTTAATGGGACCTTCATAAATTGCTCTCGGATTGCAGTTGTACAAACCGGTAGATGCTTTAAAATCAGGATCAAGTCGCATCCCGATGATTACTACAAGAAGAATTTCCCTAAATCCCCATGCCGTGGTAGAGAATAGTTTTTCCAAAGAGTTCTTGTATGATGACTCATCAATTACAACATTAGCGTTTACAGCTTTTTCGTAAAGAGAATCAAGGATATTGCGGACACATTCGTTCCTATCTTCTATCGCACTCATTATAAGTTGCTCCTTTCATTTGAACAAATGAAAATCTTCTCTCGTCAAACCGGAATCCAAGGCTCTATAGCAAAAGCGTGATCCGATAGAAGAAAAAGGTTTCCATTTTTTACATTTTGCTGTTACATCTTTCTCACTACAATCCTTTGTCTTATACATCCATCGGTATACTTGCAGAAACGCTCCGTCCTCAACAGGAAGAATATCTGGACGCTCAAGGACAAATATTAAAAACATTTTTACAGTCCATTTACCTATGCCATGATATTTAATAAGATGTTGCATGACTTCTTCATCAGACAACATATGCATTTTATCAAAATCCAACTTCCCACATAATATGGCATCAGTGATGTCACGGATACATCTGGCTTTTGAAGATGATGTTCCCGTACAACGTATCTCATCGTCTGAAAGAACATTGACTTTTTCGGGAGTCACACTGCCATCGCATAAATCTTCAAGCCTTTGATATATTTTCTGACCTGCTTTTACAGATAGCATTTGTTCGATGATTTCATGCACTAAAAAGGAATATGCACATTCATCATATGGAACATATGATATGGGTCCAACCATTTTGATGACTTTTGCTAGTCGCCTATCTTTTTTGCATAGGTATTGAACGGCTGGGTGGTTCATATCAATTATAATGCTTTTTGCCAAGTTACCACATCCTTTGTTAATCTCTTACCGTTTCCATGATATCATCTAATGTGCAGTCCATAGCTTCGCAGATTTTCAGAAGCACATCTGTGGTTATGTTTGCGCCTTTGCTAAGTTTGGCAACTGAAGCTGAACTGACACCACTTTTTTCAGCAAGATCGTGCTTATTCATGTTCTTATCTATCAGCATTTTCCATAACTTGTTGTAACTTATACGCATATTTTTCCTCCTGCTTTTGCGTTTAGGAATTGGCGATTACTGATCCTCTGGGTTATAAACTTCGTTCAAAAAACCATATCGACCTTCTTCTTTGTTTTGAGAAAAACGAATGACATGGATGCCATTTTCCTCGCTTTCAGCGGGAATGAAGGGCATACGTTTTGTCTGCTCCACAATGATTACCTGACGCTCGTGTGCGTGAGCGATAAGATATTCAATGAAATTCTGCTTTATAGTGTCATTCTGCTCTTTGTGTTCTGCTTCAGATAACTGCGTCAGTGAGGAATCTACGGCATAGAACCCTGGCGCATATCTATCAAGATCAATAAGGTATGCACTCATGGCAAACGTAGTAATCGTATTTAATATTCCACAGAAGCCCCCACCCATTGAAACTGACTTTTTGAAATTGTCAATTTCAATGTCGAAGTTTTCCATGTTAAGTCTTGCTGTGGTCGCTCCACCAATTTTGGATGCTTTTAAGATTTCTCGGAGCTTGTTTTCAAAACCGCAGATGATATCATAATCGTAATCCTCAAGTATATTGTGCTTCGAAGAAACCGATGTTTCTTCTGTTTCCTTATTAAACAATTCACTCCTATATTGTGTTTCATCTTGGCGGATAATTTCCAGTTCGCTGGAAAGCTGTATCAGCTTAAGTTGATGTTCGAGTTCATCTTCGAAAGCGGATAATTTTGGCTGCAATTGCTCGGAAATAAGAGTGTCGATCTCATCTTTCTTTTCTTCCAATGTGCGGATTGTTGCAACAATGTTTTCCTGTTGATATTCAATGCTTTGCTGTGCATCGCCCAATTCTAACAAATGCCTCTTGATCTTTTCAAGTTCTGCAGCAGATGCGTTAATAAAGGAGATATCCTGTATACGCTCTGTTTCTTCTCCGCAAATAGGACACTTTACTTTTTTACGGACTGGCGAGACAGTCGATGCGCCGTCAACAATGAAGCCAATCCGCCTTATGTCAGATTGGTATTGCTGCCGAAGAACAGCAAAATTATGTCCGACTGTCCTGGATTCGGAAAGTTTACTGTTCCACTCGTAAATCTGCGACATTAGCTGTTGGCTTTCTCGGGTAGCAGCATCCACTTGTGCTTGCAACTCTGCAATTTCTTTTCTAACCTGTTCAACACTTGAGCGAGGATCTGTGATTTTAGAGGATGAGAGCGTTTCCTCCAACATTTCACGCCTTCTTGTAAATTCGTCGACTTTTTTCTGAATATAACCAATGAGGGCTTTTTTCTTTGCCTCACTGATTTTTGGGTCTTCATCTGCATCGAGATTGTTTGCATCCTGCCCGGTTAAAAGAAATAACAGCACTGCAGCTGAAGCCGTATGTCCCACGCTTCCGGGAGCTAATAATGCAGAACTTTCCCTTGCAACATCCGCCTGTCGTATGAAGAAGAGATGGAGCATACTTCTCCATGTTAAGTTCTGTGTCTTTGATCCCGTTTCAGCTGAACGAACAGAATGAACCTCATTGATTCCAAGTAGATGAAGATACACGGCATTAATGTTGTTTTTTGCTTTATGGCCTATGCTATAAGTACCATGATCCACTGTTGGATCAGTACCGCTGACAGAAATTTTTGTATCACCGATTTTGCGTTCGAGAATGACTGTCCCATTATCTGTTGCCAAATGGAGCGTAATGCGTTCATAACCGTAATTGTTGTCAACGATTTTTGAAGGACGATTCTTTTTGGGAGTAAAGCCAAATGCATAATCCAGACAGTCCATCACAAGACTCTTTCCGGTATTAGAGGGACCAAGTATAAAATTCAAACCTGGTTTGAAGTCGATAACTGTTGTCTTGTGTCCGCCGCCAGACACGATGAGTTTATCAATATAGAATCTATTCATGTTCGACCTCCTGTAGTGATTGAATAGTGAGTCTGTTGATTTCTTTCAACATGGCAGTCGAATTTGCTTTATCAAATCTATTGATTACGGATTGAACTGCAAGAATGTATTCTTTAGCATAACTGCTTGTGAGTTTGTCACATACAGTCCTACCCGCATCCAAGATGGAGTATGAGTATCCGATTGAAGTAGAATATAGCCGAACATATCCATCCAACACGAGATTTTTCAAAGCAGCATCAACTATATGTTTTCGTGCAGAAAACTCACTATATCTGTAGTTACTATATCCGTGAAGATTCTCATCCAACAATCCAAAATCCGCAGCATAAACAGATATAAAATCAATTGCTCTTATTTGCTGTTCGTCTAATCTAATAGGCGAGAGTTCATTCAGCATTAAAAGGATACGGAGAGATATTTCAAAAGTAGAGCCGATGACCGATTCGTTCATTGATTTTTTCTTCTCCTTATCCATGCCAGTTTGCCATCATTAACGAGGTGATGACATACACCTTTTTTGATTTTTCCACTTATCCAATAAGGCGAGGCACTAAGTATGTAGTTTGTAACCGGAGCGATAACTGCTTGTTCCATGACAGCAAGCATTCGTTCATATCCATTAGGGTGTGTCCGCTTTGCAGTGTCCTTTACGCCGTTATAAGTCTCATCTTTCAATACATCGAATTGCCCTGTTAGGCTGCTCCCTTTTAATTCCAACACACCACGCCGAATTGTTTCTGCAGCATAAAAATCAATGCGGCGCTCTTCCAGGTCATCAGAGTAATCAGGAAACGAGGGGAGGTCATCTACCGAAAAAGCGTCCATGCCCTCGGCCTCACCATATGCTAGACATAGTTCATTAATATATATCTGTTCATCTTGAGTCGCTACCTTTGGAACCGGTACATTTGTCGGTCGAGGTAGCGACTCTATTTTTTTCTGGATATCATCGATCAATTTTAAATCAATCTCTGCCTCCTGTGCTGCTTGAGTTGTTGGAGCGCAGTTGATGATGTCCAAGATTATGCTTTCCAGCAGATCAGCACAAGCAGTTGAAGGATCATCACTAGCGACGCTATGGCTATCCAACCATGCCACGACATTGTCGTAGGAATCAGTATCGTCCATTCTTTCCCATATCCAATTTGAGAACTTGCTTTTGTCACGATGGTCATAAAGGTACTGTGCATCCTTTGGTTGAATCGCACGATTACCTTTTATGTAGCGATATTTCGTGTCGGGCATTCGTTTCAACAGTTTGCAGGAGTCCATAGCAGCATCTTGTACGAAGTTGCCGACAAGTTCTGTGAAGTATTCATGCTCAGATTTGCCAAACGAAATGAACGGCGAAAGACCTGAAGCGTATTCGTAAAACATCATGCGCTATTTTCCTCCTGTCTAAGTATATCTCTGTCCGTGGCTGTCCGAGTGTGTCCGTCCAGTCCGGTTTTTCAAGCTTTCAATTTGTTATAATTAATATAGTTAGTCTAGTTGGCAGAGTTTCTTAGTGAATTCTCAAAACAAAACGTTTGCTGCGAATAGAATGTATATATATTATATCACATTCTAATATAATTTTCTACACTTTTTGCTAAATTTCATTTGGCGAACACATAAGGAATTTTGTGAAAATAAAGAATTGGTTTATCATCGTGAGAATTACAAAAGGCTTATAACATAATAAATCTTTTTTACAAGGTATGAAGCACTTCTGCGCTTATACATAAATGATGCTGGAGCATTGCTCCAAAAAAATTAACATAAGCCCGATTTGCAATAGGGCGAACACGAGATACATAAAACGGACAAGCGTTTTAATAACGCATAGTCCGCAGAGTGTACCCCTTAGTTTCCTATTGCATTTTTGGGATTTTAGGTGGGACACTCTCGGAAAATAGTGTTCCACATTTGTTTTGAGTGTTTGCCTTAACCGTCAAACGGGCGGGAAGGACAAACAATGAAAATCACAGTAAAAATTGATAGCGAAAACCTGTTCACCAAGCCAAAAGGCAAAGACTTTTATGCGTCGGAGGAGGAATGTCGCATTTTTGTTGAACGCGACTTAGAAATCCGCCGAGCCGCATCGGACAAGCCCGAAACGGTTCAGCCGAGAACACCACAGGAAATTATGGATGAGGTCAATCGAGAGTTGGAAAACAGTCATCGTCGCACCGTTCGACACTACGGAGAACCGAAGGTTCCCTATCACAAGGACGATGAGGAAGAACCTAATCCTTGGGACAATATTCCCGACTATTCCGAGGAACGTAAACGTCAAAATCGTGAGGACTACGAGGAGATGTGCCAAACCTTACATAAACTTCTTAAACCGGAATATGCCGAAATCATTATTGCAGTCGTTCTGAATGAAATCCCGATGGAGGAGTTTGCGGCTATGCATGGGTTGACTTATGACAATGCTGCCAAGCGGCTTCAGAGAGCAAAGAAAAAATTTTTAGAAAAATTTTCGTAAACTGTCCAAAATCACCTTGACTAAATGCCTTAATAGGTAGGGGAAGAAATTTCTCTGCCTATTCTTTTTATGGAGGTAACACTATGAAATCTATTCTTAAAGAAAAAACATATCAAACGGTAAACGGCTTTGAGTTGATTCAACATCTGTATGCTACTGCAAAGGAATGTGAGGAGAAGGGAGATATGGAAACAGCCACATTGCTTAGAAATGCGGTGAATGACATCGACTCCAACGAGCTTTACCAAAAAACCACGATAGTCAAGTTCAAGTGAGGTGAGGATCGTTGGATTATTACAATCAAGAACGCTATCCTGATCCGACCGCTTATGCCGCTTTAACTGCGATTGAACGGTCAGAGCGATACAGACCTTTGGTATACATCTGTTCCCCATTTTCAAAAGGAAATGTGGAACAGAATATTGAAAACGCTAGGAAATACTGTCGCCTTGCAGTAGACAAGCACTGTATTCCCATTGCACCGCATCTGCTTTTTCCGCAATTTATGAACGAGGAAACGGAACGCGAAACGGCTTTAT
The DNA here is from genome assembly GCA_947629945.1 of uncultured Clostridia bacterium. Taxonomy (GTDB): domain Bacteria; phylum Bacillota; class Clostridia; order Oscillospirales; family Ruminococcaceae; genus CAG-115. Next base: position 5,026 of record CANRFR010000084.1, on the reverse strand, counting down.
TTATGGGAATAGTTCTGCTGACAAAGTGTGCGGAAATATGGGTGTTTGGCAGCTATATCTCAAGCGGAATGGCGGCGGAGATAGAGAAAGCAAAGAAAAAAGGCATACCAATCAAATATTTTACAGAAAAAACGGAGGAAATTTTATGAGTTTTACTCTTAGCACGGCAAGCTGCACGGGAAACGCAAAGAACAGCCTTTACCCCAACAAGTGTATTGTCACAAACATCGATAAGCTTAAAGCGGCGGTAGCTTTCGACCATGTTTGCGGCGAGTTTCAAAACAATCACAGGAGCGTGGGAGAATTTCTGTCGGCAGATTGTTCGGCTTTGGACTGCGACAATGACCACTCGGATAACCCCGATGAGTGGATAACTCCGCAGAAAATCGGAGATATATTTCCCGATGTTACTTATGCGATAGTCACAAGCAGGCATCACATGAAAACAAAAGGAAAGAAGTCGGCACGACCGCGTTTTCACGTTTATTTCCCACACAAGCCGATTACAAACGCAAAGCAGTACGGAGATTTGAAAAAACGTATTTATGAGTATGCAGATTTCTTTGACGGAAACGCACTCGATGCGGCAAGATTTATCTATGGCAATTCCAATGCCGAGGTGTTGTGGGTTGATGGAATATTCAACATTGACGATTATCTTGATGCACAGGACGAGCAGATTTTCTCCGCTTTTGACGATAAATCACAGGTTATCGCAGAGGGTTCACGAAACAGCACTATGAGCCTGTTTGCCGGGCGAGTGATTAAACGTTTCGGAGTAACGGACAAGGCTCACGAATTGTTTCTTAAAAGAGCCGAAAAATGCGATCCCCCGCTCTCCGATGACGAATTGCAGACCATTTGGAACAGCGCGGCGAAGTTTGGTGCAAAGGTAATGGAAAGTCCCGATTACATACCGCCGGATAAATTCGGAAATTCACTCAAACCCGCCGATTATTCGGATATAGGGCAGGCTAAAGTGCTGTCTGCGGAATACGCAAATGAACTTGTTTATACGGACAGCACGGATTTTATGCGTTATGACGGGACTCGCTGGGTTGAAAGCCGCCAGCTTGCGGTCGGTGCGGCAGAGGAGTTCCTTGATTTGCAGCTCAAGGACGCTCAGAACGCTGTGGATAGAGCCGAAAAAGCACTTGAACAATTCGGAATATCGAATGAAGTTATCAATGCGGGCGGTAAGCCGCTTGCTAAAGCGATAGATGATAAAAGTGCGGATGCTTATGCGGCGTTTTGCGCGGCTGTGGCATATAAGAATTTCGTAATGAAACGGCGGGATATGAAATATATCGTGTCGGCTCTGCAAGCGGCTAAACCTATGCTTTTGCATGACGTAAAGGAATTTGATACACAGGAATTTCTGCTTAATACTCCCATTGGCACTTTCGATTTGCGTAAGGGAACTGACGGTTTGCAAGAACAGTCAGCAGAGGATTTAATAACCAAAATAACTGCCGTTTCTCCGAATGATGAAAACTCACAATTGTGGCAGTCTGTCGTTGAAGAATTTTTTTGTGGTGACCGTGAACTTATAGACTATGTTCAGCAGATTGTTGGGCTTGCGGCAATAGGCAAAGTATATGTTGAGGCTTTAATTATCTCTTACGGACAAGGCAAAAACGGTAAATCTACCTTTTGGAACACGATTTCAAGAGTTATGGGAACATACAGTGGTCATATCTCGGCTGACGCTTTGACGGTTGGCTGCAAGCGTAATGTTAAGCCCGAAATGGCTGAACTTAAAGGAAAGCGGCTTGTAATCGCAGCGGAGCTTGAAGAGGGTATGCGGCTGAACACGAGCGTGGTAAAGCAGCTCTGCTCTACCGATGAAGTCGGAGCGGAAAAGAAGTACAAGGACCCTTTCAAATACACTCCAACACATACGCTTGTTCTGTACACGAACCACCTTCCCAAAGTGGGAGCTACGGACGAAGGTACATGGCGGCGGCTGATTGTAATCCCCTTTAATGCTAAAATAAGCGGTAAAGCCGATATTAAAAATTACTCCGATTGTTTGTACCGCAATTGTGGCGGAGCTGTGCTGAAGTGGATTATTGAGGGTGCGAAAAAGGTAATCGAGAGCAATTTCAACCTCACTTTACCCCCTTGCGTGGAGAACGCGATAAATCAATACCGCAGCTCCAATGATTGGCTTGCACACTTCCTTGATGACTGCTGCGAGATTGATTCGTCATACACACAGAAAAGCGGTGAATTATACGAGGAATACCGTGCCTTTTGTCAGAGAACAGGCGAATACACAAGAAGTACCTCGGATTTCTATTCGGCTTTGGAGATGGCGGGATTTAGCAAACGAAAGACAATGAAAGGAATATTGGTGTACGGCTTAAAGATAAAATCTGAATTTGAAGAAGTTTTATAAATGGCTTAACAATGCGAATATGCAGGTCTATGAAGGTCTATATATAAAACCCCCTTTAGGGCTGAAAAAATAGAAAAAATAAGCTATATATAAAGTTTTATATATGGCTTGCATAGACCTGCATAATGGCTTTGTTATGCGGAATGAGAGGAATTGATGATGCTTGAAAAAGAAATTGAACGCAAACTCAAAGAAATGGTAAAAGGAAAAGGCGGCATTGCTTTGAAATTTACCTCGCCCGGATTTGACGGAATGCCCGACCGCTTGCTGCTTTTCCGGGGCGGTAAAATCGCCTTTGCGGAACTGAAAGCACCCGGCAAAGAACCGAGAGCATTACAGCTTGCAAGGCACAGAATGCTGAGAGAACTCGGTTTTAAGGTTTTCGTTATCGACAGCAAGGAGCAGATTGGAGGTGTGATTGATGAAATTCTCGCCACATGAGTATCAGCGGTTTGCGATAGATTTTATTTTGAAAAATCCCGTGGCGGCACTGCTTTTGGATATGGGTTTAGGCAAGACGGTGACTACTCTCACGGCAATAGCCGAGTTGCTTTTCAACAGCTTTGAAGTCCACAAAGTGCTTGTAGTGGCTCCCTTGCGAGTGGCTCGAAATACTTGGAGTGCAGAAATCGAAAAGTGGGATCACCTAAAAGCAATAAAATACAGCATAGCAGTCGGCACGGAGCAAGAACGCAAAGCGGCTCTGCAAGCACCCGCAGACCTATACATAATCAACCGCGAAAATGTGGAATGGCTTGTCGAAAAAAGCGGAACGGCTCTTGACTTCGATATGCTTGTAATTGACGAGCTTTCAAGTTTCAAAAATCATCAGACAAAGCGGTTCAAGGCATTGATGAAAATGCGTCCCATGTTTAAGCGAGTTGTGGGACTTACGGGAACACCGAGTTCCAACGGCTTAATGGACTTGTTTGCGGAGTTTAAGCTGCTGGATATGGGACAAAGGCTCGGAAGATTTATCGGACAGTACAGAAACCTCTATTTTCAGCCGGATAAACGCAATGGGCAGATAGTTTACAGCTACAAGCCTTTACCCTTTGCAGAAAAGCGGATATATGAAAAAGTCTCCGACATCACAATCTCGATGAAATCAACGGATTTTCTTAAAATGCCACAGCTTATTTCAAGCGAATACACCGTCAGTCTTTCCAATGATGAACGCAGGAAATACGAACAGATGAAAGCGGAGTTGGTTCTCCCAACATCTGATGGTGAGATTACGGCAGCTAATGCAGCGGCTCTGTCGAATAAATTATCCCAAATGGCGAATGGTGCGATTTACGATGATGACGGAAATATAATCGAGATACATCAGCAAAAACTTGACGCTCTTGAGGATATAATCGAAAGTGCTAACGGTAAACCGCTGCTTGTGGCTTATTGGTTCAAGCACGATTTTGAGAGAATTTGCAAGCGACTGCAAAAGCTTCATATTCCCTTTTCCAAACTCGACACGGACGAAAGCATACGGCGATGGAATAACGGAGAAATCCCCGTCGCGCTTATCCATCCTGCTTCCGCCGGACACGGCTTGAATTTGCAAAGCGGTGGGAACACGATAGTTTGGTTCGGCTTGACTTGGAGCTTGGAACTGTATCAGCAGACGAATGCGAGATTATGGCGGCAAGGTCAGACCGAAAACACGGTAGTAATTCAGCATATTGTTGCAAAAGGCACGATTGACGAGCAGATTTTAAAGGCACTGCGGAAAAAAGACGGAACACAGGCAGCATTGATTGACGCTGTAAAAGCGAACATCGGAGGTGGTTAAATGGACGGATACGGAGAACTTTCAGGGGCGATTATTGCACAGGCTATCAAGGATTATTACTCCGCATTATCAGAGCCTGACAGCAAGCAAACACGGAAACAAATAAGCGAATTAGAGCATTTTTTCAAGTCAGATTGGTTCGAGAATTTAGCGTGTTTAAGCGGCTCGGAGCTTGACGGAGAGCGGCTTATCAATATGCTGAAAGCAAAAGTAAAGGAGAAATCGGTATGACAGCAAAGGAATTTTTATCACAGGCACATCTGCTTGATTTACGGATAAACACGAAAATAGGGCAAGTTGAGCAGTTAAATTCGTTAGCACAAAAATGCACTGCAACACTCTCCAATATGCCCAAAAATCCGAATCGCGGTGGTTCGAGATTGGAAGAAACCGTGTGTAAGATTGTTGATTTGCAAGAGGAAATCAACCGAGATATTGACACTCTCGTAGACCTCAAAAATAAGATTATCAAGGTCATAAAGCAAGTCGACAATCCCGAATATCAAATAATTTTAGAAAAGCGGTATTTGAGTTTTTATTCGTGGAAAAGGATAGCGAGAGAAACTTGTTACAGTGAACAGCACATTTTTCGGCTGCATAATGCGGCACTTAATGAAGTCGATTTAATTCTCAAAGATGAGAGTAAAAACAGTTGAATGAGAGTGCGGCTTTGTGATATACTTAAAATAGCAAAAAAGACAGAAAGCCTTACGGAACATTCCGTAGGGCTTTTCTTGTATCGAGGTGAATTGTATGCCAAGGGAAACGCTGATTAAAAAGCAATTTTGAAGCGAAATCCAAGGATTTTCAAATTTTTGTTATTTTTTGGAAAGCGT
>CANRFR010000083.1 GCA_947629945.1 uncultured Clostridia bacterium | reverse complement strand
CCCTTTTCCCCTCTCCCTCACCCCTTTCCCCCTATACCACTCAATGAGGTTGACCATTTTTTTATAACCGACTTTTTCTACAAACTGAAGCTCCCGTTGCTTTGCAAGGGGAGCTTGTATTGTTATGATTTCACGCCGTAGCACAAGCTGAAATTCCATACTTTGTAATGATAATTTCAATTTGCGGAAAAGTCTGCTTTTGAACTTTCGTATGCCGCTCATTCGATATATTTATTCAACAGCGCAATATCCTCGCTGACGTTGGCGGAGCGAACATTTGAAATTCGTCTGTTTTCCGCCCCAGGCGCCAAATAAATCTTCAGCTTCTCTCGCGCCCGTGTAATTGCCGTGTAAAAAATGTCGTACGGTATCGGTTCGCCGATCTCGTCGGATATAACGAGTTTTACCGATCGGTATTCCGACCCCAGCGCTTTTAAAATCGGAACTGCGTAGGCGTGTTGAAACGGCACTGTGGTATATACACCGTCGTCATCGTCGCTTTTTGGCTTGAACACCTTAAAGCGTACAAGCGTTTTGCCATATTCGGAATCGTCTAAGATCTCAAGGTCGCAGCCAAACGCGTCTATACAGTCAATTACCTTGTACAACTCGATGTCAAACCGAATGTAGCTGTTTGGCTCATCGTTGAAAACGTCTATCCCGACGATCTTACCCCTCATATTACTGTGTATGTCCGTTGAAAAGCGCTCGCACTCGTTGAACAATATCGGGTCGCCGACCTTGTATTGCCGAGCGCCCCATTTAACGGCAGCGCCGGATACGCTTTCCTGTAAAAAGCGGTTGACATTGTTTACGCCATAAAGTCCACCGCGGTCAAGACAGAGAATGATCTCATCGTCCTCCTCAGGCTCGAAGTTCGGAAACTCCGAGGCGACGAGATATTTCTGCGGTACGGCGGAGCCGAGAGCAACGTTATCCATTTCTCGAACGCTTTTCCACAGCGACCTCAAATCATCGTTAGCGGTTCTGTAAAAAGTTGTAAACTCAAATACGGAAGAAGCGGACACAAAACTTCGCGCGACGTCAAACCAGTTTCCGAATCTGATAGGAGCAGGCTGACTTGCGTCTCCGACCAAAAGCAACAGCCGATAATTTTCCTTATACAATATTGACCGCATATCCTCGTTATCGACCGTGCCGCAATCATCTATCACTATAAGATCGTAATCAAATCTCGTTCTCTTTCTCAAATAATTCGATATTGTGGAATATATGCAGTTTGGCGCCGTAACGCGCTGCTTCAAAGCGTCTGCGGCGGCGTTTGTCTGCGCCAGCAACAGCTTTCTTTTGTCGGCGAAAAAATGCGCCGCCAAATTGACAAATGAGGACTTTCCCGTACCCGCCGCTCCGCAAACAAACGCGGCTTTGGAATGTTTAAACAAACCGCGCAGAGCCGCTGCCTTTTCCTCGCTGTCTATCCCGAATTCCGTTTCCGCCAACCAATCGTCTACAGCTTTTGAATAGCCGCGCACGCCCGAAGACGACAGCTCTTGCAGTTTGGATACAACAGCGCCGACGTTATCCATACAGCCGTTTATAAATATACGCCCGTCGTCGATAACGAGCCTGCTACGTTCCAGATGTCCGAACCACAGCTTTTCGTTATACCGTTTGACTGCGTTGGGAATATCCCCAAACACCGCAAGCTCTTTTACGTTTGTAAAAAGCCGACCTTTTTTATCGGCTTTGACGCGCACCGCTCTAGCGAGAAGCTCGTGCTCACGGTGCCGAACGGGGATACATTCCAACAGATCACAGAGTTTGGGCACGTGACCGATAAGCGAACACGCAAACGGCATATTGTCAAACGGAATACACCCATTTTGAAAACACATACCCGAGAGTTTAGCGTTTGCGCCGCTTTTATACTGCTTTTTTATAACTTTGTTGTTCATTTGATATAAAAGATACCGAATGAGGTTTTCACCGCGGCGATGTTCCCGCACGACAGAACGGCAGACGCGAAGCGCGTCAAAGAAAACCGCGCCGCGGATATCGCCTGTGCAGACCTGCTCGACGCTCTGGAAAGCGTAATCGGGAAAATCCGAAAGCTCCGACAGGTAAAATCCCGTTGACGTAAGAAATTCGCTTATTCTTTCTTGTTCGGCAGCAGACACCTTGCATTCCCGACCCGTTACGCATTTCATAAAATTTTCGTATTCGCAGTTCCGAATAGCTACCTCCCACCCCGCGATAACGGTTATGGACGTCGTTTTTCCAAAAAGCTCTATCGAATCGGAGAGCAGCGAGAGCCGCGCCGCGTAACAGTCCGTAAGCTTGATTTTAGTAAACGCGGTAACACGGTCGGCAACTCCCGCGTTATCTGCGGCGGGAGAGAAAATCACCTCGTAATATACTTCATGCTCCGCGAAAAATGGCGTTACCTTTTCAATGTAATATATTTCGCCGCCGTCAGCGCTTCGTATTTCGTGAAGCCGCAGTTTTTCGGCAATTTTTTCCGAGAGATCCCGCCGAGTTTCATCAACGTTCAGCGGAAACCTTTCAAGATTTTCAAGCACCTCCCCGCCGAATTTTTCGCGTACAAGTTTTCGTATCAAAAAGAGATATTCGCAAAATTTCAGCATAAAGCGCTCCGAGTTTTCCTCCTCAAGAACGTAATACAGATTGGCGGTTTGAAGAAAAACGTAAAAACGGTATATAACTTTTAACTCGCCGCGCGTCTTTACATAATTCATTGCAGCTTGAAGGTTGGAAGGCGTGTTTTCTATATCCGCGCCCTCGGCATAGGCTTTTAACATAAGGCGCTCCGAAAAATCCCTCAGCAGCGCAAGAAAGTCCCGCGATATCACGCTGCGCGGTGAAAAATCACTGTCCGCAAATCTACGGCATATTTCATCATTAACAGCTTTAAGATCGTTGTCAACGATCGTCATGATACTCCCCCTTTTTTGAAAGGCTTCGAATAATAACGAGACGTTTCACAACAGGCTCTTACACCGAAACGGAACGATTCTCCACCTTTAACACATATTCGCAATGCCGTTCAATGTCAAGCGGGTTATGGCTTGTCATGATAACGGTTTTTCCGTTCGCGTGGAATTCGTTGATTATTTCATCGGCTATGGCTATGCCCTCGTTGTCAAGGGCGTTCATAGGCTCGTCCAAAATAAGGTAATCCGGGTCTTCCATAATAGCCTGCGCCAGCCTTAAACGCTGCTTCATTCCAAGCGAATAGTTTTTGACTTTCGTCTTTCCCGCTTCCGACAAGCCCACTCTGTCAAGAACGCCGCAGACCTCCTTTTTCCCGATTTTCTTTTTTATCGCGGCGAGAAGCATAAGATTTTCATAACCGGTGTAGTGTCCGATAAAATTCGGCGAGTTTATAATAACGCCCGCGTTCGGGATAAAATCCCGCTTGTCGCCCAGACGTTCGCCGTCAATGAAAACCTCGCCGCTGTCGGGCTTTGAGAAACCGCAGATAAGCTTTAACAAAACGCTTTTTCCGCAGCCGTTCTCTCCGGTAATGCCGACGCATTTTCCCGTCTCAACAGTGACGTCGGCGTTCTCGAAAACTATTTTCGTTTTAAACTCCTTAGAAACTTTTTTCAGTTCTATCATATCTCTTCACTGCCTTTCATCAAGTTTATCGCCACTTCTTTTAAAGAATGCGGAATACAAAACCACCGCCGCCGAAACCGCCAAAAATTCAATAATTATCACAAGCGGGTCGTTGGCTGACAAATTCACCAGAGCAAGCGGGCACGGCGAAAACACGTCCGCCGTTACAAGCACTATAATGAACAGCGCCCCCAGTACGTCAGCAGCGGAGCCAATCGGCTTTTTGCGTAGAATCAACGCAACGAACGCACCGCCGCTCAGCAGAACCGTCTGCTTTAAAATAAACAGCACTGCAAGCTCCGCCATATCCGCAACGTGCGTAACGTCCGTTGTCTTTTTTAAGACCGCCGCAAGCAGCGTCGGCACGGCAGCTTGAACAAACGCGCATAAAAACGCTCTCCCAAGCGCGCGGACGCATATAAAAGCAATACAGCGGCTGCTTTTTTCAAAGCGCGACAAAACAAAGCTGCTGCCGCTTTTGAGAGAGTTTGACGTTATAAACGATACCGACAATATCGTGTTGAAAACAAAGCTCATCATTACCAACAACGGAAACGGCTCTAACGAAAGCTCTTTAAACGAGTTTTTTTCCAGCAGCATTATACGCAGCATATCGTAAGAGTAGTCCTCGCGCGGGTAAACGTTGATAAACGCGAGACCTACAGCTAAAGCCGCGAAAACAATATACAGCCGCGCTTTCACTGACGCTCCTTTCGCAGAATGTCCTTTTGAGGTATCAGTCCCAGCAGAACAGCTACTCCCGCCCAAATCAAATAAACCTGCGCCGCCGTCACGGGACTGATCACAAACTTAGGATAAACTCCATAGTACCACACGCAGACATAAGGCACTACAGTGGGAGCCGCGAAGCAAAGCGCCAATCCGCATAAAATTATTCCCGCCTCCACAAAAAATACCGCGGTTTTTCTCATCAGATAATTCAAATTAACAAAAAAAACGTTCAGCACCGCAAAATTCAAAACCGCCGTCACAAGAAACAGTCCGCAGCGAAACGGATCGAGAAAAAGCTCCGCGCTTTTTTTCGACAGAACATACGAAACCGCACATGAGCAAATAAAATAAGCCGCAGTATATATCAGTGCCAAAACCGTTGCGCGTAAAAAGCCGCGCAGCTTTGCTTCCTCAACGGTCTTGAAGCGGATATCGTACACCGCCGTTCTGAGAATGATATCCGCCTGTACCGCAAAGTAGATAAGATAAAACACCGTGATGTTTAGCGGGTGCTGATAAATTGCAACGGGAGTGTTGTTGTAATGACCGTCCGGGGAGATCACGCATAAAATCCCCGCTGCCGCGCCGAGTATCAGCGCTTTAACCGAATTTCTCTTCATTTCGTATTCCCTTTACAAAGAATATAACCGAAGCCGCCGCCGGCGGTATAAGCGATATCAGCGGATACCATACGGGAACGCTGCCGCTCTCCGCACCCATCATCAGCATATTACTCGGGCGCAGAGCGTAGATCAGCCCGCCGAACGGAGTTTTGTAAAGCAATTCGCTCAGCGTTCCCGTTAACACGGACATAGCCACGTAATATCCCACGGGAACGATAAAGCCCATATACGTCTTTTTGAAATACAAATAAGACGCGCACGCGAAAGCACAGTAGAAGAAAGGAAAGATCGCGAATTTAAAAATTCCCTCCATAAAATAATACAGCAGCGGATCCTGCCACGAAATGCCGTTGCCGAATACGTCGTCTAAAAAGGAACGCGAATAATTCATACTTCTGACTATCGGGTGCGTCACCGCGCCGAATATGTAAAAAAGCAAAAAACCCAAAAACGCCGCCATAGCGGCACACAGCGAGGTACGCGTTATATCGCGAGCCAAAAACGCCCCGTAACGCTTGATCCGCGTTTTGGAATTGTCGTAATACCCCTTGCACAAGCCGATAAAACCGCACGAAAGCATAACGGAAATCAGCGGAAGCACAAGCTGCATTATCGCGAATCCGTCTATCATACAGCTTGAAAAGCCGAAGCTCATCACATATTTCGCCTGCGAACCGCCAAGCTCGGTTTTCGCTCCTTCTAAAACGTATTCAAAAACACTTGAGGACATACCCCACGAAACGAATTGCAGCAAAGCGCAAAGCGCCGTGCCCAAAACGGTATACATATTAATATATTTCTTCATAAACTCCTACCATTAAATATCTCCGCTGTTAAATTTTTAACAGCGGAGATACGAACTACGTTACGGTTCCCAATCACCGGCGCAGTAAACCGCCGAATCGAACAAATTCTCGCGAGACGCAACAAGAGTATACTGACGACCCTTGATGCAGTTCGAATCGTAGATGTTCACGCTTCTTCCGAGCTGATAGGTGCTGTCGATATACTTTGTATCACAGACTTTTTTGTCATCTTTTGAACGTATCGTGAATTTCAGTTTGAAATTCTTAGTTGATTCCTTTCCAAACCAAGTAACATGAGAAATATAATCCGAATCTGTTTCGGTTATGCCGGAGGACAGCGTGTCCACCCAAAAGTCTATTTTCGTTCCCCAGTTGGTGCATCTTTGATACGCCAGAGCCACAGACGAAACGCTGCCGAGCACGGTTAATGCGGCACACGTACCGACAATGCCTTTTGTTAACTTCCTCATTTCAAATACCTCCTTCCATTTCAAAATAAATCTTACAGCCGGTGTTCATAGGATTTGTGTATGGATTTTCGAGCGGATTATGCCGAAAAGACACTTACAATATTCTATGAATACCTGCAATTATGTAGGAAGTGCCTACAAGGTAATAATACCATACCGTTTTTTCCAAGTCAATACAATTCGGAAAACTGGTCAAAAAACGGGGATAACTGGTATCCCCGCATTAAACCTCTATTGACTTTCGACCTATTTTGATGTATAATTGTGTTAAAGGCAGTATCTTTATGCCGAAAGGGAGGAAGTTCGGATGTTCAGGGTTGCCGTATGCGATGATGATTTGACATATATAAGTTCGGTGCTGAAGCCGATGATTGCAAACGCGCTGCGGGCGGCGGAGTTCCAAGCCGAAACGTATTTCTTTGTTGACGGAAACGAACTGCTTTCCGAATTTAAGGCTCACAACGGATACGACATTGTGATACTCGACATAGATATGCCCAAAATGAATGGAAAGGAAATAGCAAAGCATATCAGGCAAACAGACAACAACTGCTGCATAGCCTTTCTTACTGCCTATACCGACGAGGCGCTGAACACCATTCCATATTCGATAAAGGCGTTTATCCCCAAGGAATATAAGGGCGGGAAGATATTTTCGGAATTAACCAAATTATTCAAAGACTGCTTATCCCAAAAACAACGCCGCAGGAACTTTGAAATCATAAAAAACGGAGTCAACGGTTTGATACGTCTTTATGACGAGGAGATTTTCTACTTCCAAAACAAAAACGAACATATATTTCTTCACACAGAAAGCGAACAATTTCTGCTTGTCGAAAAGAGTCTCAAAAAGCTTGAGGAGAAACATAATCTTACGGGCTTCTGCCGAATACATACCGATCTTATTGTCAACATCGGAAAGGTTTACGAAATAATGAAGAACGATATAGTGTTGACGAACGGTGAAAAACTGCCGGTCAGCAGACGTCGGCGAAACGACCTCATTGCAGCGTTTGCCGACCTTATGACAATAAAGGCGGGGAAATGAATGGATGGATGGTATGAAATTGCTTAACTGCGCGTTAGAAAACGCTCTTGCTTTTTTGTTTGTCGTGCTGCCGATGAAAAGTCGGCTTAAAAATCCGATTATTCCCGTGCTGGCGGCAATCGCCGGAACTGCGGCTGAATATTTTACCGCCGAAGCGGTGCCGGCGCTCCGCGCCGTAATAATGCTTGTCGCTCTTATTGCGGGGAACTTGACGGCGTTTAAGAACGCGCCCGAAAAAATCATCGGGTATTCTCTTATCGCGGTGTATATAACCAATTTGTCCGACATCATCTTCGGAACGCTTGCCGCACTGATTACAGACAAGAACTTCTCGGAAATTACTCTGTCGAATTCCGCGGAACGGCTTATGATAAAACCTCCCACCGCCATGCTGCTTGCGTTTACATACCTGCTGTTAAGTAAAAAGGATGACCGTATCCCGCACAAATTCTGGAGACTGTTTGATATGGTCATTTTCGGTTTTTTGACTGTAACGTCGATTTTTACGGGCGCGTTTGTCAACACCCCAGCCGCTGATGACAGAACAAATCTGATAACCGTTCTGGCGGTATCGCTGATATTTCTTGCGGCAAGCCTTGCGGTCGTATATTTCTTCTCGGAGATATGCGCCGGGTTTCAGCGCGAACAAAGACTGCTGCTGTTGGAAACAAACTACGACTACTTTAAGGAGCAGCTTGTTTTACAAAACGAAAACGCGCAGACGCTCAGAAAAATTCGTCACGATATTCTGAATCATCTCACCAACATACGTTCGCTTATATCGTTGAACGAAATAGACGACGCTGTGCGGCTGCTTGACGAAACGGCGCTGAAAACCGAAAAAGCGGGGCTTGAAGCGGTCAATACGGGAAATCGAATCGCAGACGCGGTAATAATGTCGAAATCTGCGATGTGCAAAAGCAAAAACATCGCGTTTCATTATAAAATCGAGCCTCTGAATGATTTCTCGATTGACGCTTCGGATATGTCCTCGCTTATCTCGAATCTGCTGGACAACGCAATCGAAGCTGCCGAACGCGCCGATAAACCTTATGTGGAGCTTAATATTTTTCGGCATAATGCGTATCACGTTGTTCGGGTCGAAAACAGTATTTCCGAATCGGAAGACCGCTCTTTGCGGACTTCCAAGCCAAACGCCTCGCTGCATGGCTTCGGAATCAAAATCGTCAAGGATATCGCCGAAAAATACGACGGAAACTTCACTTGCAAATTCGACGGGGATATCTTTATCGCCACAATATTTATAAGACGCAATACCAATCACCGCTAAAAAAGCAAGAGGTAAGAATGCGGATTCTTACCTCTTGTTAATTTGGAATGCCCGCGTCAATGCGGGCATTCTTGTTTACAGCTTAAGCGTAAATTTATCAAGCAGCTCGTTTACCGTGACTTCCTTTACGCTTGCGTCCAACGCGCCCTTGCCCGACGCCGCGATAAGCAGATCGCCGCAGTCGAGCACGGCGGTATCGGGCAGTTCCAAAGAATTTACCCCGCGCAGATCTCTTGTTATGCCAATGCCGAGACGTTTCAAGAACGCCTCCTTTTGAACCCAAAAACGCAGAAAATCCACATCCGAGGTCGCGTGGAAGCGCTCTTCCTCGCTTAGTACGCGCTTATACATAGTCTCGTTTACGCGGCGGTCGCGGCGCTCTACGTCCACGCCTATTTCTTCGCCCTCGCAAAATGCCGCGCATATCGCGCCTTTTGTATGCGACAGCGAAAACTGAAGCTCGCTGTTTTTGAGATACGGCTTACCGTAACTGCCGTTGATAAATTTTTGTTTGCGCTCGGGCAGTCCGGTGCGGCGCTCTATTTCATAAGTCAAAAGTAAGCGCGACAGCAGAGCGTTTATTTTATCGCCATCGGTCGCTTTTTTGTTTACCGCGGCTCTTCCCGATAAGCTCAGGCAGCCTTTAAAGCCGCTCAACTCCGGCCAAGTGAGGGTATCTTGAACTCTTAATAAAATAATATCCATATTTTTTCTCCATTTATACAGCGCCCTTATGTTTATTCAGCGCGTCCGCGGCGGAAATTCGTCTCCGCTGTCCGATTTTCTCGCCGCCTTGTAGAACGGGCTTTTCTTTGTTACCAACTCGGTTTTCAAGCCGTTTTCCCCGCATAACGAGAGCGTTATTCTTCCGCTCTCGATAATAGGTCTGCGTAAAATCCGCGCTTGACACGGCTCGCAATCTTTTCTCACTGCCGCGATAAAGCAAAACTTTTCGTCCTCGTAAGGAACGTCGGCGTTCTTTAACAGCTTATGCAGTTTTGTTCTTTGCGCTCTCGCGGTAAAGTGGCACCAATCTCCCTCGGGAAGCGGACAGGCATTTTCGGACGGACACGGCGCGGTGATCTTCAAACCGTTGTTCAAAAGAAATTGCCGCGTTTGTTTCATACGCTCGAACGAAAACGGCGTGCCGGGTTCGACTATCACCAAGAGTTTTTTCGCGGAGTTCACAAGCTCGGAAAGCGCCGATTCGCGCTGTTTTTCCGATAACTCGTTCAAGCAGTAGGAACAGAGCGTCAGGTCGGCTTTGTCTGTCAATCCGTCCGTTAAATCGCGCTGTTCCCAAGCTGCGGGAACGCCCGCGCATTTGCAGATGTTCTTACCCAACTCGAGCATATTTATTTCACGCTCGATACACGTTACGTTTTTGCAATCGCAAAGTCTTGCGGCGGCAACGATTCCCGCGCCCGTGCCCGCGCCGACATCAAGAATGGAGTTTATCTCTCCGCCAAAGCACGTGAGCGACAGCTCCAAAGCCTTGCTAACTGCCGCGAACGTCGCGGGCATTCTAACAGCGGAATACGCCAGCGCGTCGATTTCGTTTGCCGCGCCGCGCTTGCCGTCGGAACTTTCGGCACGGTAGTTCTCCGAAAGCCGCGCCGCCGACTCTTTCAAGCTTTTCAAGTCAGCGTTTTCCGCAAGCTCGTTTATTCGGTTTCGTATTTCCTCGGGGAATTCCAACGCCGTTCCACTCTCTTTCATCGTATATCTCTTTTTATTGTAACGCATTTTTTTCGATTTGTAAAGTGCTTTCGCGGAAAATTCAGAAAAAGTTTTGTGAAAGATAAGGAAAGCCGCCGAACAGTGCTCGGCGGTGTTGAATTATTCCGAATCCTCATCGGGTCGGTCCGCTCCGGGGAGCGCCCTGTAGATCAGTACGCCCGCCGCGATAATAAGCGCCGCCCAAACGATAATATCAAAGCGGTAAAACTGCAGAGAATTTGCGGAGGCGGGATCGCGCTTTGATTCTCTTAAATACGAGAAATTGACGAAAACGCGGAACGCTCCCGCCGCCGCGACAAGCGCGTATCCTATAATTTTCTTGCCCGTCAGCCTGTCAAGCCACTTGCCGACCGCCAACACGAGCGCCGCAAGGCAAACGATACGTGCAAGCTGTTCTATGTAAATTACGGGCGTGAGCGGGTTGTAATATGGCAGCAGTATAAAGTCTATGTATGACAATGCGGTGTAGGCAAACGAGCACGCGCCGCTCGTAATAAGCATTGGAAGAAACGGTCTAAACTTAAAGCTTTCGGGCGGCTCACCGTGATGTTCGCGATAAATAAGCGCTCTGTTGGTGATAATTGAAACGGCGTTCGCTGCAAGGGCGCAAATCGCGGGCGTTTCCTGTGCATAGCGGAAAATGTTTTCGGGATACGGAAGATACGGATAACGCGCAGACATTTTCCATATTTCGTCCAAATTAGCGGTGAGCACCTCGGACAGGACAATAAGCAGTATCGCGGGAATTGCCGCGCCGATGTTCGCGCCGTAACGGAACTTCATTTTCGAGCCGATAAACTCGCCCAAAAATGTCAAGCCGATACCAACCGCCCAAAATATCAGCGCGCCCGGACCTACCACTCCCCGAACGAGAAGCTGAAACGAGATGAGCACCTCGAAAGCCGTTAAAATACCGATATACGGCACGCGTTTTTCCATAATATTAGTCGAGTAGACAGTCTCGACACTCCTTTTCACAAAATTGTAAAGTGAAAGGCTTGCCTACTGCCCCTCACGGAACC
>CANRFR010000082.1 GCA_947629945.1 uncultured Clostridia bacterium | reverse complement strand
CAAAGGTTACCGCAGAGGTTGGGGATAATATTTTCTTGGGGATAATACAAAAAATCATGAATTCATGATTTTTTATAAAATTCACATTCATATCCATCAGCACGGAGTAACAACCCGGTCGCCCATATTGGTGTTCTGCTCATCTGATCGCATATAGCGTTCAGAGATACATCTCGGCTGCACTCGATAATAAGTTCATCGTGAACATGTCCGACAATATCGCAGTAGGACAGCGTTCGCATAGCAAAACAGAGAATATCACGGCTGATTGCCTGCACGATATTTTCCACAAATTTCGGACCGTAGCTTTCAAGTCGCTCCCACTTTTTATCCATTCCGATTCCCATATAAGTCACGCTTTCGCTGCCGAAAATGTTCTCTCCAATTCGAGGTTTGACGTAAGCAAGTCTGCGTTTTGAGGGGAGTTCGATGAATAAAAATCCGCTCTGATAAATGAATTTAATGCCGTGCGTTTCCGTTCTTGAATGTTCTTTGATTGCCTGTTTGACTGCTTTATCCACGTCCCACCAAAGCTGAACGATATGCGGATTTGCCGCTCTCCAACTGTCAACAAGCGGCTTTAACTCGTCCTCTTAAAGTCCCATTTCAGTCGCGCCCATAGCCTTTAACGCACCCACCGAGCCTCCGTAACCGAGAGCAAGCTCAGCTATTTTACCTTTCTGCCGTAAATGACCGTTTATGCCGTGCTTTTCAACAGGCACTCCAAACATCTTTGACGCACTCGCACAGTAAATGTCCTCGCCTTTTTCAAAAGCAGATATCCTCCACTTTTCGCCTGAAAGCCACGCAATAACTCTCGCCTCGATAGCGGAGAAGTCCGACACCACGAATTTCATACCATCGTGCGGCACAAACGCCGTGCGGATAAGCTCCGACAACACTTGCGGAATGTTGTCATAGAGCAGTTTTGCGGTTTCAAAATCACCGCTTTTGACAATTTCCCGCGCCTGTTCCAAGTCGGAAATGTGGTTCTGCGGAAGATTTTGCAGCTGCACCAATTTCCCGGAAAAACGTCCCGTGCGATTTGCACCGTAGAACTGAAACATTCCCCTCGCTCTGCCGTCCGAGCAGACAGCGTTTTTCATAGCGATGTACTTCTTTACGCTTGACTTCGACAACTGCTGACGAAGTTCAAGCACCTCTGCGAGCTGTGCGGGAGCCGTTTTCAGCATTTCGGCAACTTCTTTTTTACCGAGCGAATCCACTTCAAGACCGTTGTCGGCAAGCCACTTTTTCATTTGCATTATGCTATTTGGATTTTCAAGATTTGTAAGCTCCCGCAATTTTGCCGACAACTCGACTTTGGAGCGTTCGTCAAACGCTATTGCGTTCTCGACAAGCCGCATATCAAGAGCAATCCCGCGGTCGTTTATTTCTTGGTCGAGCCGATATTCTTCCCAAACAAAATCCGGCACAGGGAACTTTGCCAATCGGCTCTGTATCGCCATTTCGACCTCTACATCACGCTTGTTGTATTTTTTGAAAAGTAACCACTTTTCGGGATAATCTTTCGGCATCACTTTTTCGCTGTTCTTGCTTGGCACAGAGAAAAGTCGAATAAGCGACTTGCCCTCATCGAGTTTTTGATTTTCCAAGTCCAAAGCCGCTCCGACAGCTTTCAAAGTCTGCGGCAATCCCAAATATGCCGCCCATATTTTGGAGCATTTCCAGCCAACAGGAGAGAGATATTTCCCGGTAGGATAACCGAGAAATCTCGACAAGCACACTCTCTCAAAGTTTGCGTTATATGCCCATTTCGTGACATTTTCATCTTCCAAGGCCGCTGTAATTTCGTGCGGAATTTTCTCACCGCTTGCCAAATCCACAACTTGAACCTCGCCCTCGTCAACCGAATAACCGAACAGCAAAACTGCAAAATTCGGACTTTCGGCATATTTGTAAACACCGCATTTTGTAAGGTCAACATCGCTGTATGTTTCAATATCAATGTTGATTTTTCGCATAATAACCGCCTTTCTAACCAACCTACCCGCCCACCCATCTAAAAACTAAACTTACGCTGCGTTAATTTCAATCAGCGGCAAAATCCCGTCCGATTTCAGCAAATCGTAAATGAAAAGCCTGCTGCTCTGCGTCCAATAGGTATGCACTTTTGTGTGAATTGTACCGTCATTACCGGGGTAGCTGTGGGTTTTGGTGCTTGTGTAGCCCAACTCCGCATACTGCTGATAAGGCAGCCAAATATTGCCTTGCTTGTATTTAACTCCCTGTTCGTGAAGATACTGATTCAGGCGGTTCGCACTCCAACCGTAATCTTTGGCAATAACGGAAATTGCCACCAAATCAGAGCAATTCAGAACGATGTCATAATAGCTTGCTTTGGGTTTCATTTCGACAATCTGCTGATTTTGGATTGCCACAGTTTCGGTCAGTTGCTTTGCCTTTTCACGCTCCGCTTTCAACTCCGTCAGCATAGCTATCATAAGGTCGGGATTGTCGAGCAATTTGTCCTTTGCGTACATTCCGTGTTTACGAATGGACGGTAAAACTTCGCTTGTTACCCAGTGCTTGAATTGTTTTGCAGTTGGAAGTTTAGAGCCGAGAATTAAGCTGTACAAGCCACTCTCGTTGATGACCGTCAAATCCTGTATACCGCCAAGGGTGTCGCATTTCGCGACCCCCTTATCTTCCTCGTCAACGTGCTTATTAAGTGCATCTCTCGTGTTGGAGTAACCGAGAATTACAGCAATATCTTTGCCGACAAACCACGGTTCACCGCCTATTTCCGTTGTGCGAATTTCTCCAAACTCGCTGTTCTTAAAAATTGTAATATCCATATAAAAACCTCCGTAAATAATAAACCGCCCGCCCACCCGCTGTTGTTAAATTACTGTTTCTTGTTTCGCTTTGCCTTGACTGCGTCAACAATCATAGAAACCAGCGAGATGATAAAGTATACCATTTGACCGCCGATATAGCCGCAGCAAATTGAAAGCATCAAATTTTGTGTTTCGGTCATAGCGTTACCTCACGAAAGAAAATCGTCATCATCATCTGCGAAATCGTCCTCGGCACGGGACTTGCCGCCTAAACTTTCGCCATCGGAGATTTTCTGGAGGTTATTTAAACCACAGGCGATTCCTTTGTTCCCGTTACTGTTAAAAGCGTAAAAGTTAATGCTTGCTCTGCCGTACACACCGCTGTAAACCTCCGAGCGGTCGATAATCGGCTGGCAAGCTGCGTCAACAATGCCGGGAGCAGTTGCGGAATTTGCGTTGACGAAATAGCTGTCAGCATAAGCGGCATCATCTGGACGCTCCAAATCTCCGTCACGAAGAGGAGTTTTCAGTGCGGAGAGAGCGGGGACGGTCTTGCCGTTGCCCTTGAGCTTGCTTGCACCTTCCTCATAAGCCGCTTGAATCGCCGACTTGATTTTCTCTACCGTTACTGTGTCGGACTTCGGAATGATGAGCGAAACGCTGTACTTGGGAGTGCCGCCGTTGATAGCCTTAGGCTCCCACGCGTTACAGTAGCTCCAGCGAGTATCCTTACCGGTTACAACTTTTGTCGGAATTAAATTTTTCTTCATATTACATATCCTCCTTGAAATCGTCCGCCGCATTATTTATTGCGGCTCTTTTGTCTGAAATTGGTACTAAAGTAGGCTTGCCCTTCGGTTTTACGATAAACCCGCTGAGCAGTTCCTCAAACTTGCTTTTGCCGAGTAATTTTGTCATTGTGGTAATGCCGAGAACAGACTGTTCAAACGAATTAAATCCGGCTTTCTCGACTGTTTCAGCAACCGCTTTTTCGTCCTTATACTTCCTCACAGAACGTCCCTCAACCACCTTGAAACTGTCAAATTGAACCCCGCTTAAAGCCTGTTGCAGAGCGTATTCTTTGACATCATTCACCCAAGCGGCGAGTTCGTCTGCTTTAGTGAGAATTACGGAAATCTCTGCCGTTCCAAATTGCATTCAGCACGTTTTCTGCAAGTCGCTTTGACTTTGCAAAAACGGCAATGTTCTCCCGCCTTAAACTCTCCCTCGCCTTTGGCGGCAAGTTCTGCAATCGGTTTCAATGTGTTTTCCGCCCAATCAAGAAGTTCCGTTTTTGTTATTGTACAGCGGCTGATGTTGTTCAATCTCGGCTGAAAAATCGACATCTCAATTTGCGTGATGTCATAAAGGCTGTCGAACAATTCTAACGCTCCAAGAGCGTACAGTTTCATTTGCGGATTGTTTTCCGCACTAACTTCCACACCCTGTCCGTATTTGAAGTCAACAACATGCAAGACATCATCGGCTACAATAACACAGTCGCCCGTGCCGAAACCGTCCGGGACGTATTTTGAAAAGTCCAAACGCTGTTCAACAAGAGTAATCGGGTCTGTGCATTTTTTCTTAACTTCAGCGAGGATTTCGGCGATGTACTGTGCGTAATTTTCCGAACATTCCTCCATTTCGCTGTCGTAGAAGTCGAGGTTTTCGGTAGGATTTTTAACGTCCTCGTCGAGCATTTTTCGAATCTTATATTCGCATAACTCGTGAGCACAAGTTCCCTCACGGGCAAAGTCACTTCCCGTATCCTCGATTTGTGCGTTCAGCTTTGCGGACGGTGGACAAGCTATCCACCTCGCCGCTGAGGACGCTGAGAGCATTGCGTGATTGACTGGTGCCATTAAATCACCTCCGCATCAGTGAGGAGAGCTGCGTAATTTGCTGCATCAACCTCGGACAGCTTTTCAGCACCGTATTTTTGGAGCAGTTCCTTTACCGCCGCCGTCTTTCCCTCGCGGGATTTTTCGGCGAGAACGGCTCGAACTTCTTCAAGCGTTACTGTTTTCTGCGGTTCTGCCGTTTTCGGTTCTTCTTTGGGCGGTTCGTCTGCACTGTAATAGCTGCGGAGTTGTTCCGCTGCTTGCGTTAGTTTGTTTCCGCACTCAATGAGAGCGTCAAGCACCATTGAAAGTTCTGACATTTTTGACATTATTTTTCCTCCTTACATTGTTATCGCCCATTAACGTTTTGTTCTCCGTTCCAAGCAAGAAATTCATCAGCTTTTCTTTGGGGGTAATCGTCTGTTTGGGAATTTTTTCGTTCGCTATTCTAATTTTGATTTCACGCGTCATTTTTATCACCTCTTTTCCGAGAGCGAATATTTAGCCCTCTACCTATATAGGCATTTAGGAGCCACCGAATTGGACACTTTTTGAAATTTTTTCAAAAAAATTTAGCCGGCAAGGAAAGAAATCCTTACCGGCTGTACTTATTTCAATATTTCATTCACACGTCTCTGAACAGCGGAGTAGTCATACCCAGCGGCAATCAACCGCTTCTTGCGTTCCTCTCCGTTCCCCCAGTCGCCGTGAATAACCTCACGGGCGAGTTCATCAACGGATTTTTTCGGCTTATACAAAATCTCGTTGACGCGTTTCTGAACGGCATAGTAATCATACCCTGCGGCTGTCAAGCGTTTCTTGCGGTCATCGCCGTTGCCCCATTTACCGTCAATAACTTCGTGAGCGAGTTCGTCAACTGTCTTTTTAACTGCTTGCGGAGCTTTTTCGGAATAATCCTTAAAGCAAATATCACCGTCAATGTCATAGCCGTCTATCTTGTCAATACCCCACTGCCACATTGTTTGCCCGTAATTATATCTTGACGGGCAGTCGGGACTGTTAGTCCAGTGGGCAAGCCAGATGTCGTACTTTCCGACAAGCTCTGCTTTGTTGTAATAACACTCCATAAAGGACGGATTTGCATAAACTCCCGGAATAAATCCCGCACTCTTAAGCGTTTCGCAGAACGTTACCGCCATATCTGTGCGAGTTTTGTTGTTCAAACCGTTAATCTGCTTTTTCTCCTCCATATCAAAGAAAACGGGATATGCGGGAGAAAGTCCCTTGATGACTTCCACGCACTTTTCCGCTTCGGCTTTTGCCTGTGATACACTCATCGCATAACTGTACCAATAAAAGCCGTAGGGAATATTGTACGCCTTGCAGTCGGCTATGAATTTATCCATAGTAACGTCTTTTTTGGTGGAAAATCCGGCACGGATAATGACGAATTTCACTTCCGCTTTTTTCAAATCCGCAAAGTTTATACCCTCTTGACAGTAGCTGATGTCTACACCTTTAATTTTCATCGCTGTGTTCCTCCTTTTCGTCCTCGCTGCGTTTGTGCAGTTGTTCCAATATATCCTTTAGCTTTTTCGGTATGGGAAGTCCCAGATGCGCCGAGTTTTCAAGAATTGAAATACCCTCATTTGACAGATAAAAGAAAATAACGGCAGTGCGGAGAATGTTTCCCGTACCGATAATCTGTACATCAAGAATATTTGAATGCCGACAAGAATAAAAATGAGCACCTTCTTGAAAATTCCTTTGAACCCAATCTCGCTGGACAGCTTTTTGTCAATGACAGCGCACATCACACCCGTTATGTAGTCGGTGACAACAAACACAACAAGTGCAATTAAAAGCCCGTCACACCCTCCGAGATAGTAGCCGAGCCAACCGCCCAAAGCCGTAAAAATGCCTTGTATCGTGTTCCAAAATTCCTTCATAAAATCAACCTCCTTGCATAATAAAAGTGGCATAAAAGCCGCAGTTATTCTATCTGTCTTGGAAGATACTCCCAAAGCCGCATATCTTCCTGACCCAATGACCACATACACATTCCGCGCAGTTTCCATCTGTAAGCAGCCTCGTTCGACCAGTAAACAAGCGAGTCCACATCTTGATAATACATAATCGAGAAACCGTCAGCGTCACCCAAAAACAGCCGCGAAATCCAAATGTTAATGTCAACCGGCTTTACCACCGCCGTATAATTGCCGCCGCAGACAAGCGAAGTCATATCATCGGAATGGAAAAAATCGTATTCCATTGTAATTTCCTCTGTGCGGGTTTCTATTTCTTCAACGTCCTTTGTCAGCGTAAAAACTTGAAATTCGCTGTCCCATACGCAGTCGGTTCTGTTTAAGCGTCCGAAAGATTTATAGCTACCGTCCGGCATTGTGACGTCAAACCTCTCATACGGCTCGTAAACCCATGCATCACCCACTCTGAGCAGTTCACAGACAGTGTGACCGTCCGAAAAATATCCCGCATATCCGCAAATAATTCCTTGAATTTCCGCAGCAAACCTCAAATTATGCGCCGCACCCGAATAAACTCGGACTTTGTTGTTCCGTATCCGCATTTCAACCGTGTACATAGTGGGATTTTCACGAAGTTCCCCGTCCGCTGTCCGTTCAAGTTCAACCGGATAGCTGTCAATAAGTGTTTCGTCTTTGTAAAGTTCCACGGCTTGCGAGTTGATGTTTAAGCAGCAGTAAATATTGCCGCAGAAAACTCCTGTTCTGCCGCTGCTGTCTGATGGAAACGCAAATCTCGCACGGATATGAATTTCGGAAAACCCACTGTAATTTAAGGTGATTTTTCCACTGCCCTCAAGCTGTGAGTATATTCGTTCTTGCGAATATTTATCTGCTCTCCAAATAGTCCAATCTCCCGTGAGAACTTTCCAATAGTTGGTTTGAAGAACTCCGTAATCTTGAAAATTCTCATACCAAATAAGAGCAGAGTCGGGATCGCGGCGAAGTGCCTCAACCGTCAATCTAAAACCACGGTCGGGTCCGACCATATTACCGTTTACATCCTTGAACTTCCTTGGAGAAAACGAAAATACCGCCGAACCCGCTGTCGGTTTTTGTGAAAAATCCGCGCAAACTCTAAAACCGTAAAACAACACACCTTGCTTATCTGCCATAACTTTTAGCGTATGTACTCCCGCTTTGAGATATTTTGTGAGCGCAGTCCAGAACGAAGTTCTCCAATACGGCCACCAAAGCCTGTTTTCGGAAATATGCGTTGTTTCTCCGTCAAGAATCATATAAATTCCGTTTGTGTTCCAAAACGGATAGCATAAATTCAGAGCAATATCATAAGTTTCCGCCGATGATATGTTGAAGTTGTAAACCACCGCACCTTCCTCTCCAAACGATGCGACACCGTTTTCGACAGAAATAACTCCCTCGGTTGACGAGGGATTGCCCGCATCACGGTCGACAATGATGCTTCCAAAAGTTACACTTTGCTGTTTGCCGTAAGCGGTCAAATATCTGCGGCGGTTATATGTATCGCCGATTAAAGGGTATTCGTGACTGTCCGCATCCTGTCCCTCCATATAATCGTAAACGTGCGGTAATGCCCACGGCACTTTGTTATAATCGTCCCAAAATCCCACAAACGGAATGAAAGGCTGAGGCGGAGCGTCACCCGTGAAATTATACATTCCCTTTAAGAAATTTTGAGCCGCATAATAGGTGTACGATTCGCCGCGATAGTATTCGCCCAGCTTTTCGGGAGTTTCATAAATCTGCCAATCCCAGCCGTAAGCGGGAACTCCGAGAAAAACCTTGTCGGTATCCATAACCTCACACACATAGTCGTACACACCCACCATCCAATCCATAGGCGAAACAGGTCCGGGCGCAGAACCCACCCAAGCCGCGCCATAGCTCATTATAGATGCGGTGTCGCAGTAATTATTCAAATCTGCGTAAACACACCAATTCTCGCCGCCCACGGAGCCGTTCAAGCCCGTCATTCCGGGCAAACAAATATTCATCATTTTGCCCCTATTGTAGGATTTGACGGTGTTGTAGGCGTTGCGGAATATTGCCGTAGACTTTTCGTGAGTAGTGTAATCTCCGCCGCGTTCGAGGTCGATGTCTACCCCGGCACACCACGGATACTTTTCCATTATCCGAACAATTTCCGTGAGAAATTTGTCCTGTGCGCCGTTTGTGTTTTCCCGTATTGCTCGAAAAACGCTGTTCGCACCGTCGTTCGCTACCGTCAAAAGCCAGTTGATGTGAGGATACTTACGGATAAACGGCAGCATATCCGAAATTGCAACACCTCTTTCGGAGATTGTTCCCGTTGCGTCAACCTCGAACGAAAACAATCCGACTTGACTTATTCTGTCACCAAAATTCCGCAGAGCGTTGTACATTCGAGCGTTTCCCATAAACGTCCACACCATTACTTTTTTGCCTTTTAGAATATCCGTCAAAATTTATCGCCTACGTCCGTTTCGGTAAATGAAAATAACGCTTGAACACATTTTCCGTTTGGGATTGACACAATATGCTTTGAATCCCAAGCCGCCGTGTATTGATAAAAGCCCTCTTTAGGCTCTGCCGTGCCATTTTTAGTGCAATTCCTTGTTGACGATAGCAAAGCCAATTCATCGTCCTTTTTGATTTGATTTGGAAATTTTACTTTTTGACCGCCGACACCTTGTGCAAGTGCAAGAGTGTCTTTTTCGAGCGTTGTTTTCGGCATAATTTTTACATCAAGACCTGCGGAAGTACCACCCAAATTCGGCAGTATAATCGTGTTCTCGGAGCGTATAACTCCGTTGAACCACACGTCGCCGTTTGCAGATTTCTTCAAAAAAGTTTCTGTTTTCGGAGAATACCCCGTCAGCACTTTGCCCTCTTGGAGCATAATATCCGTAAACCAAATTGTGCCTGTACAGTTTGAGATTGTGAGAGTAAGTGTAATGCTCACCACTCTGTCGGATTTCTTTTCATTTACCGTTTCGGCAAGCCGAATGAATTTCACTTTACCCATCAAGCACCCACCTTATCTCGCAAGGGTGTCCCACCCAACCGACAGCCGTGCCGCCCGCTTGGAGCAGAATATCCGTCACATAAAACAAACCCGTGCAGTTTGTAACGCAAAACCGCACGGTTATTGATTTTATCCGCGTTCCTCTTTTTTGAGGAGAAATTTTTGCGGAGGTTTTCGAGAAATTAACCATAAGCCCTCCTAAAACAGGTCAATAAATCGGTTTTCGGTTGTTCCGTCCTCGTATTCGATTTGAATTTCAATGCCGATTTGCGAGGATTCGGACAGCTTTTTGAGATTTTCAGAGCCGATTTGAGCGGAAATTGTGTAGCTGTCACGATTTGCGGGAGTGACGGTCTGCGACAGGCTCTTTGTCATTCCCGCCACACCCTCGGCTTTGAAAGACGCCGTTCCCGATACACCGTTTTCTCCGTCAGCGACAAAACCGGAACTAGTCCAATATGCAAGACCGTCATCGGCGCGGGAATTCCGCAGAAGATTGAACGGCACAAGCTCTCGAATATCGTTATTGGAAACCATTGTTCCCTCAAGATTATCCGCCGCGTTATCCCATTGACTTGCTGAATTTCCGAGATTTTTAAGAGTAGTAGACAGTTCAAGAACCGTATTCCACGGCTCTTGTAAGTTGTATTCACGGCGAACTATGCGAGTTGTCACAGAGATGCCGAGTTCTTTATCTTCAACACGAACATAATCTCCCAAGCTCCACGATTCATGTTCATAGCCGGTCAAAACGGATAAATCCATAGCGTTCAAAACATAAGACACCGTAGGTTTTGCATACCCCGCAAGCCGTTTTTGAGCGTAGTCTTTCATCTGATAGGGATTTGTAAAAGAGGAGCAGTCCAAAGTGGAAGTCCTCACTTGATTTGTGAAAGTAAAGTCCTCTAAATACGGCTTGCCGCCGTTGATGTCGGCAAATGTCATACCGTTTGCTCCAACTGCATAAAGCCTTGTTACAAGTCCTCTCGTGTCAACCACACGTTCGATTGACTTCATATTCTTTTTGTATGCAAACAGAGCACCGCTGTCTTTACCGCTCATTGTCAACAGATGCACAAGCCTGTTTGCACAATCGAAAACCAAATCGCCGCCGTGCAAATCGGCAATATTTCGGAGAATTGCGAGAGCGTTTTTCTCTTTGCTCGTCCAAGTGCGTTTGGTGCGGACGTCGACCGTTCCCACGCTCCATTCCGTACCTTTCAAAGCGTATTCCATAGCCGTTCTTGCCGTTTCGCTTTCAAAGGAGCGTTCCTCTTTTCGCTCCGAAAATGCCAAGTCGTAAAACTCCGCCTCTGCATAAACCTCGGTCACAGCGTTTCCGTCTGCGCTTTTGGAGTCCTTGACGGTGCGGATAATGTACACATCATCGACAATCTGAATTTTCTTTTCGCTCTCGATAAACACACGCTTGCTGTCACGGTGGGGGAGCGTAAAAGTTAAAGTATCCTCGCCGTTGATTTCACTTGTAACCACGATATTATTCGCATTTTCAAGCACAGCCTCCCAAGCACCGTTTTTATCCAGAACTACGGGACGAGCATAGCCTATTTTCTTGTATGGAGATTTCGGAATGTCATACAAGCGGATCTCCGTAAGGCGGGGAGTTTTTGAAGTATCTGTTGTAGTTAATGTTACTCGATATTTGATGTAATTTTTGTTTGGCGAATTGAGTTCACCGTCAGCGGAAACTGCCGCCCAATCGCTCCACGAAATTAAATCATCGCTTGTTGATGTTTCCACAAGTGAAATTGCCGTTGTGCCGGAGATATATTCGCTTGTGACGGACACTTTGCCTGTTCCCGCAAGATTACACTCGGCGGCTGTTGTGGTAAGAATACCGCTTGACGGATAATTTCCGTCCATCATACGGAGCGTTACACCGCCCGATATTCCGTCAACATCTGCGTTATACTAATTCTCTAACTTTATATAGACAAATATGAAGAAAAGTGATATAATATATAAGGGTGA
>CANRFR010000081.1 GCA_947629945.1 uncultured Clostridia bacterium | reverse complement strand
GCACGTTTTTGCTCAAACAAGGTTTTTAGAGGTGCCCTTTAGACAAGTTCCACGTGGAACATTAACAAAAATTTTCCCGAACTACGGTTCGGGAAAACTATTAAATTATCATTATTCTTCGGAATTTTCGGAATCGCTGCTGACGTCCTCATCTTCCTCAACAGGCTCGTCAACAATAACTTCCTCCGCGTCCTCCTTGAGAGATTCAGCAACTTCCTCTTCGGAAACGCTCTCAACCTCTTCGGTCTTTTCTTCCTCATCATGCGTGGTGCGGGAGAATGTTACAACTCGGTCGTTATCGCCAAGCCGCATTACGTGAACGCCCGAAGCCGTGCGCCCCATAACTCTGAGGTCGTTTGCGCGAATACGGATAATTACGCCGTCCGCGCTGATAAGAATAACATCGTCATCGGGGCCAAGCGTGCGGATACCGATAACCGAACCTTTTTCTTCCGATACGGGGTAGTTTTTAAGTCCCAAGCCGCCGCGGTGCTGCAAACGGTAACTCGAAACCGCACACCGTCTGCCCATACCCTTATCGGTAACCGTGAGAATGGTCGCGGAATCATCAAATATTTTCGTTACGCCGACAATGTAGTCGTCCCCGCGGAACTTTATCGCATGAACGCCGCGCGCGGTTCTACCCATTACGCGGATATCGTTCTCGTCAAAACGAATAGCCGCTCCGTTTCGGGTCGCCGCCATAACCGTGCAATCGCCCTCGGTGAGGAAGCCTCCCGCTATCTCGTCGTTATCATTAAGAGTGATAGCGCGCAAGCCGCCTTTTCGTATGTTTTTAAACTCGGATAGCTTTGTGCGCTTGCAAAGTCCGTTTTTCGTAAGGCAGACAAAATACTTGTTTTCCGCGAAATCTATAGTTGTCATCATCGCGGCGACTTTTTCGTCCTCGGCAAGCTGGAGAATATTAACAATATTCGTACCGCGAGACTGCTTGCTGCCCTCTGGTATCTGATAACATTTGAGACGGAACATATTTCCCTTATTGGTGATGAACAAGATATTTTCGTGAGACGAAGCGATAAACATACTGTCAACAAAGTCTTCGTCGCGCTGCTTCATACCCGAAACTCCACGACCGCCGCGCTTCTGAATATTGTAGACCTCGGCAGGCTGACGCTTGATGTAACCCATCTTCGTGAACGTTACAACGCAGTCTTCCTCGGGAATAAGATCTTCTATATCCACTTCCCCGCTTACCGGCTCGATAGCCGTGCGGCGCTCGTCGCCGTATTTTTTCTTGATAACCGAAAGTTCCTCGCCGATAAGGTGCTCCAGTTTGCTCTTGTCGGCAAGCAGCTCCTCCATATCCTTTATAATAGCGCGTTTTTCATTCAGTTCGTCCTCGACCTTGCTCTTTTCCATACCTGTCAGAGCGCCCAAGGTCATTTTAACTATAGCGTCCGCCTGAACCTCGTCAAGCGAGTAAGTATTCGCGCTGAAAAGTCCCGTTTGGGAAACGTCAACGTTTTTAAAACGCTCGATAAGACGTTCTTTACCTTCGGGAATGTTTTTACTTGTACGGAGTATCGCAATGACCTCGTCGATAAAATCAATAGCTATCATCAAGCCCTCGAGGATATGTTCGCGCTCCTTTGCCTTATCAAGGTCGAACTTTGTACGGCGAGTTACAACGTCTATCTGGTGGTCGAGGTAGCATTGCAGCATCTGCATAAGCGTGAGCGTTTTCGGCTCACCGTTTACAAGCGCAATCATAATTACGCCCACCGTATCCTGAAGCTGAGTATAAGAATACAGCTTATTCAAGACCACGTTCGCGTTAGCTTCGCGTTTCAAGCCTATAACTATACGCATACCGTTGCGGTCGGACTCGTCGCGGCAGAATGAGATACCATCAATTCGCTTGTCGCGCATAAGGTCGCCGATATTTACAAGCAGCCGAGCCTTGTTCACCATGTACGGAAGTTCGCTGATTATGATGTCGGTGCGCCCGCTTTCCTCAACGATTTCCGCCTTGCCGCGCAAAATTATCTTGCCGCGACCTGTGTAGTACGCGGAACGAATTCCGCTGTAACCCATTATAATACCGCCCGTCGGGAAATCCGGACCTTTTATCACGCCCATAATTTCCTCGATAGTCACATCGGGATTATCAATCAACATCAACAAAGCGTCAATGACCTCGGTAAGGTTGTGCGGAGGGATATTCGTTGCCATTCCCACCGCAATACCGTTAGAGCCGTTCACCAGCAAATTTGGAAAACGCGACGGCAAAACCACGGGTTCCAACAGCTTATCGTCATAGTTTGTTTGGAAATCAACGACCTTTTTATTAATATCCGAGGTCATTTCATTGGATATCTTTGCAAGACGAGCCTCTGTGTAACGGTAAGCCGCAGGGGGGTCGCCGTCGACGGAACCGAAGTTTCCGTGACCGTCGATAAGCGGATAACGCATTGAGAAAGTCTGCGCCAGTCTTACAAGAGCGTCGTAAACGGAAGCGTCTCCGTGAGGGTGGTATTTACCGAGAACCTCGCCGACAGTGTACGCGCACTTGCGGAAAGGCTTGTCCGAGGTGTTGCCCGCTTCGTTCATCGTGTAGATTATTCTGCGGTGAACGGGCTTGAAACCGTCGCGGACGTCGGGCAGCGCTCTCGACGTTATAACCGCCATCGAATACTCGATAAACGATCTTCGCATCGTTTCTTCTAAGTCGATTTTATTGAGCTTTTCCAAACTGAAATCTATATCCATTATTCCTCCAAATAAACAATTAACAAAGTAAAATGTACAATTGACAATGTGCAATTGACAATTTCGGTGCGGCTTCGCCGTTTTATATAGGATTGTAAGCAAGTTAAAATGTTGTCACAACGCTAAATCCCGTAAACAATCCAAATCTGTCCGCCGTAAGGCGGACATATTAATTGTCAACTGTCAATTGTACATTGTCAACTGTCATTAGTTGCTTTCGAGCTTCTCCGTTAAAAAATCGCGCACCGCGTCCTCTTGGTCGGTGGTTAAGCACCGTTTCGGAAAACAGTAAATCTGCCGCCTGTTAAAGATAAGCAAAAGACTTTCCTCGTTTTCCGAGAAATTCAGCAAGTCCTCGCCGAACTTAAAAACGGTTTTCAAAGGAGTAAGGCTTTCCTTATCCTTATCCGAATCAATATCAAGCTCCACTTCGTTAACTTTGGGCTTGATTATGGTTTCAATCTCGATTTTCTCGGGATAAACGGCGCATTTGTATTCCTCTGGCGGCATTCCGTCAAGAGCCTTGATAACGCGGTTTCGTGTGCGCTTCTTATCGGTTGCCGTATAAAATAATCCGAACGCGCAGAACGCCAGCGCGAAATACAGCGGCAAAGCGCCGCCGCTGAAAATAACTCCAACGATTATTGCGGCTAAAAGCAGACCGTACGCGATTATTGATATCCGTCCTCGATTTTTTCCGAAACGCTTCTGAAACGACTTCATTGCGCCGTCTGTCTCGTCAAGCGTGTTGTCGTAACTGAATTCGGCTATCAAACCCGATTTCTCAATCTGTTCCTTTTCGTTTTTTTCAGAGCCTACGGAATTTTGAAGCTCGTCCATTAAACTGCTAATATAAATCAACTCCGTTTTTTATTTTCTACACATTACAAAAAAATATTAAATATCCAAATTTTCGGCGAGCCTTGCGTTCTGCTCGATAAACTCGCGGCGCGGCTCTACTTTGTCGCCCATAAGGATAGTCATTATCTCGTCCGCTTTCGCCGCGTCCTCAACGGAAACGCGGAGCATTGTGCGGGTCTCGGGGTTCATCGTAGTCTCCCAAAGCTGAACGGGATCCATCTCGCCCAGACCTTTATAACGCTGAACGTCCGTTTTGCCGCCGTCCGCGCCAAGCTCGGCAATGTAGTTGTCTCGCTCCTCGTCGGAAAACGCGTAGCGTACCTGTTTTCCGCGCGCCACCTTGAAAAGCGGAGGCTGAGCGCAGTAAACGTGCCCTTGTTCGATAAGCGGGCGCATAAATCTAAAGAAGAACGTAAGCAAAAGCGTTCTGATATGCAGACCGTCCACATCGGCATCCGCCATTATGATTACTCTGCCGTAGCGGAGCTTTTCTATGTCGAACTCCTCGGCAATTCCCGTGCCGAGAGCCTTTACTATCGGTAATAATTTATCGTTATTATACACTTTGTCGGCTCTTGCCTTTTCAACGTTGAGCATCTTGCCCCAAAGCGGAAGTATCGCTTGAAAACGACGGTCTCTACCCTCTTTCGCCGAGCCGCCCGCAGAGTCTCCCTCGACAATATATATCTCGGTGACGCTCACATCGCTCTCTGAACAGTCGGCGAGTTTTCCCGGAAGTCCGTTGCTGTCCATTACGGACTTGCGCTTGGCTTCCATAGCCTTTTTCGCCGCGTCACGCGCCGCCTGGGAATTTGCCGCTTTGTTGACGATGATCTGCATAGTTTCGGGGTGTTCCTCGAAATAATAAGTAAGCTTCTCACTCGCGACTTTATAAACCGCCGGCTGAACCTCGGGGTTGCCCAGTTTGCCCTTAGTCTGCCCCTCAAACTCGCACTCGGGGAGCTTCACGGCGATTATCGCGTTTATCGCTTCGCGGATAGCCTCGCCGCTGTAGCCCGCGAACGGCTTTTCCTCCTCGCCCTTTTTCCCGGGTTTCACTTGCTTTTTCTTTTTGTTTTTGCCGCTCTTTTCAAATTCCTGTTTGGCGAAGTCGTTTACCACCTTATTCAGCGCTCTCTTGAAGCCCAGCTCGTGCATACCGCCCTCGCCCGTATGAATATCGTTCGCAAACGAGCGAAAAACCTCGCTGTTGAAATCGGTCGTATACTGGAAAGCAATCTCCACCATTATGCCGTTTTCCACGCCGTCTAAGTAAATGATATCGGGGTGAAGCACCTCGGCGCCGCGCTTTTTGTTGAGCCACGCAATATACTCGCGAATACCGCCCTCATAACGCATAGTCTCTTCAACAATGTTTTCGGGGTCGCGCAAGTCGTGTAGTGAAATTTTCAAGCCGCCGTTAAGAAACGCTTTTTCGCGGAGACGATCGTTCAAGGTCTCATAGCTGAACACGGTCGTGTGGAATATCTCCGCGTCGGGCTTAAATGTAACGGTTGTTCCCGTGTGATCGGTAGTGCCGGTTATCTTGATTTCTTCCTTGTATTCGCCGCGGTCAAAACGCTGAAAATGAACGTTTTTGCCGTCATGTATCTCAACCTCCAGCCACTCGGAAAGAGCGTTTACAACGGACGCTCCCACGCCGTGAAGTCCGCCCGATACCTTATATCCGCCGCCGCCGAACTTTCCGCCCGCGTGCAGCATAGTAAACACCATTGTCGCCGCGGAAATGCCCTCGGCGTGATTTATAGCGGTGGGTATTCCTCGTCCGTTATCTATTACTCTTATAACGTTTTCAGGCAATATGGACACGTCTATCTCGGTGCAGTAGCCCGCCAAAGCCTCGTCCACGGCGTTATCCACAATTTCGTACACCAGATGATGAAGTCCGCTTTCTCCCGTGGAACCTATATACATTCCCGGACGTTTACGCACCGGGTCCAAACCTTTCAGCGCTTGTATACTGTCCGCGCCGTATTCGCCGTTTTCTACGCGCGACACATCGTTTACTGTTTCTTCTGCCATATTCCTCTCCTTGTTCCCGCTTCTCTTTCAGATAACCTATATTATATATAGTATACCACATTTAGCAAAAAAAATCAAGTGATTTTAACTTAAATTTGAAGTTTTGCGTAAAATTATACTTGTTAATTGTCGAATTATTTCGTATAAAAAATGTCTGAGCCGCTCTCTTTACGAAAGCGGCTCAGACTATATACAGAAAGGTTTGAGGGAAAATTCAATCAACGGCGGCGAATGAGTTGATATTGTTGGGATCCGTCGCGGGGTCGTATGACTTGATATCCTCTATCGCGAGTTCCGTAACAATATCAATGACCTCTTGGACGTTCTCATTGGGAACGTGATAAGAATATTTTGAAAAACCGTAAAAATAGATACGAAAATTATCGTCGTAATCCTTAAATTCGGGGTCGTTGTTTAAAAGCTCCATGAGTCTCTTGACGTTCTCATTGCGGCGATTTTTGTAGGGAACGCGCGCAGATATCGAGCGGCGCGAATCATAAGATTTTGAATCGTTGTTATAACTAATAACGATATGTGTGCTTTCGGGATCTGTCTCTTTCAGGTTTCCGATATTTTCGATAAGCGAAATGGTGTCGGTAAAATCATTTTGAATATAAAAATATCTGACATATCCGCCGCTTTCAAATCTCGCCTGTCCGTACGCCTCGGCGTTTTTCTTGTATTTTTCAGTGGCTTCCCGCTTTATCGTTGAAAAGAATTCCTCGGTTTTGTCTTTGGGAATGTCAATGGAAATGTCAGACAGAATTACGGAAACGTTTAATTCTTCTTTTTTTTCCAGATTTTCAAAAAAGAATTTGCCGTAACTGTCAAGCTCTGTTAAAATATAGCTGAAATCGTAAAAGTCCATATCATCGGAATTACTTACCTTAGCGTAACTGCGTTTTTTTACTTTGCCGTCCGACGTTTTGTATTCAAGATCTAACGTACTGAAATTGGCGTTATATCCCAAACTGTCGTTTAGATCCGATATACTTTCATTCAAAAGCTTGGCGTACTTGGAAATATCGTCTTTATCGGTTAGCTTTACATTGTCCGCTGTCAGATATTCGTACTTTGAGCCGTCCTCGGGGATATAGCGCAGTCCGAAAGCCGCGGTCTTGTCAAACAGAAAAAATACGGCGAAAGAGAGCGCAAGCCCGCCCGCTCCGCAAAAAACGCAGCGCAGGATATTTTTCTTTTTCGGAAAATATATAAGGATATTAATAAGGCACATTACCGCGCCGCCTATCAAACTTATAAGCAAATAAACGGGCGTTTTGTGATAAGTAAGAACGATAAGCGTAAGCGTAACGCCAATTGTCGAAAGTATGCAGATAATGTAAAACGACGGCTTAAATGAGATTTTGCTTCCCGTACTTTCGGTTTTGCGGCGTTTTCCGATAAAATACGCCGCCGCGATAAGCGCCGCCGCCAAAATAATATACGCGGATATATAAACAGGCTTTGTCACGATAAAATCATAGGATTTCTCGGGAACTCCAATGCTCATCAAGTCTATCAAATATTTGAGAACGCCGCCGACTTCCTCAAGTAACCCGACAGGCGGCAGAAATGCAAATGCATTGCGAAACGCCGAACTTACGTCCATTCCCGTTGCGGCGCACGTGAAGCAGCCCGCAATACCGCCCGCGCTCATCGGAAGTCCATACGCGGCTATTACCGTAAACAGCGCCGCAGAAACGGGCTTACCGCAAGAAGAAACCACCACAGTCGTTAAAATATAAGCGAACGTCAGAACGATAAATACGGTAAAAAACAACGCCGCTCCGATTGCCGCCAAATTCGGAATTTCTTTTGCGTCGTGATTTTCGCAGAATACTTTAAATTTTCCCTGCGACGCTGCCAGAATACAAACGGATATTATTCCGCACGGAATAACGGGCGCGACATTCGTTATATAGCCGCTGAGAAAATCAGCCCAAAAACGCTCTTTAAAAGAAAGCGGCAGCGAGCCTATAGTATCGGAAAGATTTTTTTTCGTGTAGAAATCGTAAGAAATCAACGCGCCCAATACCGCCGGTATCAACAACGCCATTATCATTACTATGGAAAGAAATTTCGACACTTGGTAAAAATCGGTGACAAGGCTTTTTAAGCCGGAATTCATCGAGATGGCAAATAGCGGCAGAGCTAAAATATTTAAAATACAGCAAAGAACAAGAAACGTGCTGTTTTGCTTTATCCTATAAAAGAGATAGCTTTTAAAGAAGCTTTTACATAAGCTCTGTTCTGTCATAATTCAGCGCCTCCATTTCGTAGATGAATATTTCCTCAAGAGACAGAGGTATAAGGTCGCACACGCTCGGACTTTTTGCCTTTATCTTCTCGAGAGTTTCATCGGTGCTGCCTTTTGCTATGATATTCGTAAAGCCGTTCTTTTCCTCAATAAGAAGAATATCGAGACCCGGAAAATCTTCCTTTTCTGGCAGCTTATCAAATTGACACTGCACCTTGTGAATGTTGCCTTTAAGCTCTCCCAAATCTTTGTTGAACAACATATTTCCGTGATGAAGAAGTCCGACAGTGTCACAAAATTCCTCAATTTCATGGAGATTATGCGAGGAGGTCACCACCGTCATATCGTTATCGCACATAGCGTCGATTATCATTTTCTTGACCTCCGAGCGCATAGACGGGTCAAGTCCGTCAAACGCCTCGTCAAGAAACAGGTAGTCCGTGCCCGCCGAAATACCGCAGATTACAGCCGCCTGCCGCTTCATTCCCTTTGAAAAACCGCCGAGCTTTTTCTTTGTGGGAAGTTTTACAATATTATTAAGCTGCTCAAATTTCTCATCGCTGAATTTTGAATAAAAGGTTTTATAGAAATTCTTCATCTGCAGAAGCGTCATTCCGTTGAACTGCGAGGTCTCGTCGCTTATAAGAAGTATCCTTTGCTTCGCCTTGGCGTTGTCGTAGATCTCCTCGCCGTCTATCGTCACTTTGCCGCTGTCGGTTCTGTAAATTCCCGAAAGAATACGAAGCAGCGTTGACTTGCCCGCTCCGTTTGTGCCCAAAAGTCCGTAAGCGCAGCCCGTGGGAATTTCCAAATTGAAATTTTCCAAAGCCGTAAAGTCGTCGTATTTCTTTGTAACGTTTTCAAATTTTATCATAATAAACTCCTCTCAGTCGGCGTAATGCTTGCGGAAGTACCTCGCGAACATTTCCATCGCAGCATCTTCATTTTCCTTTTTAACGCCATAGCTTATATACATTTTTTTCATGTCGTTAATATTGAAGAACGACGAATAATTATCATCACTGCTATCCATTATCTCAATATACGACAAAAACTTCTTAAGATCCTCGTCGTCGGTCTTTGAGGAAATTCCATTCATTCTTATTCCGTCTCCGTCATAAGGTTTTGAAAGTTTTATTTGAAAAATCTTTTCCTCATCATTATCCGCGTCCTCCGCGCTTCCAAAGTTATCGGGATTTTTCATGAAATCTATCGTCTGCTTATAGGTCACGAAGATCTCATAAAATTCCGATTTGTTTGTACCGACCTTGCGGATAGATACATTGCCGGTTTTATCGGCGTCTTTTTCATTGTTGAAATTGTTTTCAATATCATATCTCAACAGCTTTGTGAACTCGGCGAGCTTATCCCCGCGAATGAAGCCTTCCGGAAGGTTTAATTTATTGCCGTTATCGTCATAACTGAACGCGTTATATTCAATACGGATATCGGAAAAATCTTCGCTTTCAAGCAGTTCCATATTTTGCGCGCTGAACTTATCCAGCTTGATTACCTCATCTGAGAAAGCCTTTAACGGATTTAATGTATCCGGTTTTGAAAAACCGTACTTTCTTGTAATTTTATTTCCGTTGTTGAGAGAATAGGTGATCTCCAGAGAATTTCCCGTAAATATGTTCGGATTTTCCAGCATATTCTTATGCTCTTCAAGAACTCTGCTTATGGATTTTTCGGAACGGTAATTGAAGCCTTCATTAACGTAAAAATTATCGCCGAAATATTCTCCGGATATATGTATTTCTTTGATATTGCTTTCTTTGGGAAGCTTTTTGTAATAGTTAAACGAATGGGTACTTTTTATGACCGTCAAAAACGCGAAGCATACCGCAAATACCGCGGCATATCTCAAAGCCGTTTTTCCGAAGCCTTTAAAGCTCTTTTTCTGTGCCAATTCCAAAGCTCCGTAAACCAAAAACGAAAACAGCGCTGTCAAAAGTATGCCCGCAAACCCGTTATCCGAGTTATATTTATAAGAGAACACTCCGATAAGCATTACGGCGAGCGTAAGCGACAGAACACTATGAACACTGTCGTAAACAAAACCATTCCCTACTCTTTCCGACTTGCGGCGCTTTCCGATAAAATACGCGCCAACAATAAACAAAGCGGTAATAATTATATTAATGATAAGAAATATCGGCTTATCGATTATTAACTTTATGTCAAATCCCACGGTTGAGTTGTAATTCATACACATCATTACTATCGGACCTAACGGCGGCAGCATTCCGATACTGTCCGCTATCTCCTTGGTCCAATCCGCGCCCTTTACGAATGAAAAGAAAAAGTCGCCGTATAACATAAAAATTCCCGGAAGCACCACGAGAATAATTGCGGAAAATACGATTGACGTTCCCAGCTTGCCGCAAGCGGAGCTTACAAACATTGTCACCGCGTATACTCCGATATAAACAAGTACAAACATAATTATTATCTTAATAAACAAATTGGGTATTTTATTGAAGCCGGAGAAATAGTCAAAACCGCTTTCCATCATTAAATCAATATCGGGTTTAGTGCTGTTTACAATAAAAATTGAAATTATCATAAACGGAATATACGAAACAAAATTGACGGTAAGTCCGCTTAAAAAATCTCCCCAAAACCTTTGACTGTAAGACAGCGGCAGACAGCCCAAGGTATCCATTGCGGCTTGGTCGTAATAAAATTTCAACGAACGCGCCATCGTTATGACGATCATAATTATGGAAGCTATCACGCATAAAATTATCGGCGCCATAAATTCCGAAAAACTGTTTATGATAATCATTGAACCATTAGCTGATTTGAGCGTCGTCCGCGTATCGGCAAAATATTTTTTCATAATTAACGCAACCAAAATTGTGCCGATAAAATTCAATATCGCGAAAATGACGATCTGCACACGGCTTTTTTTTAGCTTATAGCCGAAATAAGTTCCAAAATAGTTTGTCATTAAACTCACTCCTCTTTACCATTTGAAATTTTGTCTATCGCTTCGTGAAGCTCCTTTGACGTAAGACCCTGTTTTAAAGCGGTTTTCACTGCCTCCGAAAAAGTTTTCATACTTTCGTTCCTTATCCTTTCCAAATAATCTCCGCGATGAGCCACGTAACTGCCTTTCGCGGGTATAGAATATATCAGACCCCTCGCCTCCAAATTTGCGTAAGTCTTTTGAACGGTGTTGGGGTTGATGGAAAGCTGCTTCGCTATTTCCCGAACAGCGGGCAGTTTTTCGTTTTCCGTCATTTCGCCGCTTAAAATAAGCTCCGTTATTCGCTGTTCAAGCTGCTCGTATATCGGCGCGCCGCCTTGCAATCTCATTGAAAACATATATATTTACCTCTGTATTAACTGTATCATATGAATTAGTACAGTTGTATTATAGCACAATCGTTTTTATTTGTCAAGTAGTTTTAAAAAATTTTTTATCAAAAAAAATCCCGCCAACAGGCGGATTACAGTGTGTATAAAAAGTTCTCTTTCACGTTAAATTGTAATTTTTAAGCGCCCGTTGCGAGGGGGAATACTTCATATAATGTTTTTTACCTAATTTGAATTGTTACGTTGCCGGTTTCGAGGGGACAACCCTTCGGGAAAGAGGCGAGGGGGGCAGTCTACCATTGATATCCCCACAAATTCATTCTTGAAATCTACCTGTAGTATTTTTTCAAACGGCAGGAAGCCCCCCCTCTCCCCTCTCCCTACGGGTTTTCCCCTCGCGCTCCCTTTTCCCCCCCCCCCCCCCCCCCCCCC
>CANRFR010000080.1 GCA_947629945.1 uncultured Clostridia bacterium | reverse complement strand
GTTACGGTACCGCCGAACAGCTTCAGCGTTCCCAAAATCATGGAAACACCGCCGCCGGTTTTCGCGCTGTTTTTTTCGATTCTGCCGCCTTCTGTTTGAAGCAGTGTATATCCGCCGTTCACAAGGATACCGCCGCCGGTGGACGAGGCGGTATTGCCCGAGATCTCGCCGCCCGCTATACGGACTGCCGCCGTATACCTTTCTCCCGCCACATAGATCCCGCCGCCACCCGCGTCGTGCACACTGCCTGCCGCGATGTTGCCCGTAATTTTTCCGCCAAGCATTTGAAACTGACCTATGTTAACGTATACACCGCCGCCGCAGTCTGCTTCGCAGTTTTCGATGCTGCCGCCCGCCATGCCGAACACAGCCGCCGTGGGCGCTTTGGTTTTACTGTTTACTTCAACGCCGCCGCCATGCCTTGATTTACAGCCCGTGATCATCGAGCCCTCGTACATATAGAGTTGTCCGAATCTGATATTGACTCCTCCGCCGCACATACTCGGGGATATGTTTTCGGCATTTTGCAGTACGGCTCCTTTAAGCATGCGCAAAACCGCATTGTCGGTCAGGCATATCAATGGGTGATAGGAGGCGGTTCCGACGTTTTTTCCGCCGTCCAGAACAATGTCCCGCATTATAAGCTGACAGCCGCTGACGGTGAAGATTCTGCCGAAATCTTTTCTGTCGTCGGTATCCGCTGCCATATTTATACTTGTAATGGTACAAGGCGCGTCTGCGTCCCATGAGGTTATTGTCATCGGCTTTGAAACGATTATTCCCGCCGTCAGGGAAACGTCTGACAGCAATATAACCGTTCCGTCGGCGCCGACATTTTCAATTGCTTCCGAGAAGGAGCCGTATGACAATTCTTCTCCCGGCGCATTTTGCCATGCCGCCTCATATTGACTTTGCCGCTCCTCATACTCCGTCGGATCAACATTCGTTTTTGTGCCGTTATTCTCCATATCTTGGGCAAATGTAAAAAACGTACCCGACATATCGGAATATAACGCGAACAAT
Source organism: uncultured Clostridia bacterium (assembly GCA_947629945.1). Taxonomy (GTDB): domain Bacteria; phylum Bacillota; class Clostridia; order Oscillospirales; family Ruminococcaceae; genus CAG-115. The sequence continues at coordinate 10,650 of CANRFR010000080.1, read as the reverse complement.
ACGCAAAAACAGAGGGTAGATATAAGCAGTCGCCGCCATATGTTCTTTTTCGTATTTGTTTTTTTATCAAATGACATTGTGTAAACTGCACCTCCTTGATTAGCGGGATAACCGCATAGCTTTTTTGAATTAAATAAAAAATGTCACAAAAAGTCGCTTTTACAAAATTTCATTTTTTTTGCAAAAAAGCAATATGTTTTTCGCGAAACATTGTTTTTTCAGCGTGTAACAAAAAAACCGGCTAAAAAAATTAAAAAAGCGGCGAAGAGCGGGCGGCGTTTTTGTGTCAATATGCGTGTTGTTTAAAGTACAAACGCGCTGTGCCGTACCTGTTTCCGTCAAGGTCGGAGCTGTCGTTATCGTCCACCCGCCCCATTCGTGGGTATGCCCGAGCGCGGGCAGAACGACGATAACTTCACCGTATTCGCTTGTATATACGTCCTTGCCGTCGTTGTCCTTGGTGGGGTCAACGTGTTTATCGTCAGCCTTTGTCCACACGGAAGTATCTGTAAGAGCGGGAAGCGTTTTTGTATCTGTATGTTCGGCATTCTTGGTGCAAACGCGCTTTGCCGTGCCTGTTGCTGTAATGGTAGGTTCTGTCGTTATTGTCCAATTACCCCAAACGTGAGTATGCTCTTTTGCGGGAAGTATGACCTCAACCTCGCCGTACTCGCTTATGTAAACATCCTTTCCCGTATCTTCCTCGGTCGGCTCGACGTGTTTGCTATCGTCCTTTATCCAGATTGGATCGGTCAGCGCGGGAATGGTTATCGTAACGTCGCCATAGTCCGTGTTTGTGTATTTCTCACTGCCCGTGCCGTCAAGGGTCGGGTCTGTGCGGCTGACCTTTGTCCATATCGGATCGGTCAGCTCGGGAATGGGCAGGGTTACCGTGCCGTATTCGCTTGTGTAATCCTCGCTGCCCTTATCTTTAATGGTAGGGTCTTTGCGGCTGCCGCTGTCCATTGTCCATACCGTTGTATCGGTCAGCGCGGGAACGTCCGTCTTGGTCTGCTTTTCGCCGCAGCTGCAAGTGCGTTCCGCTTCTCCCGTTGTTTTTAAGGTGGGATCCGCGGTCAGCTCCCAGCTGCCCCATGCATGCGCCGTTACGTCCTTTTTATAGCCGCAGACGGAGCACTCCTGCCAATGGTTTGTGCCGTCCTTTTTCTGCACAAAGGTGTGATCGGCGGTGTCGCTTTTATCGGTACAGCCCGCGGTCTGACACGCGTGCCAATGCTGATCAGTGCCCGCTGTCCAAGCCGTACTGTAATTGTGAGCACCCAAACTGCCGTATTTCTGTCCGCAGACGGAGCAGGTCGCCTGTGTTTGGCAAGTCGCCGTGCCGCCGTGTCCTTTTTATCGCCGCAGACAGAGCACTCATGCCAATGCTGACCATCGTCACAGGAGTAAGTAGAATTGTAGCTATGCGGTTCTATCAACCGCAGTTTGTTGTCCTTATAATCAACGATCAGTCCGTCCACGTCCGGCGTAAAGCAGCTGCTTATATCGCTGCTGACCGTTCCCGTTATGTTAACGCCCTTAGCGCAGCCGGATACTGACTGTGCGGTAGCAACGCCTATTCGTGAAAGGGTTGAAAAGCCTCCTATGGTGAGGGTCTCGCCGCTAGTGAGATATACATTGTCTGCTGTTGCGTCTTTTGTATTTCCCGTTATACTGACATTCCCGTTCAGCGTCAAAGTACCGCTGTAGCGTGTACACCGCCGTCGCTTTTACCGGTAGTGTTGCCCGAAATCGTGCCGCCGCTCATTGTGAATGTTTTACTGTTGTACACACCACCGCCGCCGCTGCCGTCGGCAGCATTGCCCGAAATCGTGCCGCCGTAACCGCCGAAACAATTTTATTCATAATATCCACCCTTTCCTTAAATTTAGGACAGCAAAGCCCGCCGCTCCGAAATACCTCGGCACGGCGGGCTTGTGAAATTCTTCAAAGGGCAGACAAAGCCTACTATTCCTATATATTAGCGCACTTTAGCATATCCGCCGCCCTCCTTAGTCTTACTTTAGTTTTTTTATATTTTAGCAAATCTTTTTCAAGTTTTCAATAGAAATCGCTTAAATGACGGAAAAATCACTTAATTGACATATATGCAGAGGAAATTCATGTTTTTATGTTCCTGTGGAATTTTTTGGAAGTACTTTGAATTTAACTATATTCCGAAATGCCCTATGCTTTATTCCTTGTTTAACAGACAGCCTCGTAGCGCACAAAAACAACGGATACAAGACCGCCCAAAAGGTATCGCATACAATTTTGCCGTTTTTAAACAAAAAGACCGCGATTTCATATAACCGCGGTCTTTGCCGATATTATGCTGTTATAACGCGGGACGGTTTCCGTACCTTATCCGCACGCCTTGTCTGATGTGTAGATTACTCTATCCTACCTATTCGGTTTTTTGGATTTCTCCGTTAAGGGTATCACACATTCCTCTCGCTGTTTTTGCGTTCCAAAAGCGCATTGCAAAGCCAATGTTAACTTTGGTTGACAAAGTTCAAACGGAAATTGGTAGACATTTTGGGAAGTTTATGTTACAATTTAAGTAACGAAAGACTTTCGATTAAATCTGTTAAGGAGAAGAAAATTATGGATTTTGCCAATAAGTTGATGGAACTGCGTAAATCGCGCGGCTGGTCGCAAGAGGAACTTGGAGAGCGTTTGGGAGTAACGCGGCAGACGGTGTCGAAGTGGGAGCTGGGCTTGACCACTCCCGAAATGGAAAAGCTCGCCGCGATGAGCGAGCTGTTTGGAATAACAGCGGACGAACTTATCAAGGGCGGCACGGCGCTTAACGAGGAAAAGCTTGACCCGTTCAGCGCTTCGCCAAAAATCGAAAGCAGACGGCGTTTTGTAAACGGCGAGTACAAAAGTCAAAAAACGCTGTGGGGTATGCCGCTTGTGCATATCACATCGCGCGGCGTTGCGAAAGGCTTTGTAGCTATCGGAATACGCGCGCGCGGTATAATTTCAATCGGATTGCTGTCAATGGGTATCGTTTCGGTGGGATTGTTCGCGCTTGGCGTTATCTCAATCGGTATGTTGGCATTGGGCGCTGCCGCCAACGGAATGATCGCGGCGGGAGTGTTTGCTCTGGGGGGAGTTGCCGCAGGTCTGTTCTCGTTAGGCGGAGTGTCGTTCGGGTGGCTGACCTTTGGCGGCGCGTCGATAGGAAAATACGCGTTCGGCGGTTATGCTTCGGGCGATATCGCGATAGGCGGTACGGCTAAAGGAGTAATCGCGCTCGGCAAAAAGGCGAGCGGCGAGATAACGTTCAGCGGCGCGGTATCTGCCGAGGATTTCAGAGCGGCAATAACGTCGCGATTGCCGAATACTCCGAAGTTTATCGTGGACCTTTTCTCGCGGCTTGCGGAGAACGTTTCGCTGAATTAACGGGTTTTATGCTAGCGTCAGATTTGATCAGGGCTTCTTTAGTTTACAGTCGGGGTAAAAGATATCGAGTATCTCCCCGGCTGTTTTCCCTTTTTGAGCGAGATAATTGGCGGCGTTGACGCTTAAACCCTTGTTGTTTCCGAGTCCTTTTGTTGTGAAAATAAATTTGTCCTCGGAAAACTTTGTCGAAATGGCGGTGCTCCGCAGACCCAACGCTTTTTTCAGTTCCTCGCCGCTTATGTTCTTCCCGTCGAACGTGACAAAAAGCAGTGTGCCGTTGTCGCCGTAAACGGGGTTTTCGAGCCACTCGCCGAAGTTGCACGAGATATTGCCGCCGCCCAAAGCCGCGCGCACTTCTTCGGGAGTAAACGCGCTGCTGCCCGCAAAGCCATCGGCTTTTTCGTCGCATGGCAGTCCAATGGACGGAGAGTAGGGTGGACATTCGTCGGTGCGCCCCGATGAGATTTTGCAAATGGGCGCGTTGAACGGCTCTCCGTTGTAGGTCAGCGAGTGCGATAAAGCGTATCTTGCCGCCGCGCACGCTTTCGGGCTTGGAGACTTGTCGGCATAAGGGATATCTTCGCTTATCGAGAGGTCTGCGCCGAGGTTTTCAAAGCCGCTTTTCGTGTTCAAATAATACTTTATACGAGAATTTTGAGCGGCGGCTATCGCGTTAAGAGCTTCTTGTTCATACTCCGAACCGCTTGTTGTCAGCAAGCCGTCGACGCACCCCGCGAGAAACGTTTCATATTTCGGCGTATAAATTACTCCCGCCGCGCTGTCGTAAACGCTTATTTTTTCGGGAACGTCGGTCGGTTGCTTCGCGGTGAGCTTCACCGTTATCAAAATCACGGCGGTAAGCAAAATCAACGCCGCTGCGGATACTATTGTGACTTTCTTTGGCATATTTTACCTCGTTAAAGTTTAGTTTTAACTCGCTTTAGGCGAGAAAATAGATATTACTCATTTTGTGCATTTTGCAACACAAAACCTAAAAAAATTCAAAGCCCTATTGACTTTAAGAAAAAAAAGGTGTATAATTAAGTTAAGGACAGATAAATTTGCACAGCGGAATTATGCAACGGTCAAATATAAATAAAGGTGTGTGTAATTATTTTATGGAAAATATTGATAAATTGGAACAACTGAAATCAACCGACAAGCTTCGCCACATGTGCGACGACTTCGTAAAAAACAGCGTTATCGACAGGGAGCTTTACACTAAATTCAATGTAAAACGCGGACTTCGCAACTCCGACGGTTCGGGCGTGGTCGCGGGTATTACGAATGTGTGCTGCGTTCACGGTTACGTTATGAGCGAGGGCGACAAGCAGCCTATCGAGGGCGAGCTTATCTATCGCGGCTATAATATCCGCGATTTGGTCAGCGGCGCGCTGAACGACCGTCGTTACGGATATGAAGAGGTTGCGTATCTGCTGCTTTTCGGCGTGCTTCCCAACGAGACCGAGCTTACGAACTTCGCGCGGCTCATTGCCGAATATCGCGAATTGCCGCGCTATTTCAGCGAGGACGTTATTATGCGTAACCCCTCGCCAAACATTATGAATAAAATGCAGCAAGCGGTCTTGACGCTCTACAGCTACGACAGCGACCCCGAGAACAAGTCTGCGGAAAGCGAGATGTTAAAGGCTATCTCGGTCATCTCCAAGCTGCCCGCTATTATGGTGGATTCTTATCAGGCGCTGCGCCGCTTCTATAACAACGACACGATGGTAATGCACCAGATCAACAAGGACGAGAGCCTCGCCGAGAGTATTCTTTCAACGCTGCGCGACGACCGCGCTTACACTCCCGAGGAAGCCAAGCTTTTAGACCTGTGTCTTATGCTCCACGCGGAGCACGGCGGCGGTAATAACTCCACTTTCACTTGCAGAACCGTTTCAAGCTCGGGAACGGACGCCTATTCCGCGTATGCGGCGGCGATAGGTTCGCTGAAAGGTCCGCGTCACGGCGGAGCGAACATCAAGGTTATGCAGATGCTCGATTTCGTTAAAGCGGGCGTTAAGGATTGGGAGGACGACGAGGAAGTCGCGGCGTTCCTCACAAAGCTGCTTCGAAAAGAGGCGGGCGACCGCTCGGGACTTATCTACGGTATGGGGCATGCGGTCTATACGCTGTCCGACCCGAGAGCCGTTATCCTAAAGGAGAACGCGATGAATTTGGCGCGCGGCACCGATTTCGAGCGCGAATTCAAGCTGCTGAATTCGATAGAGCGCTTAACTCCGCAAGTTTTTGCCGAGGAGCGCGGCGCTATCAAAAATATATGCGCTAATGTTGATATGTATTCGGGGCTGGTCTACAGAATGCTGCGTATCCCCGTTGAAATGTACACCGCGTTGTTTGCTTGCGCCAGAATGGCGGGTTGGTGCGCTCACCGTATGGAAGAGATGATAAACGGCAAGCGCATTATACGTCCCGCTTATAAGGCAATTAACCTTAACAGAGAGTACATACCGATAGATAAACGACCATAATATAATCCCCTGCCGACCGCAGGGGATTTTTGAGTTTCGTCAAAAATTCACATATCATTGGCAAATAAGGTATTGAAATAATTCGGAAGATGTGCTATAATATATATGTATGTAAAAATCGCAAACAGTGTATGAACAACAAATGAGGAGCGATAGAATGAAAAAAAACAGCAAGATAACGCTTTTGGTTATGGCGCTCGGCGTGATTTTGAGCACCGCGGCACGGGTTTTCGTGATTTCCGCACACACGGATATGAACACGGGCTTTTTGTATCACGGCGACGAGCTTTTGTGCAATCTGCTTTATTTCGGAGTGATAGCGATAGCGTCGGCAGCCGCGATATTTACCGCTAAGATTGACGAAAAAAACGGCGCGAAAGATCTGACCGCAGCGGCTGTCCCGACAGTTGGAGCCGTGGTGATGGGTTTTTTGACGATTTTTGCGGGTGGATTCGCGATTTACGAGGGGATCGCCGAGATTCACGCAATAACTCCGAACAGATTTTTGATGTTGTCTGACTTTATTTTCGGAACGGTTTTGTTGGTTATAGCGTTCGTAACGCTCGTCAAACAGAAATTTACCCCCGGGCTGGGCTATTCTTACTCGCTTATCGGGGTGTACTGCATTTGCCGCGGTATTTACGGCTTTATGAACAGAATGGCTATCGTCACGGTTCCCGAGTATCTTATCGAGACCCTTAGCATTATCGGAATGTCGGTGTTCTTTGTGCTGCTGGGAAGATACCTCTCCGGCAACGAGTCTTCAAAGACCCGCGCCGCTTTGGCTTTTTGGGGAGTGGCGTCGGCTTCTCTCACGCTGTCGAACGCGCTTGGCACGATGATAGCGAAGATCGCCGCTTCAAGCGAGGTGAAAGCGAGAATTGTAACCTCGACTTACATTGCCGAGAGCTTTAAACAAGCGCAAAAGGGCGTCAACGCTTACGCGATGGTGTTTACGCCGTGGGTGGAATTGTTCCTCGCGGCGCTTGCGGCGGCGGGAGTGGCATTTTTGTTTATCGGCAAAAGAGACGAAGACGTTCAGAGATAACGCAGTCGGAAGCAAGACGGAGGAAAGGGTTTGGAACTCCGCAACGGATTTCCTATGTTCGATCTCAAAAGGAGTTAACGTGAAAAAAAACAGGCTGTCAGAGCGTATGGGAATATTGATAATTTGTCTTTCCTGTCTTTTTATGAGCGGATGTTCGCTGACTACCGCAGTGGAGAACCTTTTGTCGCCGCCGAAGCTCACCGAAGACCAGAACGAGATTTATCAAGAGCTTATAAACAGCGTGGGTAAAAATGTCAAGCTGAAATATCCCAGAAACGGCGACTACCGTTCCGCGTTTGTTATTCGCAATATCGACGACGAGCCGGGCGATGAAGCGCTGGTGTTTTATGAAAGCAAGGATATTCGTTCCGGAGAGAGTGCGCTGCGTTTGAAGTTTCTTGACAGTTCAAGCGGCAAGTGGGAGTCGACCTACGATCTTGCTTGTCCGGGAAACGAGATAGACAGCGGTGTTTGCTTGCTTGGGCGAAAGCACTCCGAAGTCCGCCGAGATAAGCGGCGCGGAGAGCGTTAGTGGGAGCGGCAGCCGGAGCGACAGCTTGAGCGATAGCCAGAGCGGCAGCTTGAGCGATAGCCAGAGCGTTTCTGAAAGTTCCGAGCCGCCGAGCATAGTATTGAGTTACACGCTGTTAAATCAGACAGAGAAAGCGTTTTCCGTGCTGAAATATAAGGACAAAAAGCCTTTTGAGCAGCTTGCTTCGACGTATTCTTGTATGGAAGTCGCGGATATAAACAAGGACAATCAAAACGAGCTTATTATTGTGAACGTCAATAAGGAGCTTAAAACCGCTTATGCGTCAATGTATACGGACGGCGGGGACAGGTTGGAGCTTATCTCGAATACTCCTCTTTACGGAGGAGCGGTGGACTATATCCGCGTAACAAAGGGTAATTTAAACAAAAATACGCCCGCGCTTTTTCTCGATTACTCAAAGGGCGGCGGACAGTCGGGCACGGACGTGCTTTATTGCTACGGAAGCCGCCTGTTCTGTCCAGACAGCGTGGGAAGCAACCCCGCGGCGGGGATAATTTCGCGCCAGGTGAATGATTATATGGCGGAGATATACAGTTTTGATATCGATAACGACGGTTTTGTGGAGATACCGTCCACCACGCCGCTGCCGGGTTATGAAACGCTCACCAAGCCCGAGCAGATATGCGCGGTGCAGTGGTATACCGTTCAGAACGACAACTTTACGCAAAAGGCGTACAGCTACTTTTCGGGAAAATACCGCTTTGCGCTGCTGTTTCCAAATCGCTGGATGGGCGTGGTCTCGGCTATAGCGGACTTTAACAGCAACGATATAATCTTTATTTCGTATGACGCGAAAACAGGCTTAAAAGCTGCCGAGGACAACGAGATCATGCGTATACACGTTGTCGAAAAGGAAACAGAAGAGGACGACAATGCAGTGAACGGAATGCGTTTTCTGGGCGAAAGCGAGGATATTAAATATTACGCCGCCGACGGCAATTTCAAAAACAAAAATCTGTCGCTTACCGAAAGTGAATTTAAGGACAGCTTTGTGCTTCTGTGACAGACACGATAATTGGAAAATGGGGGTATTATGAAACGAATTTTGGTAGTCGAGGACGAAAACTCCATACGCGATTTTGTGGTAATAAATCTTCGCCGCGCGGGTTATGACGTCACGGATGTGGCAAGCGGAGAGGACGCTGTTGAGGAATACGAAAAGCAGGGCGGAAATTTTGACGTCGCGCTGTTGGACATTATGATGCCCGGAATGGACGGCTTCGCACTGTGCCGCTGGATACGCGAACAGTCAAGCGAGATAGGCATTATAATGCTGTCGGCGAAATCACAGGAGATGGATAAGGTAAATTGCCTTATGATAGGAGCAGACGATTATGTTACAAAACCGTTTTCTCCGTCGGAGCTTGTGGCGCGTGTGGACGCGATCTACCGCCGCGTCAGTGTGAACCGTTCGCGCCGCGAGGAGCCTAAAACGCTTACGTCGGGTCCTTTCACACTGGATTATCAGAACAGAATGATATACAACCGCGGAAAGCCCATCGACCTTACGCAAATAGAATACCATATTTTGGAATTTTTGATGAAGAACCGCAACTCGCCTGTGGACAGAACGTCGCTTTTAAAGCACATTTGGGGTGACAATTACGTCGGCGAGGATAAGGTCATTGATGTGAACATCAGGCGTCTGCGTATGAAAATAGAGGACGATCCCTCAACACCGAAATACATACAAACGGTTTGGGGTTTTGGTTATAAGTGGAACGGCTGAACGTCAAAACACGTTAGCCGAGCGCAAACGCTTGAAACGGATAAACGTTTGAAACGGAACAAAAAATGGAAAATGATATCAAACCTTTAAAGCACCGAGGCTTGAACGACCGCTCCATTTCGGTGCGGTGGATGGTGAATACGCTGTCGGTGGCGGCGGTGCTGCTTGTCATTGCGAATATCTGCGTGTACTATTTCACGAGAAAATATTATTACGGCTCGGCGGAAAGCTATGTTGTTTCCGAAGCGAACGCTTCCCAGACGATCTTGTCAAGGTATTATGAGGATCTTTCAACGAATTTTTCTTCCGAGGTGCGCAATATCGTCGAGAGCTTCAACAAGAAGGACCAGATGGAGCTTATGTCGATTAATAAGGACGGAGAGGTGTCGCTGTCTTCAAGCGGATTTTCGCCCGACAGGGAATATTTTATGCCCGATTACGAGCAGGCGCTTCAAAACGAAAACGGCTTGGGAGTTTACCGTGGCAGAGACGGCGTCGACAATGTTCTGGCGGTGACAACGCTTATCGCGAAGCACGGCAGTAATTACAGTGCGCTGCGGTTCGTGACGTCGCTTAATATGATAGACAGTCAGATATCCGGGATAATGCTGACCACCTTGCTGCTTTCCGCGTTTATTTTGCTTGTGGTGGCGCTTACGGGAGTGTATTTCGTAAAGTCCATTTGCGTGCCGCTGGGACGTATCGGAGTTACGGCTAAAAAGTTGGCAAAGGGTGATTTTTCGGAGCGCATAGCCATATCAAGCAACGACGAAATAGGTCAGCTTTCACGTGCGTTCAATGAAATGGCGGACGAGATTGAAAACTCCGAGCAGATAAAAAACGATTTCATAAGCTCGGTGTCTCATGAGCTTCGTACGCCGCTAACGGCAATTAAGGGGTGGAGTGAGACCTTGGAGGCGGGGTACGACCCTGAAACTTTCCATAAGGGAATGAAAGTCATAACGGGCGAGACCAAGCGTCTTGAACAGATGGTTGAGGACTTGTTGGACTTTTCGCGCATACAAAGCGGACATTTTTCGCTTCAGCCCACAACTATCGATGTTATAGCGGAGCTTGAGGACGCGCTGCTTATATATAACGATAAGGCGAAAAAGGAGAATATCCTGTTGTCCTATAACGAGCCGGAGTTTATGTGCGCTGTGGTGGGCGACAAAAATCGTCTGCGGCAGGTTTTTATAAATATTATAGATAACGCGCTGAAATATACCGAGCCGGGAGGTTCGATAGAGGTGGTCGCCGAAAAGAACGACAATACGGTGAAGATTTCGGTGTGCGACACGGGCGCGGGGATAGCTCCCGAGGACTTGCCAAAGGTAAAACAGAAGTTCTATAAGGCGAACAAGACCAAGCACGGTTCGGGGATAGGTTTAGCGGTCGCGGACGAGATTGTTGC
>CANRFR010000079.1 GCA_947629945.1 uncultured Clostridia bacterium | reverse complement strand
TAAACTTTCATCACTGCTTTTGGCTTTGTGTTGCATTTACTTTTGCATTTGACGTGCAAAATATGAAAACGCGATTGAGTGGATAGGTATTCTGGAACGCATACCAGATATCCCGACGAAGTACCGATTCATTGCGGAAAATAGATATGGTGTTGCATATATTGCGTTAGGACAATTTGATGCGGCAAAAATCAAGCTTGAAAACTCGTTAGACATTGCTTTAAGTGAACTGAAAGATCCATTTTGGACAAGTACGACTCATAGCGATATGGCGCTATATCATTTTTACAACTGGAAAGCCAATGGAAAAGAAGCATCCACCGCTCTAATAATTGATGAATTTAATCTGGCTGTAAAAGATTATGAGCTGTGTACGGAGCACAATATATCAAGAGATCTTGAAATGGCTTGGCACAAGGCTTTTATTGATATTCTTAAGGGGGAATATGATTCGGCGATAGAGGCTGCTGACGATTGCATTTTTCAAAGCAGAAACAATAATCGTTCGTATGAGCTTTCGCGTGGATACAATTTGTTAGCACTTGCGCAGCTATTCAATGATGACACTCGTTCCTCTTGGAACACTTTGGAAGAAAGGCTGCACACGTGTACCCTATATGGGTTTCCTTTCGAAATATTTAGAATATATAATAATTTAGGGGTTGTTTGTTACAGCAAAAACGATTTTGAAAAAGCGAAATACTATTTTGATCTAGCACTAAAAACATTGGACGATCAAATAGAATATAAGCAGTATCCAGTTTTGACAAATCTACTACTGACATCAATTCGATTAAATGACAATGAATTAACAAAACGTGTTCAACTGCGCTGTGACAAAACCAATTCCAACGAATTATTTGAATATTGCAAATCAATATATAATAAAACAAATATTCAAAAAATTGACAGCTTTGCTTTTTGGGGGTTTGCGGATCTGGTTACATTTTTTAAAACAACGCCATACAGTTCTGCAAAAGAATTTTATGTATAACAACATAAGACGACACCGCACAAAGACCGTACTTCGCATTTTATGGAGCATTGCCATATTATCCGACTATGCTAAGATGCTAATAATATTACCGTTACGATCTGCAACTATGTCTTTTTTCTCCTCTCTCATACTAAACCACAGATAATTATTCATAATGTTGCGATAATCATCTACAAAATATAAAATTGGAATATTCAGCGCACATATATCCCATAAAAAATAGTCGGTAATAATGATCTTTGGGGAATTACTTCTAATACGGTATTTATTTATCGCGGCAATGTTTTTGCATTATATATGCAATCCAGATAACTGTCACTGAAAATCGAGGATGAAAAATCAATTATCAAATAGTCGCCGCATAGAACTGACTGCCGAGCGTATATGTCTTGTAAAATAGAGAGTGAATTGCCGTTGCCAGATTCGATTTCCTTGCTCCATTTTTGAAAAACAATGATCGCGCGTAAATATGAGAAGTAAATCGCACCTCGCCAGAAACGTTCCCTCTATGATAAACGATTGAATTGGCGGAAATAAAATTTTTATATCCCGCGGAATTCAATTTCATAGACAGGTCCAAATCATTACATGAATTGTAGAAAGCCTAATCAAATCCTCCAGACTCCATGTATTTTTCGCGACTGATGAGCATGCATCCGGATGTTACAATTTGACTTAAACGGTCTTGAAAAACATATGAATTATGTCTGGTAGCTCCTTGAAATGGCTTTATAGTTTCCGACTTGAAGAGTTCCATTCCGAAGTAAACTATCTGATTATTGGAAAAATCTAAAATAGTTGATGTCGCTGCCCCGCAATCTGGATGTCTAAAGAAAGTTTTCTTCAATTCTGTGAACCAATTTGCTGAGACAATAATATCAAAATCTAAGAAAATCAGATATTTTCCCTCACTATTATCTACTCCGACAGCGCAAGCCCCAGAATGACCTCTGTTGGCAGGTAGTTGTATAACACGCAATGGCAACGGACAGCTTATAGCTGAAAGCTGAGAAACGAGGTTAATATCGGGATTGTCGTTTATTATTAATATTTCAACATCCTGCTCTCCCTGTAACATTGATATTAAAGAATGAATACAGTTTTTCAGCATATTAATGTTTTGATAATACGAAATAATTATTGAAAAGCTCATATTTTCCCTCCTATGTTTTCAGATTACGATTTACAACACATAAAAATTAATGTTTCCTAGTTGTTGTAGCGGCGATAATTTATAGTTATCATACGTTGATAATCAAAAACCGATTTAATTGATGAATTTCTTAAAGGGTTTGACATTTTAAGTAAGCTGGTGTATAATATTAGTAAAAAATGGAGAATTTGCTCGAAATATCAATGTTTAGGAGATAATAAGGTGATAAATAGATTTATTTTTACTTTCATATCCACTTTATGGGTGTGGGTGGTATGTGCTATTGAACAGCGGTGCACTTTTATATGTAACAGCTTTATTATCACATCACTTGCTATGGTTCTTGTTCCTTTTATCGTTACAGCCGTTTGGCTTTTTATCATGAGATTTTTCTCGGCTGATAATATAAGCGGCTGTGAAGATGTCGAAGAAGCTCAGAATGATTTTCTTGCTAACTACCTAGGATACGTTTTTATTGGACTTGGTGTCGAAGATTTAAGCGTATTGATTATGGTATATATAATCATATTTGTTCTTACTTTTTCTGTTCAAAGAAAATGTTTTAACCCCTTGTTGTTAATTTTGGGATATAAATATTACGATTTAACCACTTCTGATGGCACTAAGGTATTTATAATAACAAGGAAAGATATTCGATCACCTAATAGTGTTGCGTTTAACAATTTAAGACGAATAAATGACATGTCGTATATTGCAATAGGGAGGGATAACATATGAATTGTTTGTTGGCAAAGGTGAAAATTGGAACAAGAGTTCCGACATACAGAAAGATGCTTAGCGGAGAAGAAATATATACATTACCTGAAAATCTTGGAAATGCTGTTGATTATGATCCTGCCACTTTATTAAGCGAAGATGAGTTTTATAAAATCCAGGCTTTTTCTCAAACACTGTATTATTTGGATATTCTTGGTTCGGATTTTTCTTCTGTCAATTATGACAATCTTAGAAAAGATGAATTTGCTAAGATTGACTATTTATGCTCGTTTCAAGATGATATATATTATTTTTAAAACATAAGTAAGGCAAGCTTGCAACCTAAGAAAATGGTTCTTTTTGGAGATGCTTATAAATTTGAGCCTAATGGGTTGTTCATAAATGTCAACAAAGAGGCAGATGCAATATATAAAAAGGATTGCGATACCCTTTACTTTACTAGCTTATCTAGAATTACGTCAATTTTAAAAAAAATTGGTGATCTGTATAGAGAAGCGACTGATGAGGAAACACAAAATTTTTTAAATAGCGAATTCATCTGCTGTACGGATAGTTTTAATTCTTCATGTGTTAAGACATCCAATCGAAAGTTGATTGCTATGGCAATGGATACACTAAAGGGTTATAACGAAAGTGACCAAAAGAGGATATTCAAGTATATTGCAAAATATTCTAATATATATGATTCGGCGCATAATATATTTAATATTGGGAACGAGGATCAGTTGAAGTATTTGCTGTGGGGTATAGAGCAACGCTTCTATACTACTGCTGTCGGCAATGAGAAAAGGACCGCCAACTCTGTTATAACTTTAAGCTGAGTTTTACTTTTGCAAGCGTTATATAGATTTCATTTCGATTAGCATGAAAAACCAATATTTCATGAATATACCAATATAGGTGTGGAACTCTCAAAATTTCACTAGTTTTTCTGACTTTTTGGCAAAAACTCTTGACAAATCAGAGCTTTTTTGGTATACTATATAACGGGGGCGATCATATGATAAAAAGACCGCATTATATGGATATGCTCAAAATGTATAGAGATGTTCCGCTGGTTAAGATCTTGGCGGGTATTCGTCGCTGTGGAAAATCGACCATTCTGGAAATGCTGCGTGACGATCTTAAAAGCAGTGGTGTTCCGGACAATCATATAATATTCGCGCGGTACACTTCCGAAGATATGGACATTGGCATGACCGACAAGGATATGTACAATGCCATCAAGGAGAAGATAATCGACGGGGATCGGTACTACATTTTACTTGACGAAGTGCAGGAGATCGGCGGCTGGGAAAAAGCCGTGAACAGCTTGCTTGAAAACGCGAATACGGATATATATGTAACGGGGTCTAATTCTAAGCTGATGTCTAGCGAGATATCAACATATTTAAGTGGAAGATATATCTCAATACCGGTGTTCACGTTGTCTTTCGCCGAGTATCTCGATTTCAAAAAAGCAAGCGGCAGTTCTCCTAAAGAGTTGCTGAACGAATATATCAGAACAGGCGGTTTCCCGATAGTTGCGCTGGGGAATTTCAATGACCGATCCGCTTATCAGATCGTAGAGGGAATTTACACATCCGTTATCACCAACGATATTACAAGACGTCACAATGTCACGAACTTTGATTTGTTTGACCGTGTCGTAAAATATGTCGTTGAGAATGTCGGCAAGCCGTTTTCCGCAAACGCTATCGTGAAGTTTTTGAAAAGCGAGGGGCGTTCGTTATCGGTAGAGGCTGTCTACAATTATCTTGAATGGCTGGAGAAAGCCTTTGTGATCTATCGCTGTCAGCGTTATGATCTGCAAGGGAAGTCCGTGCTGAAAACCCAGGAGAAATTTTATCTTGCGGACGCTTCATTAAAATATTGCATAATGGGATTTAACCCAAGTTCCATTTCATCAATGCTTGAGAACATTGTCTATTTTGAATTGTTAAGGCGGGGATACGAAGTCTACATCGGCAAATTTGAAACACGGGAGATCGATTTCGTTGCCGTACAGCGTGATGAACGGATATATGTTCAGGTCTGCCGCAGTCTTCCGGAGAAGTCGGATCGCGAGATCGGCAATCTCTTAGATATAAAAGATCATTACCCAAAATATGTGGTAACTCTGGATGAACTTGCAGGCGGAAATGTCAATGGCGTTAAAATCGTGTATTTGGCAGATTTCCTATTGAGCGATAGACTGTGATAAATTTATAAGGCGGTGCATACAAACACCGCCTTATTTTTATATCCGCTTATCTGAACGCTCATTGCGCTCTCGGTTCTGCCTTTTTTCCTCAACAAGCAGCGAGATGTAATCCCTTCTTGAAATATCATAATAGGTTTTGGCGATATCCGAATACAGTTCACAAAGCTGTCTGCACCGCTCGAATTTTTCTTTGAACTGTGCTGTTTTTTGTGCCGTTTCCGACACTATATTTTTGAGATAGTCATAATCGGAGCGCGATTGAGTATTGTGGCTCTCAAGCACTGCCTTGTACATTTTTACCCGTAGTTCCTCGGCAAGTGTGCGCTGTTGCTTTTCCCAAAGCGAGAAGTATTCTTCCGCTTGTTCGGCAAGACTTGTGAGTGTATCTTGCTGTGCGGCGAGTACATTTAGCTACTGCCGTGCCTTTTCGACCTCATGCCGGAGTTGCTGAATTTTTCCCTCGACCTCTCCTATAGAGCGGAGATCGTCACGGTTGATAATTGTAAGCTGTGCCGACAGCTTGTAAACGTCCATATCATTCTGCGGTGAGTAGGGCGTGGCTGTATCGCGCCTGCGCTGAACTTTTCTTCCGGTGAGTGCAAGCTGCTCCACATCATAAATCATCGCAGTGTAGAGTTTGCTCAACTCGGACGGATGACCAAGCAGCGTTCCTCCCGAACCCACGTCTTTCCACAAAATCCTAGAAGCAAGGCTTTCTACAGTATAGTCCTCACCGAGCGTTTTCAAGCGAACAGCTCTTTGCTGATCGGGAGCCTTGACCGAGATATACTTCCCGCGCCGAACGGTGTAGCCTAGCATTTCCAACTCGGCAAGCAGTTCGTCAACACTCTTAACTTTAAGTATAAGTCCGTCTATTTCAAGACGGATTTTTTGTTTCCAAGAAGTGCCGCGTTGCTTATGTTCCCATTCATTATAGGGAGCGTTTTGGCTTACTCCCTTTTTCGGTTCAATAGGCTTTATTCCAAACGCAAGGCAAACCCTGTCGGAATGGTCGCGGAGCTGTTTAAGCGTCGTTTGATTATCATTAAATTTATGCCCGTCAACTCCGTAAGCATTTATTATGATGTGGTTGTGAACGTGCTTTTTGTCAATGTGCGTTGCGATAACGACTTGACAATTATCCCCAAAAGCCTTGCGCGCAAAGGTTCTCGCAATTTTGTGGGCTAGTTCGGGTGAGATGTTGTCTTTTGGATCGAATGACTGAATGTAGTGAATAGCTTTTACGCTCCCTTTGCCCTGTTTTGGCAATGGGGCGTTATATTTTTCACCGGAAAATTGCTCGTAAACCGTTTTCATTGCAAAATATGCGTCCTTTGCGTTCGGCAAACAGTTCACGGCATTGGTGTAGAGTAAGTCCTCGGTTTTGTCGGGGTTAAGTATGTAGGCTAGGCTGCGATTGACGGTAGTGTGGAGAGAAATTGATTTAAGGTATGGCAAATATCTTCGTTCTCCTTTCGTAATTTTTCAATATCCTCGGCGTAAATGCTGTTGATCTCATTTGCTTTTTTAGCGATCTGGTTAATGTTCGTGCCGATGATTCGCAGTGCTTTCATGACTTCGCCTGCCGCCGCCATATTTATATAGGTTATGTGTCCGTCAAGCGATATGCGCCTTATGAACGCACTTGTTTTCATAGAAACCGAAGCGGCTCTTTCTTCTATCCTTGCCCATTCATCAAGCGAATATATAACTTTCTTTTCTCTGACCTATTTATATTTTCTCATAGAATCAGACCTCCTGTTATTTTAGTGGTTTTAGGCTCTGCCTATTTTGCTAGAGGGATAGTTTTAGGGCGTCGGGTTCCCTAAAACGAATTCGAGGGGTATTCCCTCGAATTGGGAAAAGTTGCCAAAGTATGGCCAACTTTCTGTGCTTGCTAATTATTCCAAACGCAAAAATTGACCTTACCAGATTTTGAGTTTTCATTCGGCGTTTCATGCTGCTCCTAAATTCGTTTTTCGGCAGCAAACGCTACGATCATTACCCTCTCTTTTATATTACGGTCAAAAATGGAGGCGCTTTTTAACCTATCGACGGCACAATCGGCGATTTGTACAAAGAAGAAGTTCGGTAAAGAGATTATTTATAAAATCGCACAAATTGAATGGGTGAGGGTTAAAAAACGCGTGTCAAAGTGACCGGAATAGATGAAAGGACAAACTATGCCGAGATTTGTTCGCCGTACATCTTCGGCGTTAGAAAGCAGAACTTCCTTTCAGATATTTTGACGGAGAGGGGATAGGCGTTTGGATAATGTTTTCTCGGAAATAAAGAGCAGTCTGCCCATGCCGGAGGTCGCGCGGTTCTACGGTTTGGAAATGAACAGGGCGGGAATGGCTTGCTGTCCGTTCCACGATGATAAAACTCCGAGCCCTAAAGTATATGACGATCACTTCTACTGTTTCGGCTGCGGGGCTACGGGCGATCAAACGGGATTTGTAGCAAAGCTGTTTGGACTGCGGCAGATAGACGCTGCAAGAAAGATCAGTGAGGATTTTGGGTTACGGTTGTTTGATAGGAAGTACGCCGCTCCTATTAAAATAGCCACCGATCCGAAATTCGAAATGCAGAATTGGCTCAGTGAAGCAAGACATATCGTAAATGACTACTTAGCCACACTTTACAAATGGCACAGGGATCACGCTCCCAAAAATCCGTCTGAGCCGTTACACCCGCTGTTTGTGGAGAGCCTGCAAAAAATGGATTACATAGAATATCTGCAAGATATTCTTACGCGTGGTTCGGAGGAGGATAAGCGCGATCTGTACGAGAACAACATAGCCGACATAGAGAAAATCCGCAAGCGTCTTGATAGCCTTACGGAACAACAGGTCACATTACGCCGCGCCATTTGAATAAGAAAGGGGTTTAAAAATGATAGCAGACAAGGAAACGTGCTGCTTTTTGCACATCGTGAAAAACGTGTTGAGTTCGGACGGGTATTATTTACTCCCCGTCAAGGACTATGGAGATATTCAGCCCGACAAGGTCTTTATGGGGTACTATGATGAGAAATACATCTATCTTGTACCCAAGCGGATAGTCTATTGCTGCAATGCCGCGCTGGAGTTCAACAGTCTGGAACCGTTCAAGATGAAGCGCATACTCGAAAATCTCTTTGCTCTTGACCTTATCAAGGTGCATTGGGTTCTTTCAAAGGAAGTCCGTTACCGTCCGCAAAAGCGCGTCGGTAAAACCAAGTTCAGATACATAACTCTTAACCGTGAGGGGTTCGAGAATTTCTTCAAGGAGGACAACGATCAATGAATAAGACCGATTTTATAAAAGCTGTCGCAAAACGGCAGGGTATAACTCCCCAAAAAGCAAGCCGCGAGGTCAAGGATGTGATGGATACCTTACGCGTGATTTTGTCGAGTGGTGATGAAGTGCAGTTCGGAGGGTTCGGAACATTCGATGTGCTTGCCCGATGTTTCGTATTGGCGGCAGCCTTGACCGCTGAACTCGATACAAATTCCCATATCATCACGACCATCATATAAAATCCACATACCGCCGTAGAACTTGCCGGAACTGTAGCCGTATTGTCCTTTTAAATCTATCCAGTCGATTGAGGACAGACCGAGCCAATTTATAATTGTATGTAAATCCATTTCTTTAAGGGTAAACGAGAACCAATCCACAAGAATTATATTTTCACTTATAACGTAAACCTTTCAAGCCGTGCCGCAATGCGAGCGGAGCGGTGTAATGATGTACACAGTACCCCCCCTGTTAGCTACAGGGGGTTGAACGCGAACCGAACACGAATTCGCGCCGAAAATAACTCAGAACGAGCCGAGAACCGCGCAGAGGTTTCCAACCGTTGAAAATCCCTTGCGCTACCGAATGTTGACATAAATTAAAACCCCGCTTTTTTCTTTTTCTTTAACAAGAAAAAGAAAAAAGCTTGGCAAAAAAGAAAAAGTGTCCGATGATTTATTTATATCTTTATTTTTGTGCAAATTGACAAGTTGACCGTTTCGATCGAAGTCGTGTCGAGAGGTGGAGATATACAAAATGCACATATTCAAAAGGAAACTGTTAATCAGGGTGTCGTAGGTTCAAGTCCTACCTGGGGAGCCATTAAAAAACGCCTCATAAATGGCTTTGTTAAGCCGTTTATGAGGCTGTTTTTTTGTATCTGTTAAACCAATTTTTGAATTTTTGGGGGTGGTTTAAGCCCTGTAAATCTGTAATGATAAATATCAATATTTTGCTTATTAAAGTCTTTTGTTAAAGCTGAGAAATTTTGGGAAGATTTGATTAAAAGATTAGGGTGTCATATCTATCTGTCGAAAAGATTAAAGTCGGATAACGAGGCAATACACAATGTTGTGGATAGTGTGAATACGGCGGTCAATCTTAATCGTCAGATTACGTTTCTCTACTACGAATATGATGTAGATAAAAATAAGGTTTTGAGGAAGTCTCAGTGATTTAAGAATAAACTATGATTTATACTACACGTTTTCTGTAATTCTATATCATAATCACGCGGACAAAGTTCATAAAGCGTGTTATAAAGACATTATAAGTTTTATAGTGTTCGTATAAATTGGGTTTATGCTTATTTAAGTATTTATAAATTAAGCCACCAAGTCAAGAACAACGCGCTGCCTGCTGACATAAGAAATCCCTTAAAATTATCAAATGTAAAATCATCCTCAAATGTAATTGTCGTTCCCCATCCTACGAGAGCTGCTAGCCAGATGGCACCGCCAAACAGTATATTAAAAATAAACAAGAAAGCTCCAAACAGTCCATCTCCAGAAGCCCTTGTTATAGTTATAATTATGTGATTAACATAAAGGAGACAAGCCGATGAAAGTAACGTCATAAAAACATTCAATACAGGAGTAGATTGCTTTTTTGTTCTTTTAACACAGCCAATGATTCTCCATATTGACACACCAACGGCAAGGCATACTACAAGAATATATATGATACATAAAAGTATATCTAAAAAACCATGGATCGCGCAAAAAGCACTATATCCCAAAGCAATGGCAGCAACGACAAATACTGCAATAAATGTTGAACTAAAAAATATAACATACATAACAGACATCCTCCTTTTGAATGGCATTTACCCAAAATTTTATGTGAAAGCAGATCAAATCAGGCAATGAGTGACTTGCGAGACAAGCTTCAAAATCTCAAACTATGAGTATTTTACATTCCCGCCTTGTAATTATATGATACATGATATTGGTAAACAAGGAGTTTTGATTGTCAAAAAGCTAATGGATACAACATTCTAGGCAACAATCTTGTAACATAACACTCGTCCGCACTAAACAAAATTGCCAAAACATACCGTCTTAAAAGACGGTGTGTAAAAAAATGTTAATTATAAATGCTCAATAACAGTATAAGCGAAGAAATCGCTCATCAGACTGACACAAATATATTGTCATATGTGAGCCCCCAGTAAATTTTGTGTAAAACCGAATAAAGCACTTCCGATCAGACAAGACTTAGAGCAAGGAAAAATCTGAAAGGAAGTGTTTTTTATGAAAAAAACGTCAAAGGAGCTGCTGAAGGAATTTGTGAACAGCCAGCATTTTACTAGTACAACCGACATTATGAATAGCATGAAGGAGCTGTTCAGTGATGTACTGCAAACGGTAATGGAAGCGGAGCTTTTCCTCAAGCTCCGATTGTCGCTCTCATCAACAACCGTCCAAGAAAACGTTTGGGCTTCCTCACCCATTCAGAGGTTTTGATGAAATTTCGGTGAAACTTGTTGCACTTGGGTTGACAATCTATCCGTTTATTATAAAATAATAGGACGGTAATATTGCACCGTCCTATTTTTTTTGATCATTCAAGAAGCTCCAGAATCTCGCCGGCAGACATTTTGGTGATGTCGGCGGCTTTGCCGTAAATCAGCTCGCTAAGCTCGGATTTGCTCCGTTGGAGACGGATAATGTTTTCCTCAATGGAATTTTGGACGATCAGCTTGAATATCTGTACATTTCTATTTTGTCCTATGCGGTAAGCGCGGTCGGAAGCCTGATTTTCCGCTGAAACATTCCACCACGGATCGTAGTGAATAACGATATCCGCGCCCGTAATGTTAAGCCCTGTTCCGCCTGCTTTAAGAGATATCAGAAACACTTTAACATCATTTTCGTTAAATTCGTTTACAAGTCGTATTCGCTCCTTCGGGCGCGTACTTCCTTTCATTGTGCAGTATGAGATGTTCATATCATCAAGCCGCTTGGAGATGATATCCAGCATTGATGTAAATTGAGAAAACAGCAGTATCTTATGATCTGAATTTACACAGCTTTCCACAAGCTCGGCGCATTGCTCCAGCTTTGCGCTTTTGCCCTTAAAATTCTCATAGATCAGCGATGGATCGCAGCAGATCTCACGCAGTTTCGTAAGCTCGGCGAGGATCTTGACGCGGTCGGTTCTTTTTTCACCAAGCCCGCCCTTAATACCATCCCGGAGCTTTGATACATTGGCCGCGTAAAGCTTGCGCTGTTCACCCTTCATTGCCGTTCGCAGAATGGTCTCGGTCTTATCGGGAAGCTCGCTGAGCACATCCTTCTTCATGCGCCTTAAGATAAACGGGGCGACGCAGCTTTGCAGCGCTTTTACAGCGCCGCTGTCATTTTCTGCCGCGATGGGGGTTTCAAACGTTTTCTTGAAACGCGCGTAATTAAATAAATAACCCGGCATAATGAAATCGAAAGCGCTCCAAAGTTCAGCTAAATTATTTTCTATCGGC
>CANRFR010000078.1 GCA_947629945.1 uncultured Clostridia bacterium | reverse complement strand
TTTTATTATACCACTTCTTTTCCTTTTTGGCAAGATTAAATCAGTGTTTCCTTAACAATCGATCACCCCTTGAATTGCGGATTTTCTTTCATGCCGAGCGCTTGTTTCTTGCGGCGGATAGCGGCTTTCAGCTTATGCTCAGTGCGGAGTTTCTGTCCATGCAGACTGCGGTTATAGTCATCGGAGATAAGTCTGCCGAATGAAAACAGCATGGAGAACACGGCGTTCTGCACCGCTGTTTGAACGTATCTGTTGCTGTTTTCCAAGAACGCTTGAGCATACTCGTTTCCCAGCTCTGCGGACTGCTTTATATATTCAATACCCAACCCCCGATCCGCGTCGCAGCCCGTTCCGCTGAACATCATCACGCCGAGCCGATATAATATTTTTTCGTCGGGATTATCCTGTGCAATTTTTAAAAACCCGTTGTAAGCGCTTCTGAAATAATTCTCTGCTTGCTCCGGATTTTTCCCAACGCCGATACCGTCACGAAGCATTTTCGCTATTTCATAGCAAGCGTAGGCGTTATCCTGATTGGCGGAGAGCTTGTAATATTCAAACGCTTTCTCATAATTCTGCGGCGTTCCGTTCCCGTAATAATACAAGCTGCCGAGCGAGTACTGCGCAAACTTATTTTCTGCTGCCGCAGATTTTTCAAACCACTCGAACGCTTTGGAGTAGTCCTGCTCCGTGCCAAAACCGAGCGCATACATTTTCCCAACTTGGTACTGCACATAATCACGGAGCCGTTTTGCTGTCGGTTCCAGTGCGAGGAAACCTTGCAAAGCCTTCTGAAAATATTCATCGGCTTTGGGAATATTATCATCACCGAGCAAGCCGTTTCGATACATCTTACCGAGATCGTGAAACGCAAGAACATTTCCTTTTTCGGCTTCGGTTCGGAACAGCTCCAATGCTTTTAGGATATTATGATTTTTGTACATTTCCGTGCAAGCAGACTTATACTCTGCCGTCCATTTGATATATAAATCTTCGTCCGACTCTGTTTCGTCAAGTACATCCTCGCCATATTCCGCAAATATTTCTGTTGAGGAATCCATCTCCAGCACCGCACGGATAACCGTATTCTTGATTGGCTTGAACACCTTGTTTTCTTCCAACGGCGGAAACTTCTGAATCGCACTCGTATAGGTTTCGTACTTCTGCTGTTCCAGAGCGCACCACTCGTCATACATCTTCTTCAGCACGGGGTTCTTGGCAAGCTCCGCGATGATTTGATCAACGGTTTTCTTAACATTGGGTTGCAAGTAACCATACACCTTTTTGCCTTTGGAATTTCGCAGCTGCGTTTGCAGTTTCATAATAAGCTGTTCGAGCTGCGGATCAGGTTCATTGCTGTTTTTTAATTTCGATAGCAGATTTTTCATAACGCTTTCCGCTTCGGAACGGAGTTTGTCGCGAACAGCAGTCTGCTGCTGATAAAGATTTTGCAGCTCATTTTTGTAAATATCATTCGCAAAGGCGCTGCGGATTTTCTCTATCCCCTTATTGGTAAGGTAACCTTGCTTTCCGTCCGCAGAGTATACCACAATGTGAACGTGCGGATTGGTTTCCTTGTTATGGAATGCGGCATACCACCGAATGTTTTCGGGAGCGATCTTCTGCGCCGTAGCTATATCCGAAATGTGCCGCCGCACCAAGTCACGCCAATGTACGAAGTCGGTGTAGCCCATGCGTTCCGCGTCCTCACGCTTCAATGATACAACGTGCGTCCAGAGCGCGCCAGAGTGATTTGCCATTTCCTTTGCAGCTTTATCCAAAACGATGGGCGCGTCCGTTTCGGAGAACAGTCCATGCGAGTTCGGGCGAGAATTCAAGTAGTTCATGAATATCTCGCGGTCAAGATCGCGATTTGGTTCTTGCTTTGGAGTGGGTTTCTCTACGCCCTCACGGGTGGCGATGTACTTTACAAAGTTTCCGAAGCGCTTGTGAGCATTGGGCTTGATGTAGCAGCTGGTGACAATTATTTTGGGCATTGATGTGCCTCCTTTCACAAAAAATCTCCTCTATAATATTAGAGGAGAAAATAATATGCAGGTCAACGTAAGATAACTGTAAATTCTCTGATTGCCTTGTTGACAAGTTCAACACACTTCTTTTTATTATGCTCCATAATCTTCTCCCGGCAACATTTTATGATTGTTTGTCGAAACTTGACGCGACCACAAAGCCGCTTGCAAAAGCGACTATTCCGGTCATAATCCCAATTAGCGTTACAGTACCGAACTCACCCATCAAGAAAATAGCTATGGGGGACGCGGCAATCAAACCGATAATTCCCCAAAAAGCCTGCAAAGGGAACTTTTTTAAAATAAATTCAATCAGCTTGGCTACAATAAAAATTCCCGCGATAATCCCAATTAAGAAAGGAAGAAGAACCCCGAGGCAATTCAATATGCCTGTACCGTTCAATGATGTCACAGATATACATAATTTTTTAATGGTTGCAATTATAGGATTGTAATATCCCATAAGCAGCATCATCATGGAGCCGCTTATACCGGGAATCACCATAGTTGCCGACGCGATTATTCCGACCGCAAACATTTTGATTACATTCAAAAAACTAAAGGTCAAATCAGCGGCATTTCCCTCGCGTTCTCCGATAACGGCAAACCCCACCACCAACGCAAAGAAACCAAGCATTGAAATTATATGGCTTGCCTTAATTTTATTACCTTTGACTTTTTTCCAAACCGCGGGAAGTCCCCCTGCGATCAATCCGATAAATAAACAATTTGTGGCTATTGGAAAACGTTCGAACGCGGGTTCTATCACAAACGATAAGCCTATAAGTGCTATTCCTGTTCCGATAAAAATAGGCAGCAGGAATTTTATGCTTTTTTTAAATTCCTTAAACAGATGTGTAATGCAATGTATCAATTTGTCATAAATACCCATCGATACTGCCATAGTTCCGCCGCTTACGCCGGGAATAATATTTGCAATTCCCATTACCATTCCTTTTAGCAGGTTTTTTATCATCATTTTCTCCTTTCGTTTTTGATGTTTCAGATCTATATTTGATTTTAACACAATTATGAAGTGTATATAACACGATAAAAATGTAATGCAGATAACGAATAATTCTTCTGTTTATACCGCCCTAACACACCAATTTCTTGGGGCATTTCCTTATCCCTTTTTGATCGAATGACAACAATCCCATTTTTTGAGACAATCTTCCCATCCGAGAGAGCCGTCATTACTTTCAGAAAAATCGGATCAATTGTAAATGGGGGATCAAGATATATTATATCGAACTCCACGTTATTTTCTTTAAATTTTTTTATGCGTCTGAACACATCATCACGGTATATATCATAGCAGTTTTTCAAATTACAAACGGAGATATTTCTTTTAATTATATCAACCGCCCGCCAATCTTTTTCAACAAACGCGACATATTCAGCGCCGCGGCTGATCGCTTCAATACCAACGCTCCCGCTTCCCGCAAACAAATCAAGAAAATGTGATTGTTTAATTTGCATTTGCAGGACATTAAACAATGCACCTTTTATCTTTGCAGTTATAGGTCTGGTATTTAGTCCTTTAGGAGCGAGCAGCTTGCGCCCTTTCGCTCCTCCCGTTATCACACGCATTCATTCACCTCGCAGCTACTCTAAAATAGCATCGTATAATTCGGAAACATTAAACAACAAGTACTTCTCGTTTCCGATTTTCACAAACTTTTGATCTATTGCTGGATTAGCCTCTATACTCACTTCCGATTGTTGTGGCGGTAAATTAATTTTGTACACTAAAATACCAATAGAAGAATTATCAAAATCCAACAATAAGATAAGAGAGTGTGATTTTTGAGTCGGTTCAGTACCGCTCAGAACTTCAAGATCAATGATCAATGCCTGCACATCTTCAATAATCAAAATATTTTTTACAAACGGCGGCATATTGGGCGGTGTACATTGCAAAAATCCTCGGTCTGTAGATACAATATACCCCGCATACTCTATTGGGATAGCATACTTCGTATTACCAACATCTATGGTTAAATATTTATAATCGTCGCTCATAGCCTCCTCCTTTTCAATCGTCACACAGTTAATTCTCGGTGAACTCTTTTTTGAGATTGTTGATGTATTTTTCCAGCATTGAGATCAATGCGCCGATTTCGTGAGGATCGGTGTCCTCCATAGCGTGTTGTTCGGCTTCAAATATCCACATAATATTTTTTTCCCCATAACTGCGACCCTCGTCCGACAAACGTATCACCTTGCGGTTTCGCGTACCGGAAACGTGTTCCAAAAAGATATAGCCTTTTTTGATCAACCCCGATATAATGGAGTTTATTGTCTGCTTAGACAAAAAAAGCAGCTCGCACAGGTCTTGTTGCGAGTACTCTTTATCAGTAGTCAGCAGCATTGACCACACACTAATCTCACCATCAGAAATCCCCGATTTAACCGCCGCGATATGGTATAGCGAGTCAAGTTCCTTTAATCGCTGATTTATCACATCAATTTGTTTTTTTAATTCGTCGTTCATTTGATCCTCCTATATAAATATCCGAGCTCGGACTTTGTGATTACATTATAGTCCGATTTCAGATGTTTGTCAACAACCTTTTTGATATTTCTTTGAATTATCATCTGCTCATCACTTAATCATCACTTTAGTGACAATTATTTCAGGATTTTATAAACTTATAAATCTTATATTAGATATCAGCTAAATTGGATATTTCATTGATGGCTGTTTTGAAAAAGGACAACGGTTAAATTATAGCAATCCACGAAAATAACATTTCAGTACGGACAAAGGGAATAATTCAATGTTGTTTTAATTGTGTGAATTGCTATAGGCGATGTGTGAATATCAGATGATAGTTATGTGATGTTTCTACGATTTTTAAAAATACATATTGACAAACATCTGAAATCGGACTATAATGTAAAAGCGCCCAATATCCGAAATCGGACTTTAGGCGATGTAGTTTTTTTGTGTCGCTTATTAAGGAGGAAATTATGGAAAATAGTACAACAAAACGCTCAGACGCAAATATACTGGGATATGAAAAAGTTGGGAAACTGTTAAAAATATATGCTATTCCAAGTATTATTTCAATGCTCGTAAACGCACTTTATAACATTGTCGATCAAGTATTCATAGGACAGGGCATTGGATATTTGGGAACAGGCGCAACAAATATTATCTTTCCGATAACAATCGTTTTTGCAGCTTTTGCTTTAATGTTCGGTGACGGCTCATCTGCCTATATGAGTTTAATGCTTGGAGCAAACAAAAAGAATGATGCTGCTAAAGGTGTGGCAAATGGTATAATACTATCAATTATATCTTCATTGCTGTTTACAACGGTGGTTTTTATCTTTTTCCCACAATTGCTGAATTTATTCGGCTGCACTTCGGAGTTTGAGCCATTCGCTAAAGATTATGGATACATAATAGCCATAGGGCTTCCCTTTATGACGATATGTGCAACTCTTAATTCTATTATCAGAGCAGACGGAAGTCCCAAATTTGCAATGGCGTCTATGCTGATAGGTTCTATTCTAAATGTTATATTAGACCCTATTTTCATATTTGCGTTTGATTTGGGGGTTAAAGGTGCAGCCATCGCGACTGTGATCAGCCAGATAGTATCCTTTATACTGAATGTAATCCGTTTAAGGAAGTTGAAAAATATAAAACTAAAAAAGAATTTTAAGTTCAATTTTTCTATTGCCGCAAAAGTTACTATGCTTGGAGCAAGCAGCTTTATCACGCAAATTTTTGCCGCGATCATTATGGGAATGCAGAACAACTTATTGAAAAAATATGGCGCTTTATCAGATTACGGCTCGGAGATTCCTATTAGTGTTATCGGTATCGTAGTGAAAGTTGCCGAAATACTGAACAGTGTCGTTTTGGGGTTGGCGGTAGGTTCACAGCCTATTATTGGTTACAATTACGGCGCACGGAAATTCGATAGAGTTAAAAAAACACTTAAAACGGCAATTATAATTGGTCTTATTATAAGCGCAGCAGCATTTGTACTGTTTCAAGCTATACCGGATAAAATAATTCTGCTCTTCGGCGGCGAGGGCGACAGTAATTATATCGAATTTGCCAAGATAGCTTTTAGAATGTACACATTGCTTATTATCGGAACGAGTGTTCAAACACCAATCGGTATCTTTTTGCAAGCTATAGGAAAAGGCGGCAAAAGTTCTTTGCTTTCACTGTCAAAGCAGGCGATTTTCCCGATTTTGGGAATGTTGCTAATGGGCAATATATTTGGATTAGTTGGTGTAATATCCGCAAGACCAATTGCTGATGGGCTATCTTTCTTGTTATCTATTGTGCTGCTTATAAGCGAACTCCGCTCGTTTGGAAGAACAACTAAGGAACAACTTGACAATTAAAAAATAGACTTGCTGTTTTCAAAGTCATTCTTGGAACTTGATATCAACTTAGAACTGTTAGTATTATTAGAAAAGCGGTCTAAAGAAAATAAAATATTATCAGGAAGTATAGGAACGATGAAGCAAGTTACATACTCCTCTATATTCTGGCTTTTTATGTTTGGAAATATTTTAGGCGTGATTATCGAAGGTGTTTGGTGTAAACTGCGATATGGAAAATGGGAAACCCATACGGTCGCTTTGTGGGGACCCTTCAATATCGTATACGGAATAGGTGTCCCTATGTTTTACATAAGCAGTATCTTACTGAATGGAATACACTGGCTTGCAAAATTTTTTTCATTTTCTCTGATTGGATCACTTGTAGAATATCTGTGCGGATTGGCTATTCGCATAGGAGTTCGGATGAAAGCTTGGGATTACAGAAAGCAATTTATGAACATACAAGGACTTATCAGTCTTAAAATGACGATTGTGTGGGGCATTGTCGGTTTTGGCTTTTATAAAATACTATTTAACCCGCTGAAAAAACTGTTGCTTATTATGAACGGAACTG
Source organism: uncultured Clostridia bacterium (assembly GCA_947629945.1). Classification (GTDB taxonomy): domain Bacteria; phylum Bacillota; class Clostridia; order Oscillospirales; family Ruminococcaceae; genus CAG-115. Next base: position 4,957 of record CANRFR010000078.1, on the reverse strand, counting down.
TATTTGATATCGCCTGTATGGGATTGACAGCTTTTATGGCTATCAATCTGTTACTAACGGCAATTTGTATTATTCGTTGGTCAAACCGACATTATGGGAAACCATCTGTCAGCCGACTCACAAGATGGGTTGATAAGAATTATCCTGATGAAAAAATGCAGAAAAAATTTTTCTATTGGAGTTTTATTGACTAGAAGACGTCAAATTTTGCTGTGAATTGGAAGAATGCAAGAGCAGAAACTCTCGCATATTGCGATTATAAAAGGGTTTTGTGTCTCTTGCATTTATTATAGAACTTTACATAATTCCGAATCAACAAAAATATTGGCATTCATATCATAATGTATTATACTCTAAAATAGAGTACACGCTGTGTGATTTGGTTACAGAAAAAAGTAAGAGCATGTATTCATATGATTTGTAAATGAGTACATGCTCTAAAAATTGTCTGCCGATATCCGATGTTGGATAGCGGAAGCTCAATAATTCACTGATTTACCTTTGCAGCATTTTAAAAATATTTTATATTGTATTAAGCCTTTGAGTCTCTATTTTTGGAAGTTATTAAGCCATGCGCTATAATGCGGGTTCAGCTTGGTATCCTTAAATATGTTAAACTCCCGTCATATCCGCTGACATACTGCTCTGCAGCGAAACCGCTAAGCCATACAACTGCACGGGAACATTGCAGAACAGATTGACCGCGAAAAATCCCTTAATGATATTTAGCGCGAGCGCTTTGGGATCGCCGCGTCCGTTCTGTGCTTCTATCGCAAACTCAAACAATGCGACGATAATTCCGACTACAAACAGCGCCCAGCCGAGGTTTGAGAAAAGCTGCACGATCTGTTGCACCCACGGCATACCGAAAAGGTCGTAGCCCGTGGCGTTCATAGCGCTGAAAAACTCGCCAAGCAGCGCGATTAATTTCTGATATATCAGGTCGGAAAAGTAATCGAATATTTTGGTTACAAAATCCGCGCCTACGTCTAATAAATAAATTTTCGTCACCTCCAAAAAGCGGCGCCCGACTTAACGAACGCCGCCGAGAATTTATATGGATAAATCAGATGTTTATGATCGTCCAAACATACGTCGGCGCGGTCAGCGTGAACACTAAACAGGCAAAAAGTATCGCCGGAGCCGCCCATTCAAAGTGTCCACTCTTTCGATAGTCAAAATACGCGAGACCCAATTTAGCAAAGAAAAATACCGCCAGAATCACGTCTATGATCGGGAACACTACGTTATTTACAACGGTTTTGATTTGCGAGGAAGCCGTAGTCCAAGTGCCTTCGATCGCACCCGCGACATCTCCATCGGCGAATGCGGATATGGACATTACGGACATTGCGGCAATCATAAGGATCGCCATAAAAATAATCTTCGTTGTTTTTTTCTTCATAAAAAAACCTCCTTAATATGTTGGCGAAACGTGCCAATCGTCGAAAACATTGCCTTTAATGGTAAGACTGTCGGTCAGATTTGCGGAAAGCATTCCCGCGGGTGTCCAGCAGTCCATCGCCCATGTGTACACCTTGTAATTCCCGTCGGGATACCATATGGGCGTGAAGTGCGTCCGATTATTGTAGGTGCTGTATTTGTTCTTTCGGAATTCAAGCGCTCCGCCTGTTTTCTCCAACAGTCACCAATAGGTTTGGTAATAAAATTCGGGGAAATAGGCGACGGCATTTTGAAGCTCGGTATGTTCGCTATTTCCCGAAATTGAAGCCGTTACCTGTTCGTTAATCCCGTATCCCGACTTCATGGTTCTGCCGTTTGCGGTCGGGTTCTTTTCGTCACAGGTGATACGCATATTGGCGCTCATGGAAACGGAGTAGGAATTCGTATAAAACTCCCATTCGCCCTGATCTTCCCAATAACCATTGTCAACCCAATGTCCGTCGTCATCATCACCGACCCAATCCCAATCAGATATCCACACCCAATGCGGAATCCATCGCGCTCTCCAAACGCTCCATGCCGACGAGGTTCGCTGCGGTTTGTTAGGAACGCTTGGCGTTCGGAAGCTGTCGTTACGGTCGTCCGCTGTCGGATCGGGGGGAGGATTTTTGTTGAGATCAACGATATTCGCCGTAATATTTGTTTTGCTTACGGACGCGCCTCCCGTTACGGTCACGCGAATTTTCACGGTCTGCTCGGTATTCGGGGTATGCCACTTGCACCAGACAAGCTGCGAATTCCCGTCTGGGAAAACAATATTATTAACCGTGTAGACCTTATTTTTTATATAAAATCTAACGGTAACGGGATTATTTGGAGTATGTTCGCCGCCCGTTACCGTAACGCTCGTGTATACATCGGTATCGACACGATATTCGTAATCGCTCGACGCAACCTCGACTTCCTCCTCCGGCTCTTTGAACGAAATAATTCCCACACCTAGATCGCTTATAATATCGCTGTTTGTCGCTTTTGCGTCGGTAGCTCCCGTCCAAGCGGTATAGCCGAGATCGTCATCTTCAAGAAACATTGAAAGCGGCAAGTTTTTGTGTGACAGCGGACCGAATTTCGCACCGAAATCCCCGCCCGTTTTTAGATCGTACAGCGCCGCTTCGGTAGCTGTAAGCGCAGTCCGAACGCCGTTATAGGTGACATAAGCGATAGGCTCAAGCATTAGCTTATAATCGCCGCCGATCAGCTTGTCAAATTCTATACCGACATGATTTGAAATACCGCGCACGACCTGTTCATCGGTAAAGTAGCTGCGTATTTTGTCAATATCCGCGACATAAGTTCCGCCTGAAATTATTGTCGGCAGCGGCTGCTCTGGAATTCTAAAAACGTATTCCGAATTGCTCGGAGAAAGCGCAGCGCCTGCGGAATAATCGGCTTTACTGTTCTTTCCGAAATGAACCTGAATATCTTCAGCGCCCGTCTTTTCATTGGTATAATCGACCGAAATTGATTTGACCTCTCCTGTTTTAGCGTCAACAACTGTTACACGAACACCGTCGTCACCGCCGTACCAGAAATTTTCGGAGCTGCCGTTTTGTAGTCCACCGCCGCCGTTGTCGATATTCGGATCGCCTGTTCCGCTCGCGAACGCAACGGTATTAAAACAGAAAATTGCCGCGAAGATCACGGCGAAAAATCTCATTAATTTTATAAAATCACCCCCAAAAAATTAAGCGCCGATTTTCATCGACGCTTTTCATTTTATCCGAAGTAGCCTATCTTGTTTCCGTTTTCGTACATATCCGGCGCGGCTTCACCTCTGCCTCCGCCGCCCTCATCTTTTATCCAGCCGAATCCGTTGATGTAGATCATACCATCTTTTTTGTCACCGTGCTTCGGAGTATCCGAAGGCGTTTCCTGCTGCGGTTTGACCTCGGTCTGTTCGGGTTCGTAGGTTGGCTCTTTGTCGGGGTTGGTGAGCATTTCCTCATCCTCGATCTTGGGAGGCTCGGGCGGTTTGTTCTGCGGAGCGCTCTCCGCTTTTTCGGGTTCGGGGAAGCCCTGATTTATCTCAATGCCGCCGCTGTCGATGAAGTTCGCAGCTTCCTTGTCGGGATCGCTTGTGATCTGAGCAGCGCTTGATGTGTTGTCGGGAATGTCCGTGTCGGTTTTTTCGGTCGGTTTGCTTTCCGACGGCTTACGCGTCGAGATCTGAACGCTCACCTCGACCGAGGAGGTCGGCTCGGAATTGCTCGTCGTGATCGGCGCGTCCTCGGGTGCGAACCTTGTCGCGATGAGTATCGCGAGTGCCGCGCAGAATATCGTTCCGCCGCCTACTGCCAATCTTCTTTTTGTTTTCATTGTCATAATATCACCGTTCCTTTCTTGTTGGTGCTTTTTCTTGTCTACATCTTACCACTTTCGGTGGAGGAAATCCAGCGTTTTTGTGCGGATTCTACATATCCGACAAAACTTTTTCTTTTTCCTGTGGATATTGGTTAGAATTTCGGGGTGTACTTGGACTTCACGCAGAGCTTGACCTTCATCGGCGGCAAAATATCTCCGCAAAACGACAGCGGCACCTCCAGAGTTATATATGATGTTGCCGAAAATTGTTGTATCTCTCCCGAACTCGGCGCGAATTCAGCGTTATCCACATTCACGGAAAGTCCGTAAACCGTATATTCCGTTCCGTCGGAGTTCTGCTTGATATGTTTTCCGCTGCCGCTTTGCAGTCCGAGCAACTGATCAAGGCGACTATAAACATTTCCTGTTGACACAGCCGATTTCCATGAGTTTCCCGAAAATCTATAACCGCCTGAATACCCCTCGCGAACGCCGTCATAGACATTGCTGTAATTATTAACGGAAGTTGAAATTACCGCAGACTGCACTGCGTCCTTTACTCCGGCGGATATAGTGATCAGTCGGATTATTTGCCAAAGCACCACAAAAAACATCATTCCCGCAAGCGCTATCACCACTACCAATGGCACTGATGTGTATCCCTTTTTGGAGCGAAGTAATTGTAATAATTTCCTCACTTAAAATACACCTCGCTTTTGCCGGAAGCCTTTGCGGTAAGCGTCACGGGGAAGCTACCGAACTCGCCGAACCCGATATCCATTTTATAAGTGCAAGTGACCGTGAATTCCTGATTAAGCTGAATTTTTCCCGTTCGAGACCATTCGATCTTAGGCTTTATCCCCGTGCGTTCTGTCAAGACCTGAGCCCTTGCTGTGGTTTCCGAACCGATCCGACCGGATATTTCAGCTTCGCGAACAAGCTCATCGGCATAATTATCAAGCTGAATTTTCGCGGAAACGATAGGCACGACCGCCATTATAAGCGCAATCACCATGACCACAACAAGTACAACGATCACGATGTCAAAGTAGCCCTCGCCGCGCTTGCTTTTCAATAATTTTCGCAAATTTGATCACCCCCATTAAAACGCCGACAGCGAGTCGAGAAGCTGCATTCCCATGACTACCAAGTAGGTCAATAGGAACAACATCAGCATTCCAAAGCTGAAAAT
>CANRFR010000077.1 GCA_947629945.1 uncultured Clostridia bacterium | reverse complement strand
GTGGGCGCGATACTCAATATGTACAAAAACGGCGCGAAGCCCGACGGAAAACTAACGCGAGGACTGTATTTCAGGGGCGCTGAATAACTTCGGAAAGGAAGATGTTTTATGAACTCTTTGGCGGATAAATTCGAAAAGAGAGCCGATATGCTGCAAAAGAAGCTTTTCGGAAAAGCGGGAAGCGACCGTTTTAAGGATTTTTGCGGAGCGTTCGGCTGTTGCGCGGCATTCATTTCGGTCAGCGACAAGAATGAACAGGCGTATGTTTTCAGAGCGTCCGGAAAAACCGCAGAGGACGCTTGGAAAAAGGCAAAGTCCAACGCCATTGAGTTTATAAACACCGAGAACTTCGACCCTGTTTGGGTAAAAGCCGACGTCACGTTCAAGGGCGAAAAAAAGTCCTTGAATGATGTGCTCCAAAGCCTTTCAAAGGTCTATCCGAAATTTTTTCGCAAGGGCATTTCGTTTGACGAAAAACTTGAAAAAGCACTTATCGAGGCGGAACTGAACACAGCTTCTCTGATAAACTACAAGGCGAAGAAGATATCGCTTACCGAGCTTAACAAGTACCTCGCCGCGAATGATTTGAACACCCTTACGCAGCTGCCCGAAGAGGTGGTGCTGTTTACCTGTAAAAGCGCGTTCTGTGATGAGAACGGCAAGGTTTACGAGTTGTATTCGGACTCTAAAAATTGCGGACGCAGAAAATCGGCGAAATTCAACAAGGAAACTGCGCTTGGCGTTATCACCTCGGCGGCGGAATATCTTTCGATGCAGGTCGGTATGGACGGCGGATTTGATTACGGGTTTTATCCGACTGTGCCGAAACTTATCCCGGGCTACAATATTCTGCGGCACGCTTCCTCCATCTGGAGTCTGCTGTGCGCCTACAGAATAACCGGCGACAAGTTCACTCTTGAAAACGCCGAATGCGCGATAGGCTTTATGATACGCAATATGGCGTATAAGTATCCGAATAGAGAGAATAATGTTTTGTATCTGGTCGAGGGTACGAAAAAAGAAGTTAAGATCGGGGGAAACGCCGTAGCAATCGTTGTCCTGACGGAATATATGAGCGTAACAGGCTCGGACAAATACGTTAAAATAGCGGCGGAACTCGGCAACGGCATTTTGGAGCTTTTCGACGAGCGCAGCGGCGGCTTTTTCCACGTGTTGAATTTTCCGTCGTTTTCGCCGCGCGACAAGTTCAGGACGGTTTATTACGACGGCGAGTGCGTGTTCGCTTTAAGCAGAGTTTACGGTCTTACAAAAGACAAGCGTTATCTGGACGCCGCCGCGAAAGCCGCAGACCGCTTTATCGAAAAGAATTATGAGCAATACGCCGACCACTGGGTGGCGTATTCGATAAACGAACTTACAAAGTATCTTCCCGAGGAAAAGTATTTCAATTTCGGCATAAAGAACGTGCAGACCAATCTTGAAAGAATATACAAACAGCCCACGACTTACCACACTTTTCTGGAGCTTTTATGTGTTTCGTTCGAGCTTGTTGACCGCATAAAAGCCGAAAAACGCAAGTGTGCCGCGCTTGAAGATTTCGATGTTTCCGAACTTGTGAAAACTATTTTTTATCGCGCGGAGTATATGCTCAACGGATATTGTTATCCCGAGTATGTGATGTATTTCGCTAATCCGTCAAGCTGTGAGGGCGCGTTCTTTATTCGTCACGACAATTACAGGATGAGAATAGACGACGTTCAGCATTTTTGTTGCGCTTACTATTCGCTTTACAGAAATTATGAGAAGCTCGACGCGATAAGAGAACAAAGCGTCAAAAAATAAAATAATATCCAAACCAAACGTTAGGAGTGAAGCTTTATGCCAAAAATATCTCAAAGCATGAAAATTCCAGAAAATTTTACCGCTACCGGTAAGGACGGAGCTTGCTTGTCCGTTTGGGATAAGGTCGAGGGCGCAGAGGGCTACAAATTGCAGTTTTTTCGCGCGGAGGATCCCGACAAATGCATAAAAACGCGTTACGCGCAGGATTGCCGTAAGATGATCCTTGGATTTGAAAACGGAAAAAATTATCTTGTGCGGGTGTGCGCGTTCAAATATGAGAATAATACGGAGTTTCGCGGAAGTTTTACCGAAAAGCAATCGTTTGTACCGATAAGCGTGAAGCTGAAAGCGCAAGGCACGATATGTTTAAAGGTGGGCGGCACCGAGCAGATAGTCTGCGAGTGTAACAACAAAACGCCGAATGTGAAATATCTTGCCGAGACTCCGGATATCGCGTCTGTTTCCGTTTCCGGAGTGGTCACCGCGAAAAAAAGCGGTACGGGTTTTGTGAGAATAACCGCCTCGGACGGTCAGGTTTTCCGCACGAAAATAGTCGTAGAACGCGACCTTACGAGCGGCAGAGGCAGCGCCGTGCTTATGCTGACTGGCGACTTGATGTGTGCCGTAGCTCATCAAAGAGCGGCGCAAAGCTATTCTTATGACTTCAACAGCGCTTTTGACGGTGTGAGAGACATTTTTACGAAAGCGGATTACGTTGTCGGAGTTCTGGAGACCTCCTGTTATGATTCAAAGCCGTTTGAACACGAGCAGCTGCGTCATAAAAAAGGAGCGCCGAACTGCAATTCTCCGTCTATGTTTATTTCGGCGTGCGCGAACGCTGGCTTTGACGGTTTGGTAACCGCCAACAATCACAACTGCGATACCGGAAAAGAGGGCTTGGAATTTACGGTCGCACAGATAAAGCGCCACGGAATGGAAAATTTCGGAACGCTGGGCGACAATCCCGTTGTTGTCAATGTAAAGGGCATTAAAGTCGGCATAGTCGCGTGCAGTATGATATCGAACGGTTTGGAGGGTGATTTCGGCGGCGATATGTTGTCCGTTGTCAATATTATCGGAAGATACGACAACGATTATTTTACAGAGCTTGTAAACCGTGCTCGGGCTATGGGTGCGGAATATGTTATCGCGTATCAGCACTGGGGCAAGATGAACTCCGTTAATCTCACGAAAACTCAGGTTGAGACCGCAAAGTTTATGGCGGCTTCTGGAGTTGATTTGATAGTCGGTTCACATCCGCACACGGTTCAGAAATTCACTTATATAAAAACGGAGGACGGAAAGCGTATACCTTGCGCGTATTCATTGGGCAACTTTATCACTTCAATGAAAGAAATGCGCGAGAACCGCGACAGTGCGGTTCTGCGCGTTGAATTGTCGCGCGAAAACGGTGAGTTTAATGGAAAAGTCAAGGCAAAGCTGTCTTATATGCCGTTCCTCAATGAGAATACCGAGCAGGGCGTCGCGGCTATGCCGGCATTTCCGCCTCACAGCAAAGAAAGTGAAGCGTCGTTCTTGCGTACTAAAGCCGTTATGGGCACTTTGATAAATCACTTTGTTTATCGACCCACGGTAATGCTTTCAGGTTCCGCTGTCTTAAATGATATTTTTGTGGAGGGCAGAGGTTTTAGACTTGACAGAACGGCGGTGTATTTGTCGCAGATATCATTGGGTTCACAAAAGGGATTTGATCCGCCCGAGGGATGCGATGAGAAGCTGGAGCTGGAGTTTACCAAAGATCTCGCGGGTTATATTAAAAAAACGTTGCCCGATTTTCTGGCAGTTGATTTCTATACGGCGGCGTCCGTTTCCTGTCACAGATTTGAAAACGTTAAGTCCGCTGAGCCATGTTATTTTACGAATATCAGGCGCTTTCGCAAATCGGCGTTCTTTGAGGAACATGCCTCCGAAAAAGTAAGAGTGCGTCCGCCGTTTGGCGAAGATATCTGGAAGCCGCTTATAAAGCGGTATTCGGAGATAGTAAAGTCTACGCTGCCGCATGAAAGAGTGATTCTGTTCCGATGCAGTATCAGCGGTAATCGGTTTTTGGGTACCGAGCTTAGAAAGTCCGGTGTGCCCGAGCGTCGAAACAGGCTTATGCGCGCGATGGAAGATATGTTTATCAGCATCGTAAATCCCGTTGTTATTGATTTGTCGCAGTATTATCTTACGCTTGCGGAGAACACCGAAACCGTCAGGTTTGAAGACGAATATTATAAAGACGCTTATAATGCCGCTTGTGAAGCCGCGAAGCTTAAGGGGATAAGTTATATAAGCGCGCCGGATATCGAGCTTTGGTTCGACAGGGTGATGAAATTTTACGACAATATGACCGCTCGGGCTTATCAGAGTTGGATAATGGATATGAAAAGCGCCGCCGACAAGATAATAGCGCGTACATCCAAGGTTTTTGCGGCGCGGCACCGCGAGCGTCTGATACGTTTGAAGAAGTCGGGCAGCACCGATCTTTCCATGCTCCGCGACTTATTTATCAACGATAAGGGCGCCGAGGAGATTATCAGGGCGGGTGAGATAATCGACGCGCTGGAACGCGGAAATATCAGCAAATCCTACGATTTTTACGCACCCGCGTTCAATGGACATTTCAACATCATAAAGACTATGGTGCGGCTGCTCTCCGCCGAAACGGGCGTTTCGGTGAACGAAAACAGCGCCGAGATAGTTTTTCTGCTTCGCGGAAAGCCGCAGTTCAAACGTTATATCGCTTCGCTTAACCGAATGACAATCGATATTTGGGGAAGCTGCGTTTCGCGCGAGTCCATAAACCGCTGCAAGGATGCGTTTGTCGGAAAGTATATTTTCAAGCAAGCGCCCATATTAGCTTATGAACCGCCTATCGAGATCGAGTTTCCCGAGGGTACCGAAGCGTTTTGCGGTAACAGTTGGCGCAAAAGAACCATGCATGATTCCTTTAGCAGGAACGGCTTTGAAATTCTGGCTCAAAGCGGCGCTCAATGGGTAATGGTGGATTTTTACGACCTTATCTGCACAATGGAGGATTATAAGGGGCAGCTTTTCGAGGTTGACGATTTCATTCGCCGCACGGATTTTTACAAGAGCATAAAAGATGACTGTAAACAATGCTATCTGTTTGAAAAGCGCGATATGAAGTATTGCTTTGAAGCTGTCACGCGATTTGCCAATGAGATTCGCGAACGTTACGACAATCGCATTATTCTCATCAAAACCGATCCCAAGGAAAAGTATATCACGCTTGATTACCACCTTGCGGATCTTGAGGACGAGGGAATGTTCAATATAAAGCAGAAGTTTATTTCGTTGTGCGAGGAGCGTTTCGCGAGTATTACGGGCTGTTATGTTATTGACATTTCCAAGCATTTTTATTCTTCGGATAATTTCCCGCTTGGCGGCGCTCATATCGTGCATTACGAGGAAGAGTTTTACAGGCAGACCGCCGAGTATATTTCAGACATCTTAAACGGCAGCGAACAGAAAACTTTCAGCACCGTTGACGACAACTATTTGCTTTTAAGAAGTCTGAAACTTAACCGTGATAAGTAAATTTGACGCTTTTCCGGAAAGGGCAATTTAATATGAAAATGAAATTTTCCGGAAGATTTCCGGATCTCATAAAAAAATTCGTTGCTGCTGCCGTTATATTGGCAGCAGCGCTGAATGTGGGCTGCTCATGTGCGCCGAACGAACCAAATTCAAGCGACGTACTGTCGATAGTAAGCACCTCGGTGGATAATTCAACGCACGTTCCCATTGAGGACAGCTCCGATGGGGAAAGCGGCGGCAATGCTTCCGACAGTTCGGATAATTCGGATTCTCAAAGCATTGAAAGCGGCGATAGCTCTAAAAGCGTTTCGGAAAGTTCCGACAAGCCGCCCGACATTTCCTCGGAAATACCCTCCGAGACGATTTCAAATGATAACCCGTCCGAATCTGTTATTTCGGAACCCGAGCCCGTTGTTTCGGAACCCGAGCCCGTCGTTTCGGAACCCGAACCCGTCGTTTCGGAACCCGAACCCGTTGTTTCGGAACCCGAACCCGTTGTTTCGGAACCCGAGTCTGTTGTTTCGGAACCCGAGCCTGTTGTTTCGGAACCCGAGCCTGTGGTTGTCACTATACCGAACTTTCCCGTTCCGACCTCTCCCGGTATTGACTGCTCCGCTGCCGCGGACGGAATGATCGATTATTCCAATGCGGCACAGGGTTACATATCCGCAAGGTACACCGGCAGCAAGTCAAAGGTGAAACTACAGATATCATGCGGCGGAGTAACCGAAACTCACGACGTTTCGCCGAATGGAATTACAGAGTACTATCCGCTTATGTTTGGCAGTGGGAACTATGAGGCAACGCTTTTTGAACTTCGGCAGGGAACGCGGTATACGCCGGTAACTACTTGTGCATTTGCGGCGAACTTAAGCGACTCGACCACGCCGTTTATGTATTCAAATCATTATTCGGAATATAACAGCGGCTCCGCGTGCGTTTACAAGGCTGCCGAGCTTTGCGCGGGGAAAACCGGGACGATAGAAAAAATTGCCGCGATTTTCGGGTGGGTAACCGAAAATGTAACATACGATTACGGACTTGCCGCAACGGTTGAAAAGGGCTACGTTCCAAATCCCGAAAGGACGTTCAATTCCCGCACGGGCATTTGCTTTGATTACGCTTCGCTGATGTGCGCAATGCTTCGTTCACAGTTGATTCCGACGCGGCTGGTCGTCGGCAACGCTTCTCCCGATATTTATCACGCGTGGAACGAAGTCTACACCGAGGAAACGGGCTGGATAACCCCCGAACTAATGTTAAAGAATGCGGGTTACAACATCGCGGATTCGACATTTTACGCAAGTTCGAGTGATAAATCGCAGATCTCCTCGTATATTTCAAATCCCGCTAATTATCAGGCGCTACACTATTATTAATAAAGAAAGAGAAAACGGTTATGAGAATAAAACTGAATTCCGATGAGACCTCGTATTTTTGCGAGCAGCTTGCCCTTATGATAAACGCGGGGATGTCGTTTAGCGATGGCTTAGAAATTCTTCGCGAGGATATTGAGGATAAGAAAACAATGTTGTTATGCGACGCTATCCTTGAAGATTTGAACAACGGAGAAACGCTGTCGCACGCAATGGACAACAGCAAGGCTTTTCCCGATTACGCCGTGAAAATGGTACGTATCGGCGAAATGACGGGAAAACTTGAAAGCGTTCTGAATGGTTTGGCGGAGTACTTTGAATCCCGTGCGGAATTGACGCGCACGATACGTTCTTCTGTACTGCACCCGCTTATGCTGCTTGTTATGATGACAGCCGTGATCGTCGTGCTTATAACGCTTGTTCTGCCGATGTTCGGAGAGATATTCTCGCAGTTTGACAGTTCGGTCAGCGCCGCTGTAAACGGCGCGGTCGATACGGCTTACAGCGTCGGCGCGGCTATGCTTATCGTCTTGATTGCGATAATATTGATCTCCGTTGTGGTTGCGATATTGTCGCAAATACCCGCTTTGCGGAACAAGTTTGTGAATTTCGTTTCGGTGTTCCCGCCAACGCGCAGAATGTCAAAGCGCTTTTCGCTTTCCAAGATAGCGGACGCTATCAGTATGATGGAGGCTTCCGGCATCGCTCCCGACGAGATTTTGGAAAATGCGGCAATGCTTACGGAGGACAAAAAGCTTAAAGAAAAGCTGTTGGATTGCCGTAAAAGAGTGCTGGACGGCGAATACTTTGCCGATGTGATCTCAACGGCGGGAATTTTCCCTACGATCTACGCGCGTTCGCTGAAGATTGCTTACAGCTCCGGTTCGTTTGAAAAGGCTTGGAAGAAACTTGCCGACCAATGCGGCGAAGCGGCGATGGAATCTGCTTCAAGCATTGTCGCGTTTATAGAGCCGGCGATAGTTATCGTGCTTACAACGGTCATAGGCGCGGTGCTGTTAAGCGTTATGATACCGCTGATGAACATTATGTCGGTGTTGTGATAATGGAGGACTTATGAGAAGATCCGCTTTAAAAACAGCCTTATCGTACATATTGCCGTGTTTGATTTTTTCCGCGATGATAGTATGGTTTTTGACAGCTCTCACAAACGCTTCCGCGTCAACGGAGCAGCGGGAACTTGAAGACCTAAAAAATACTATTGAAAGCGGAATTACGATGTGTTATGCCGTTGAGGGCGCTTATCCCGTCAGCTTGGACTATCTTTGCGAGCACTACGGGCTGATTTACGACAAGGACAAGTATATTGTGTATTACGACGGCTTTGCTTCAAATATTCGTCCCAATGTAACTATCTTGGAAAGGCGGCGGGAGCAATGAAAAATTATAAAAATAAAACCCTTGGAGATACGGTAAGCACGATTGGCAGTATGCTGCTGTTTTTGTTGTTTGCCGGCTGCCTGCTTATTATGATAGCCGTTGCGGCGGGCGCTTACAGCAGAATAAGCAATGGGTTTGATAAAACGTTCGGAGCGACGGCGTCGCTGAGATATATCTCAAATAAGATCAAAAGCTCCGACATCGCTGAGATCAGCGAAAACGGAACGGCTTTGTATCTGAAAAGCGACGATATTCTGGACGTTATCTATTTCCGAGACGGCGCGCTTTACGAGAGCAATTTTGCTGCAGACGCCGAGCCTTCGACGGAAGGCGGCAGCAAGCTCTTTACACTGGAAGATATGAACATTTCCGAGGACGGGGATCTTTATAAGGTAACCGTTAAGTTTAACGATGAGCAAAATTATACTTATATAAGAAGGTGAACGTACTGAAAACCGTAACTCGTAAATCTCGCCCCGTAAATCTGTTTTTTACGGAGATCATTTTAGCGCTGCTGTTTTTCAGTATCTCGGCAGCCGTTATTCTTAAAATCTTCGCTTCAGCGGACAGACTCTCGCGCGTAAGCTCCGAAAAGGAGAACGCGATGATCTGCGCGCAGTCGATAGCTGAGTCTTATTCGCAATGCGGAGACGTCGGAGACGCTTTGAAAACGGTATTCTCCGAAACCGCCGATTTCGCTGAGAGCGGGGGAGAGTATACCTTGTTGCTCGACGAAAAATGCAAGCTGTCAGCCTATGGCGGGGTGCAGCTTAAACTTTCGGAGGATCGTGAAAAAACCACGGCGGGGGTGCTTTCTCGGCTGACTCTCACATTTGAAACGGAAAACGAAGAACTTTATTCGCTTGATTGTTCCGCTTACATTCCCTCGGGAGGTGCAGACGATGAATAAAAAAGAAAATACCCGCCAAATGGGCATGGGAGTGGGCTATGTTTCGGTAATGCTTATTTTCGCAGTGATATGTCTAACTATATTTGCCGTGTTGAGCCTTAAAGCGTCGCTTTCTAACGAGAGCTTTAACGAGCGCAGCGGCGATTTCCTACAACATTATTACGCCGCCGATACTGCCGCTAAGGAAACTTTATCAAAACTAAACGACTGTGCGTTTGAAGCGCGAAGCTCCGGGCTTTTTGACGAGGCGTTCGAGGAAGCCGCGCAAGAGGTTGAGGGTGTAACGCTGAAGCGCACTCCCGCGGGCTTTTCAGTAAGTTACTCCGCCGCGATAAACGAACGGCAGACTTTGGCGGTGACAGTGGTTTTTGACAACAACGGTCAATATACGATAGAGCAATGGCAAAGTCAAGATGTTTCTCAAATGGACGACAACTCTCATCTCGGCGTATGGGACGGGTCGTTTTAGATGATCAGGGGGTAATAAAATGCAGCTTAATGAAATTCTCAAAGTTGCCGTGGAAAACAAGGCTTCGGATATTTTTATCGTTTCCGGCGTGGGTTTAAGCTATAAGGCTAACGGCAGGCTGGTCAAGATGAACGATAATCCTCTTTCGCCTGCCGAGACTAAAATGTTGGTTCACGAGATATTCAAAGAGGGCGGCTTTGATTTTGACATTGAAAATATGCCCGAAAAGGAAATGGATTTTTCCGTTTCTGTAGTGGGTATGGGGCGCTTTCGCGCAAATGTTTATAAGCAGCGCGGCTCTTATGCGGCAGTGCTGCGCTATGTTCCGTTTAAGCTGCCCGATGTGAAAACATTGGGTATTCCCGATCAAGTAATGGAAACGGCAAAATATAAAAACGGCATCGTGCTGATCACAGGCTCCGCGGGCAGCGGCAAGTCCACTACCTTGTCCTGTATCATCAATAAGATAAACAATGAGCGTTCGGGGCATATAATAACAATAGAAGACCCTATCGAGTTTTTGCACAAGCACTCAAAATGCATAATAAGTCAGCGTGAGATCTCTATAGACACCGGCTCTTATATAGACGCGCTGCGTGCGGCGCTTCGGCAGTCTCCCGACGTCATACTCCTCGGAGAAATGCGCGACTATGAAACGATAAGCACCGCCATGACCGCTGCCGAAACAGGTCAGCTTGTGCTTTCCACGCTGCATACCTTGGGAGCAGCGAACACAATAGACAGGGTTATAGATGTTTTCCCAATAAATCAACAGCACCAGATACGTATTCAGCTTTCGATGGTGTTGTCCGCTGTGATCTCTCAGCAGCTTATCCCCACCGTCAGCGGAGAATTGGCTCCCGCGTTCGAGATAATGACCATGAACAGCGCCATAAGAACGCTTATCCGCGATGAGAAAACTCATCAGATCGACACCATTCTTCAATCCGCTCCGGGTATGCAAACTATGGATAACTGTATATTAAAAATGTATAAAGACGGTATAATCACTGCCGAGACTGCGGTGAATTATGCGTACAATCCCGAAATTATGCAAAAACGCATTGTATAAAATTGCTGAAAAATTTTAAAAATTATGTAAAAAAATATTGAAAATTTCCGGTGAAATTACAATAAAAACGCTTGACATTATGAATACAAATATGTTATAATAAAAATAACTTAAAAGGTGCAGTGTGTATCTTGTTGCACACTGTTTAATTACATACACTATATGGAGGTGGCAATTATGGCAGACAACAACGAGAAAAAGAAAAAGTCCAATAAAGGCAAAGCCGCCTTTATGTTCGCTTTTGCTGTAACAGTTCTCGGCTCACGTGCTGCTTCTCTCGGAGCTTCAGCTGCTCCAATTAACTCGGATGAGGATTTTGATAACCTGACGACCGATTCTATCAATCAGGGTATCGGTACAGATATCGAATACTATAAGGTTGACAGCAACGTGTTCGCCGCGACTGATCAGGCGAAGTGCGTTAACGACTTGACAAAGGCTGTTAAAGACGTCAATCATTATGGCATTTTTGCAAACACTCTTAATATTGAAAGAGGTTCTCAGCATATTGAGAGTAATATCTGTGTTAACAGAACATCTAATATTGATGTGTATAACTCGGGTATAATAGCGCATTCTGATTCTTCAGCTTCAAGTGCAACATATACTGTCTATTTAGACAGTGCGCCGTCAAATCCGAATATCAAACTAACCTTGGCGGGTGAATCGAAGTATGAGCTTGTATTGGGTTTTGATTTCGAGCCGTTTACATACGACAACGGTCATGGTATCGGTTTCAAAGCCGGAGGTGTTGAATACAGAATAGATTGCGGCGGTCAAAGTGACAGGGTGGCTATTCGTAGGGATACCAAAAATATTAACAATGATCTGGATCGTTTTGCTATGCTCGGCGACGCTTTAATAAACGACGTTGAGTATGATAGCAATACCTCCGATAAGTCGTTGTTTAATGCGAACATGGCAATTACTATGAATACCGTAACGCGCGGTCAGACGATGGTAGTCAGTGTGGATTCCAAGGACATTGCGGGAAATGCTGATTATATCAAGAATTTGTTGAAATTTAACAAAGGTGTAAACGTTATCGTAAACGTTATAACGAATGATGACACTAATGTTGTTGATTTCGGTAACGATATTTCCGATGACAGTTGGCTTAAGACTGACGGCAATGTTATTTTCAATTTTGGCTCGTATTGCGGTAAGATTAAAACGAAAATGAGCGCAGGAACGTTTGTTGCGCCTTATGCGACATTTGAAAACGAAGCCAACGCTTGCGGTAATATTATTGCGAATAAGGTTGAAATGGGTGGAGAAATTCACCAGATCCTTGACGTTGATGATAAATCTGCGGGCGAAGGTGATAATGAGGATACTGGTGATAACGAGGATACTAAAGATCCCGATATTTCCATTCCTGATGAAAATCCCGATGATTCCGATACGGATGCTGATGATGATTGGGATGATGATTCAGATACCGATACAGACACTGATACTGATACTGACACAGATACCGATACGGATGATGACACAGACACGGATACCGATACGGATGATGACACCGATACTGATACCGACACTGACACAGATACCGATACAGACACAGATACGGACACCGATACTGATACGGACACTGACACAGATACAGACACCGATACCGATACGGATACAGACACGGATACGGATACAGACACTGACGCAGACACTGATACGGATACAGACACTGATACTGACACTGACACAGATACCGATACTGACACTGACACTGATACGGATACCGATACGGACACGGACACGGACACAGATACCGATACGGACACCGATACTGACACAGATACCGATACGGACACAGACACCGATACAGACACTGACACAGATACAGATACCGATACAGATACCGATACGGACACCGACACTGACACCGATACAGACACTGATACTGATACTGACACAGATACCGATACGGACACAGATACCGATA
>CANRFR010000076.1 GCA_947629945.1 uncultured Clostridia bacterium | reverse complement strand
GCCGTCCGCTTGCTTGCATATTTTCCGTCATCTTGCACAAATTTTCCTTGACGGGCGTCAGCCCGTCTGCGTCAGATTTGTACAATCTACCGAAAAATCTGCGACGCAATCGAACGGCAATCTCTGTGCGGTATTGCCTATAATTTTTCTCGGACGTACCATGGCAAAACAGAATCAGCAGTGTGCTGTGTTGCTGCGTCGTTTTTTCATATTTTTTCGCGTCTCGTTGATCTCGGGAATTATGTACTTTTTCCTAATATCGCTCAGATCGATATCCAAAACCGTGCATATTTTCAAACAGATGACCCACGTCGCGGTGTAGTTGCCGTGCTCCAGATCGCG
The DNA here is from genome assembly GCA_947629945.1 of uncultured Clostridia bacterium. Lineage (GTDB taxonomy): Bacteria > Bacillota > Clostridia > Oscillospirales > Ruminococcaceae > CAG-115. Next base: position 12,195 of record CANRFR010000076.1, on the reverse strand, counting down.
AAGATAAACGTCGGTGATACCCGCTATCTCGGACAATTCCTCCTGTGTAAGCTGCTTTTGCTTACGCTTGGTTTTGATGAGTTCCCCGAACTCCGCCTGTATTTTTCTTTCTTCCGTGTTGTTGCTCATAAAATTTCCTCCCGATCTTTTTGATCATCCATTTTTGTTGACATATTTATTTTGACAGATTTAGTCGCAAAATAAAAGAAAATATGCTTACCATAAAAGCCAAAATTTTATTTTCCGTGAAATTTTATCATATTTATAAGCAAATTGTCAATGTGTTTATTTAACTAATTATCTGTGAATTATCTTTTTGGGAAAATTTAGGAATTAGTTGATTTGTATAGTTTGCACAATACCGTGTTCTTATTCGCAAAACCAATGAAAAATATCCGGAATATTTTTTAGAGCGGATAAATTGTAAAAATTTTATAGAGACCTTGAAATTTTCCACTAGATATGGTATAATAAAAAGTACGTTGAAAAAGCTTAGCGAAAACGTTAAAAATTTTACGGGCATAACATTGGTACTGAGAATATGGCGTTATAAAAATGCCAAAAACATCATGGAGAAAAAATGGATAATTTTATACAAATAAATATTTACACCTCGTCCGCGGCTATAGACGGATTGACGGGCGCACTTTGCGAACGGGGTCTTACGGGATTCGAGATACACGACAGCGCTGACTTTGAGGACTTCCTTGAAAACAAGGACGCAAATTGGGATTACGTCGACGACAGTCTGATGGGTCTTAAAACCGTCGAGCCGCACGTTACAGTGTACGTGCACGATAACGCTCAAGGCGCGGAGATGCTTGCGTCGATACGTGAGCTTATCGACGGCTATGCAAAAAATAATTCCGACGGCTTTTTCGGTAATATCCGTATGGAACTTAAAAACGTCAAGGAAGAGGATTGGGCTAACAACTGGAAGCAGTACTTTAAGCCGTTCAGAGTGGGCAAAAGCCTGATCGTAAAGCCTTCGTGGGAGAACGTTGAGCCGAAGGACGGAGATAGGATACTCGAAATAGACCCCACGTCCACGTTCGGCACGGGACAGCACTACACCACGAAAATGGTTATGGAGACCTTGGAAACTGTTGTAAAAAACGGCGACAGAGTGCTCGATTTGGGCTGCGGCAGCGGAATATTAACGATAGCCGCGCTGCTTTTCGGCGCGAAAGAAGCGACTGTTTGCGACATTTTCGAGAACGCCGTAAAAACTGCTTCGGAGAATATCGAAAAAAATCACTTTAATAACTTTACTGCGTATTGCGGCAACATAATAGAGGATGAGACTCTCCGCGAAAAAATAGGAGGCGGTTACAATGTTATCTGCGCGAATATCGTCGCGGACGTTATAATCGCGATGAGTCCGCTGTTTGAGGGCTTTTTGAAAGCGGGCGGCAAGCTTATTGTTTCGGGTATTATTGATGAGCGCGCAGACGAGGTAATGTCCGCGCTTGAGAAAAACGGTTGGCGCGAAATCTCCCGAAAAAACGAGGACGGATGGAATTGTATCTTGCTTGAAAGATAAAATCACGCTTGAAAACGCACCGCATATAATGCTCCAAGAGGTGATAGATATGCGGTTCCTGTACATATTTGCGATGATGTTTCTGGCTATTTTCGGGTTGGTCGTGCTGCTGAAAGTTCTGTGGAACGCTTTGTTTGACGGCGGAACGCGGAAGTTCGAGGTTTTTGTTCGCGACCAAGAGGATATCGAGGAGTTTTTGGATAACGCGAGACGCTCCGCATTTATCGGCAGAGTTATCGTAATTACGGATAAAAGCGGCGAGGAATTACGGCCGCTTGCGGAAAAATACGCCGAGTTCGGTTTTATCGGCAGTGAAGAACGGTGAGGAGTTTTGAACGGAGTAACAGAAGCAAATCCAAACGAAAAAATGAAATGCTTGACCGCCGACGTCGAGGACGTCGTGTATTATAATGAGGAATCGGGCTATATTGTGCTGGATATGAGCGTCAACGACAGCCTTTTTACGGCGGTGGGGAATATGGGCGACGTGCGCGAGGGCGAACGCCTTACGATGTACGGCGACTATGTGACAAATCAAAAGTACGGCAAGCAGTTCAAGGTGGAAATATTTGAGAGGTCTATACCGCGCGACGTCACGGCTATTCGCAAATATCTCGGTTCGGGAGTTATCAGGGGAGTGGGACCGTCGGCGGCGAAAAAGATAGTGGACGCGTTCGGCGAGCAGACCCTGGAGATATTGGAAAATGACCCCGTGCAGTTGGCTTCGATAAAAGGTATCCCCGCCGACAAGGCGAAGCTTATCGGGCAGGAGTTCCACAACATCACGGGATTGAGCAAGGTGATGACGTTTTTCTCGAAATACAACGTTCCGCATTATGTAACGTCGGCGGCGTGGAAGCTCTACGGCACCGACCTTATCCGCGCCGTGCAGAGTAATCCGTACTGTTTGTGTGAAAGCGGCATCGACCTTAGCTTTAAGGACGCCGAACGAATAGCCGGCGATATGAATTTCCCCGCGGACAGCGAAGAACGCGTTTTTGCGGGAATTATGTGGGGACTTCACGCTTACGCGGACGACGGGAATTGCTGCGTCCGCGAAAGCGATCTCGCGAATTTTGTTACGCAGAATTTGTTCGTCGGCGACAAGCTGTATTATTCCGCGCTGCAATATGCAGAAAGCCGCGGAGCCATAGTTAATTCGGATAAATACGACACGCACTATATCTATCTTTCGGAGTATTACAACGCGGAAAATTACATAGCGGACAAGCTATCCGAGATGATAAAGCGGGGCAGTGAAAACGTTGATTATTCCGTTGAGATAGCGGGTATAGAGCAGGCGAACGAAATCGAATACGACGATATGCAAAAGCGCGCGATAACCGCTTGTATGAACGAGCACGTATTTATTTTGACGGGAGGTCCCGGCACGGGAAAGACCACCACGCTCAAAGCGCTCATAACGCTGATGAAACAGCGCCACATGAAAATAAAGCTTGCCGCGCCGACGGGCAGAGCGGCAAAGCGTATGTCGGATCTTACAGGAGCGTCCGCTCAAACGATACACAGACTTTTGGAGGTGGATTTCGCGGCGGGCGGCAACAGCTTTAAGCGCAACGAGCAAAATCCTCTCGACTGCGACGCGGTGATAATCGACGAGATGTCTATGGTGGACGCTATGCTGTTTTCGTCGTTGCTGCGCGCCCTTAAAAGCCGCACTCGGCTTATTATGGTGGGCGACACCGATCAGCTTCCGTCGGTCGGTGCGGGCAATGTTCTGCACGACCTACTGCAAAGCGGGAAAGTGCCCTCCGTCGAGCTGACCGAGATCTTCCGACAGGCGGCGGAGAGCCTAATTATATTAAACGCGCACAGCGTAATTCACGGAGAAATGCCCGATTTGCTAGATAAAAGCCGCGACGCGTTTTTTATGTATTCCGACAACGATATGAATTCTTTGCGGCTTACCGTAGATCTTTGCAAAAGGCGTCTTCCCGAAGCCTACGGTTACGACCCGTTGGACGATATTCAGGTGTTGTGCCTTTCCAGAATAGGAACGGTCGGCACCGAGTCCGTGAACCGTGAGCTTCAGGCGGCGCTGAACCCGCCCGCAATGAACAAGCGCGAAATGCTGCTGTTCGAGAAAACCATTTTGCGCGACGGCGACAAAATAATGCAGAACAAAAACGATTACGATGTTGAGTGGCGGCGCGGAGCGGAGAAATCGCATGGAATATTCAACGGCGATATAGGGAAAATTATTGACGCCGACAGAACCAACAGACGCTGCGAGATAGATTTCGAGGGCAGAAAAGCGCATTATGACGCGGATATGCTTAAAAAGATAGAGCACGCTTACGCTGTTACCGTTCACAAAAGCCAAGGCAGCGAATATCCCGCAGTCATACTGCTGCTGCCCAATCCCAACACGATGTACAGACTGTCGTACAGAAATCTGCTTTACACCGCGATAACGCGCGCTAAGAAAACGCTCGTTATAATCGGCACGGACGTAAAGATACAACAAATGGTCGCGAACGACCGCAAAGCGGAGCGCTTTTCCTGTCTTGCTCCTATGTTGGAGGACAGGTTCGTTGAATAAGTTCGCTTTTTACGAATTTAAACGCCGCGCCGTATCGGTGTTGTTCCCGAATGTCTGCCCGTTTTGCGGCAGAGTTATAGAAGCCGCAGACTATTATTGCGAGGCGTGTTTTGAACTTTTGCCGGTTATACGCGCGGCACAGACTCCGCCCTCGAACATTTCAAGGATGTATGCGTGTTGTTGGTATACGGGTATCGCGCGAAAAGCGGTGCATTTGTTGAAATTCGGCGAGTATATTTATTCGGCGGACGCTTTCGGCTTGTTTATGACCGAAATGCTGAACGAAGCGAACGTATCTGTTGACGCGCTGGTTCCCGCGCCGAGCAGTTTAATAAGTATCGAAAGACGCGGATTTTCTCCGGCAAGCGCCATTGCTCAAAGAATATCGCTGCGTACGGGATTTCCCGTTGAAGAAGCGCTTACTGCCGATATTGACAAAATCGACCAGAAAACTTTAACGCGCAAAAGCCGTATTATAAACGCGAAGAAATGCTTTCATCTTTCAAAATACGCCGAGGTCTCGGGAAAGCGCTTGCTGCTGATAGACGACGTAACGACGACCGGCAGCACTCTTTCCGCGCTTGCCGAGATACTTTTGAACGCGGGAGCTGCGGAAGTTTCCGCGGCGGTGTTCGCTAAGGTTCCCGGAGATTTCAAGAAAACCGATAGCTCAAAATTTTACAGGAAAACAAAGCGTTAAAAAATGCCTTGAATTTCTGCGGGAAATATGGTATAATTACAAAGGGCACCTCTAAAAACCTTGTTTGAGCAAAATCGTGCGGTGCACGCCGTCTGCTGCGTCAAACCTCCTCGCAAGGCATACAGCCTTGCTTCGTCGGTTTTCCTTGCATACGGCGCACCCCACCCGTTTTTGCTTTTCAAACCGGTTTTTAGAGATGCCCTAAAGTTAGAGCAAAATTAAACATTGAGGAAGTTTTATGACAACAAAAGTAAGTGCCGAAGAAATGGCATTGCAGCGCGATTTCATTCAAAAGGTCGCGGAGATTAACGGAAAAGGCGCTCCACCTGTGGCGCACGTTCACACGTTTGGCTGTCAGCAGAACGTTTCCGACGGCGAGAAGCTGAAAGGAATGCTTGCGGAAATGGGCTATGGCTTTTCGGAGACGCCCGACGGCGCGGACTTGGTAATATTCAACACTTGTGCTGTACGTGAGAACGCCGAGGACAGGGTTTTCGGCAATCTCGGTGCGCTGAAACACGAAAAAGCACGCAATCCCAAAATGATAATCGGAGTTTGCGGCTGTATGGTGCAGCAAGCGCATATCACCGAAAAAATCAAGAGGAGCTTTCCGCACGTCGATTTGGTTTTCGGAACGAACGCGCTTCACACACTGCCGCAGTTGATTTACGGGCAGCTCACGGAGCATAAGCGAAAATTCTTTATTCCGGAGGGCGACGGCGTGATAGCCGAGGGTGTTCCCGTGCGGCGTGAGAGCGCTTTAAAGGTCAGCGTGCCTATAATGTACGGGTGCAACAACTTTTGCAGCTACTGCATAGTGCCGTACGTCCGCGGCAGAGAGCGTTCGAGAGAGCTTTCCGATATTATTTCAGAGGTGAAAGACGCTCTCAAAAACGGCGCGAAAGAGATTTTGCTTTTGGGACAGAATGTCAACAGCTACGGCAAGGAACTGAATACTTCGTTTTCCGAGCTGTTACGTCGGATAAACGCTCTTGATGGCGAGTTCAAGATATGTTATATGTCCAGCCACCCGAAAGATTTTTCCGACGAACTTATAGATACCATTGCGGAATGCGGTAAGGTCACGCGCCACTTTCATCTGCCCGTGCAGAGCGGCAGCGACCGTGTGTTGAAGGAGATGAACCGTTATTACGGACGTGAGGATTATTTTAAAATAATCGACTATATCCGTGAAAAAGTCCCCAACGCCGCAATAACCTCGGATATCATCGTCGGTTTTCCCGGCGAGACATACGAGGATTTTCAAGAGACATTATCGTTGGTTGAGCGGGTTAAGTTTGATTCGTTGTTTACGTTCATTTACAGTTCCCGCAAGGGTACAAAAGCGGCGTCGCTGCCCGACCCGATCTCTGCGGAGGAAAAGGGCAGGTGGTTCAGAGAGCTGTTGGACGTTCAGGAGAAAATGGGCGAAAACGCCTACAGCCGTTATGTCGGCGGAACGTTCCGCGTTTTGTGCGAGGGCGTAGGCAGAACGGATTCCGCGCTTCTTACGGGTAAAACCCCGCAAGATGTTATAGTCGATTTCGAGGGCGATAAATCGCTTATCGGACAGTTTGTAAATGTAAAAATCGAAAAGGCGCTTAACTGGGCGCTTATCGGTAAAATAGTATAATCACAGGAGGATATCATTATGACAGTTATTGAAGCGGCAAGAGCTTTGGGTGAGGTAGTTCAGGCGGACGAGCGCTATAAGGAATATGTAAAGTGCAAAGAGGAAAACGACAAGGACGAGGCATTGCAGAAGCTTATTTTGGAGTTTAACTTGGTGCGTCAGAATCTGTTGATGGAATCAAATAAGCCCGAGACGGAGCGGGACGAAAATAAAATCAAAGAGCTTAACCAAAAATGCAATGAGGCTTACGAGAAAGTTATGACGAACGAAAATATGGCGGCGTTCACGATGGCAAAACAGGGAATGGATAAGCTGATGAGCGAGATAAACACCATTCTCACATATTCGGTTGAGGGCGAAGACCCGAAAACCTGTCCGTCCGAGCCGCCCGTTTCCGAGTGCTCGGGCAACTGCGCTTCCTGCGGAGGCTGCGGATAAACATTTGGACATTATAATGTTATTGAGGTGAACGGAATGGCGGAAGATATTGAGAAGTCCGAAAAAAACGGGAAAATTTCTCCCATGCTTCAGCAGTATTTGGATATCAAAAAGGAGTACAGCGGGTACGTCTTGTTCTTTCGGCTGGGAGATTTTTACGAGATGTTTTTCGACGACGCGGTGACGGTATCGCGCGAGCTGGAGCTTGCGCTTACCTCGCGCGCGGGTTCGCCGATGTGCGGCGTGCCGTTCCACAGTGCCGAGATATACATAAAAAAGCTTATCGATAAGGGCTATAAGGTCGCCATTTGCGAACAGCTCACCGATCCGAAGCTTGCTAAAGGCTTGGTGGAGCGAGGCGTTATTCGTCTCGTAACGGCGGGTACGGTCACGGAAAGTTCTATGCTGTCCGAGGATAACAACAACTACATCGCCTCGGTCTATGCCGAAGCGGACGGCGTAGGCATTGCGTTTGCGGATATTTCCACGGGCGAGGTGCACGTTTTCGATAAATCGGGCAAAACTATCGAGCGGGAGACCGTTTCCGAGCTTTCGCGCTTTGCGCCGGTGGAGATTTTGATAAATTCGGGTTTTCTCGATTTGAAAGAGGTTCACAGTTTCGTAAAAAACCGCCTTTCGGGCTGTTCCGTTGAAATGCCCGATGACGCTGACTTCGATAATTCCGACCTTTCGGTAATAACCGCGCAGTTCGATGGCAGCACCGATGAAAACAAGAGCGTGGGCGAATTGGGCATATCGGCTCTTCCGCGCGTGCAAAGAGCGCTGTGCGCGTTGTTCCGTTATGTTTGCGACGCGCAGAAAGCGACGGTAAAGCGTTTTGTGAAGCTTTCCGTACACAGCGGCGGCGAGTATATGGGTTTATCGCTGACGGCTCGGCGTAATCTGGAATTGTGCGAGACTATGCTTACCAAGGAAAAGCGCGGTTCGCTGCTTTGGGTGTTGGATAAGACTGTCACGGCGATGGGACGCAGAAAATTACGCGCGTGGACGGAGCGCCCGCTCACCTCTCATACGCAGATTATCTCACGTCTTGACAGTGTTGACGAGCTTGTGAAAAACCCGACGCTGCTTTCCGATATCCGCGAAGCTTTGAAAGGGGTTTACGACCTTGAACGGCTTATGTCGCGCGTGATGTACAGTTCGGCGACTCCGCGTGACATTTACGCGCTGGGTCAGACGTTCTCGCGAATACCTGTGTTAAAGCAGGCGCTTTCAGACCTCAAGCCGCGCTTGCTGCGTGACTTGAACGCGAATATTTATGAGCTTTCGGACGTTTCCGGTCTAATTGAAAACGCGATAGTCGACGACCCGCCCCAGACCTTAAAAGACGGCGGCGTGATAAAAGCGGGTTTCAACGAGGAAATAGACAGGCTGCGCTCGATAACAGGCGGCGGCAAAGATATTTTGCAGCAGATCGAGCAGCGCGAGCGCGACGCTACGGGCATACGCACGCTTAAAGTCGGCTACAACCGCGTTTTCGGCTATTACATCGAAGTTTCCAAGAGCTTTATCAATCAAGTGCCCGAACATTATATAAGAAAGCAGACCCTTACGAACGGTGAACGTTACATCACCGAGGAACTGAAAAAGGTTGAGGGCGAGATTCTTGGCGCGAACGACAGAATCCTCGGACTTGAACAGGCGGTATTTAACGAGGTGCGCGGCTTCATCGCGACCCGCCTTGTCGAAATACAAGAAACCGCTGACGCAGTCGCGAAAATAGACGTGTTGTGCTCTTTTGCACAGGTCGCTTTGGAATACGGATACGTAAAGCCCGAGATCACGCTCGATTCCGTAATCGATATCCGCGACGGCAGACATCCTGTCATTGAAAAAATTATGTCGGACAGATCTTTCACGCCAAACGACGTGCTGCTTGACGACAGCGAAAACAAGCTGCTTATCATCACGGGACCGAATATGTCGGGTAAATCTACGTTTATGCGGCAAACCGCACTTATCGTGCTGATGGCTCAGATGGGCTGCTTTGTACCGGCGAAGTATGCGAAAATAGGCGTAGTCGATCAGATTTTCACGCGCGTGGGTGCGTCCGACAATCTGACGGCGGGGCAGTCGACGTTTATGGTGGAGATGAACGAGGTCGCCGAGATATTGAAAAACGCGACGAAAAACAGTCTTGTGATCCTTGACGAGATAGGGCGCGGCACGTCGACATTCGACGGCATTTCAATTGCGAAATCGGTCGCGTCGCACATAGTTAAAAAAATCGGCTGTAAAACGCTTTTCGCTACTCATTATCACGAGCTTATTACGATGGAGAGCGAGTTGGACGGAGTTCGGAATTTCAGCGTAGCCGTATCTCGCCGCGGCGACGATATAAAGTTTTTGCATAAAATAATTAAAGGAGGCACCGACGACAGCTACGGTATAGAGGTCGCAAAGCTGGCGGGGCTTCCGAACGCGGTAATAAAGAGCGCAAAAGAAGAATTGAAGGATTTGGAGATCGGCGGAAAAGTTCGTTTGGCTCAAGCCATTGAAAACAGCAAGGATCACCAATTCAGCTTCGCCGCGGTAAACGAGCAGAACGCTCTCGCAAGGCTGAGAGCGCTGGATATTAACGTCATAAGTCCAATGGACGCGCTTATGATCGTCAAAGAGCTAAAAGAATCTTTAGAGGAGAATTGAAGTTAAGCAATGCCGAAAATCAATCAATTAGACAAAAGCGTATACGAGCTTATCGCGGCGGGCGAGGTGATAGAGCGCCCGTCCTCTGTTATCAAAGAGCTTGCGGAAAACTCGATAGACGCGGGCGCGCACGTTATTACCGTGGAAATAAAGCACGGCGGCATAACCTATATGCGGATAACCGACAACGGCTGCGGTATAGCATACGAGGACGTGCCGTTGGCATTTCAGCGCCACGCGACCAGCAAGGTCAGCACCGCGTGTGACTTGGAGAATATCAACACGCTCGGATTTCGCGGCGAAGCGCTTGCTTCCGTGGCGGCAGTGTCGCGAATTGAAACGGTTACAAAACGTCCCGAGGACGACCTTGGCACTTGCTACAGGATAGAGGGCACCGTGCCGCAGGAGTACGACCGTACAGGCTGCGCGGACGGCACCACTATTATAATAAGAGACCTGTTTTATAATACTCCCGCGCGGCTGAAATTCTTAAAAAAGGACGTCACGGAGGGGAATTATTGCGCTAATGTTATTGAGAAGTTAGCCTTATCTCACCCGGATATTTCGTTTAGATTTATCCGCGACGGCAAACAGACTATTTTCACGCCCGGTGACGCGGAGTATTACAACGCGATACACGCGGTTTTCGGCAAGCAGTTTGCGGCGGGTATGATACCCGTTGACAGCGTTTACCGCGACATCGGTGTGACCGGTTTTGTAACTTCGCCGCTGTTTACGCGTTCCAACCGCACAATGCAGAACTTCTTTATTAACGGAAGAAGCGTCAAAAATCCCATTTGCTGCGCGGCTTTGGAGGAGGCTTTCCGCAACTCGATAATGACGGGAAAATTCCCTGCGTGCGTTCTGAACGTCAATCTCGACCCGTCGCTTTTGGACGCGAACATCTCTCCCGCGAAAACCGAGGTTCGCTTTTCCAACGACAAGGCGGTCTTTGACGCAGTGTATTACGCCGTGAAGAACGCTCTGCTCGGCTACGACGAGAGCCGTGAGATAATTCTGCCGAAATCGGAAAATAACGCGCAAAACGAAAAGCCGTCCGCTGTTACGAGCGTTTCCGATGAGCCGAAAGTTCCCACCGTGACTATCCCTACCGGCGGCGCGGTAACATATTCCGAGCCGTCGACAAAATCTGAGACAAAGCCCGATTCGGCGGCTATTGCGAAGATAAGCGTGCCGTATCAATTCCCCGCGCCGGAGGAAAAAGCAGAGCAGACGGTGTTGCCGGAGTTCGAGCCTGTCTTGGTAAAACAGGAGCAAAAGAAAGAGGAAACGCCGCTTGAGGAACTGCCCGGGTTTGCGTATTTATCAAAAAAATCGTTCGAGAAAAGGGAAGTGGTTGAGGAAAAGTCCGTTCGCGAGCCGAAAGCTCAACCCGAAAACGTTCCCGAGATTCGTGTTATCGGCGAACTTTTCAAGACTTATATCGTTTGCGAAAGCGGGGACAGTTTGATACTAATTGACAAACACGCCGCGCACGAACGCATAAATTTCGAGCGCTTTAAAAAGGAGCGTAACACGAATATTCAGTATCTTCTCGAACCCAAGGAGGTGTTTCTGCTTCCCGAGGAATACGAGGCGGTAAGCAATTTCAGCGTTAATCTTGAGCAAATAGGGATTTCTTTGAGCTTTGAAAGAGGCGGCAAGGTTATGGTGAACGGCCTTCCCGAGCCGCTTGCCGAGTGCGACCCCGAGGATTTGCTGCAGAGCGTAGCCGAGACGCTTTCCAAGAACAACACCAATGCCGAGGGTATGCTGTTCGACGACGTGCTTCACACAATGGCTTGCAAGGCAAGCATAAGAGCCAACGAGAATCAGGATATCTCCGAGCTTGCGTATCTCGCGAATATAGTTTTAAAAGACAACAATATCCGCTACTGTCCGCACGGCAGACCAGTTTTAACGCAGATTTCCAAAAAGCAGATTGAGAAATATTTTGGGAGGATAGTATGAACGCAGTTGAAAATTACCTTGAGGGAAAAGAACGTCTTGAAAACGCGTATTACGCGGAGGCTCTGCCGTTTTTTGAGCAGTCGTTGACGCTTCAGCCGCATTTTAAGGCGTACGAGTGTATGTATCGCTGTTACGCCGCTTTAAACGAGCCTGAAAAGGCTTTCGACAGCATTGCGGCGTCTCACAAGCTGAATCCGAAAAACGATAAGACAGCTTTGGAATACGCAAAGGCTTTGGTGCGTTACAAGAAAGATAAAGCTGCGGCGCGCTCGGAGCTTACGGCGATACTCGAACGCAACAAGACTTATATGCCCGCCAAGCGCTTTTTGGAAGAACTTGACAAGGAGTGAAAGTTATGATGACTTTGCAGGGCAAATTCAACACCGCCGCCGTATACGCGAGTATCGTCGAAAACGAGGCGATATCGCAGATAATCGAATTGCTCAATCAGCCGTTCGCGGAAAATCAGCGTATTGCCATTATGCCCGATGTTCACGCGGGTGCGGGCTGCGTTATCGGTACGACAATGACGATAACCGACAAGGTTGTGCCGAATTTGGTCGGCGTGGACATCGGCTGCGGAATGGAAACGGTCAAGCTTAAAGAGCAAGACCTCAATCTGCAAAAGCTTGATGAGTTTATTCGCTCTAATATTCTGTCGGGCGCGGAGATACGCGCTC
>CANRFR010000075.1 GCA_947629945.1 uncultured Clostridia bacterium | reverse complement strand
TTAACTACTGATGTCATCAAAAGTATCACCGGAAGAGATTGGATCTTGTCTATAACTTGATCGAGAATTAGTATAAGCTGAAAAATGCCGATGTTGATGGTATAAACGTTGAAACGGAAATCTCCGTCCCGTCAAAGATAAATATTGAAGTAAGAGATTTAGTGACCATTCTTGGCAATTTGTTGGATAACTCGCTGACTGCATTGGAATCGGTATCGGAAAACAAAAATCTATATATAAAGGTCGTTTATGACAGGGGTCGGGTGATCATATCCGTAAAAAACACCTATGTCATTCCCGTGAAATATGTCAACGGTGAAATTGTAAGCACAAAAGAAGATAGTGAAAACCACGGCTATGGATTAAAAAATATCAAAAAAACGGTAGAAAAATACGATGGATATATCGAAGATGATCATGCCAATAACACTTTTTCAGTTGATATAATCCTATTTGTTAAACCGGAATTGAATAATGAATAAGGACTGACTTACCACACGCTTTAGTTATATTGCACAAATTATTAAGCTGAATTTTGGAAGGGTTCCCTTTTTCTGCAAAAACTTGACCTTTCACTGCAACTTCTCGCATAGGGTTGTTTTTTGTGTTATAATGTCGAAGATAACACTTAAATCAAACGACACGCATATGTAGTGCGGCCATTGTATCGGAGCTACTATATACGCAGAAAGCGAGGAAGGTATGAAAGTCAAGGTCAACCAAAGGTTAAAAAGGCTTATATCCGGCTTAGCAGCCGCGGCAACGGCGACAACCATGCTGCCGCAAATGCCCGCATTTGCCGAAACGGGCGCAATAACATATTCTTACGACGGATATGATGTGGAATATTCCGTTCTGAATGAATGGGATAACGGTCAGTCTGTGGAAGTAAAGGTAACAAACACGGGTGGCGATTCTATTCTGAACTGGGCGTTCAAGTATGATGCAGAGGGTGAGATCAGCGGTTTGTGGAACGCTTCGGTTTATAACAATCAGGACGAAAATTACATTATCAAAAACGGCGGATGGAATTACGAGATCGCTCCCGGTCAGACCGTTAACTTCGGATACACGCTCTTCGGTGATGATTTGGCAGTTCCGGAGAAATTTGAGCTGTGCTCAAAAAGAGTTGAAGTCGCATCCGGTTACGAAACAAGCCTCAATGTTGTCGATCGGTGGGACACGGGAATGAAAGCCGAGCTTTCTGTTACCAATACCTCCGATGAACCGATAGAGGCTTGGGAGCTGTCTTTTGATACGAATTTCACAATCGACAATCTCTGGGACGGTCGCATTCTTAACAGCGCAGACAATCACTATACAATCGCAAGTGAAATGTGGACTAATCCGATTTACTCCGGCGATTCAAAGGTGATCGGTTTCACTGCGGCGATCGATCCGGTTCTTGTTCCCGAAATAACAAATGTCAGCTTAACGAGCGTCATCATCGACGGAGCATCAGATACGCCGGAAATACCGGACGAACCTCACGAGCACATAATTCTGTGCTTTGGCGAATACATTAAAGATGAAAATGCAGTTGTAATATATTGGGATTCAACTGACGAAGGCACAGTATCCCTTTATGAGAGCGAAGCCGAAGGCGAGTGGACAAAAATCGCGGACGTATCCGACGAGAATTCCTATAAGTATGCAATTGCCGAGGATTTCCAAACAAAGCAGATAAAAGCGGTACAGGAAACGAAGGATGGTACGATTGAGTCCGAGCCGTTTATCGTTACATTTTCCGAGGGTGAATACATCTGCACCTTGCCCGATAATGATAACGACGGTCTTTTCAATATCATAGAGGAAATATACGGAACAGACCCCGAAAATCCCGACACAGACGGCGATGGGCTTACCGATTATGAAGAAGTTTATATCACTGGAACCGATCCGCTGAAATACGATACCGATGACAACGGAATCAATGACGCTGACGATGATTCCGATAATGACGGTTTGTCCAACAGAGAAGAAATCGAACTCGGAACTGACCCCCGCAATGACGATACGGACGGCGACGGATTGTCCGATTATGATGAACTCAACAAATATAATACCGATCCGTTGAAAGCGGACAGTGACGGCGATACCTTGAACGACGGCGATGAACTTGCAATCGGGCTTGATCCTAACAATCCCGAAACCTTTGGCATACCCGACGCGGAATACAAGGTTGAGCAGGTAGTTGCAGCCGACAGCGAAGCGCTGAAAAAAGTAAATACCGACGAGAGTCCTTACAAGCTCTCGCTGAAGGTTACCGCTTCCGGAAACGTGAACGGCAATTTAAACGCGGGCAGAAGCAGCTATTCGACGGTAATCAACAGCGATATACAGCTTGGCGAAACCATCGATCTTAACTATATCGGTGGAGATGTTGATGAAGTTAAACTGAACTTTACAATAGGCGATGCTTATCTTGACAACGAGCTCGGTCTGTTTCCCGATGAAGAAGAACTTCAGGGTATAAAGCGGCTGAATGTCTTCAAATATTTTGAGGATATCAATATGCTGCTGCCTATCGAAACCGTTATTGATGAAGAAACCAACACCATTTCCGCAACAGTTGACGAGCTCGGTACATATTGCGTAGTGGATATGGAAAAGTGGCTTAGCAATCTTTTGGGTGCGGATATGCCCGAAGCTGTTAACTTTATGTCCGATGATGACGAATTTTATATTGAGGTGGAGGAAACTCCTGATTACTCCGAAGAAGAAACACGCATTTCCAATGGCTCGGATGCGACTGAAGCGGATATAATAAGCGATGAGATCACTGCTGAAGAGACGCTGACCATGAGCTATGCGGCGGCAATGTATGCTGCTCCGTATGCGCTGGGATTTACTCCGGTTGAGAAAGGTACTCCTGTTGATGTTGTGTTTTTGCTGCAGTCTGCAGGTGCGCGTGAATACGATTTTAAAACGCAGTCAACAATGATTAAAGACGTAATGGATAAATTACAGAAGAGCCACGGTAAAGATAATGTGAGAGTCTGTGTTATTACATACGATCTTTTGGGTGCAACCATTCTTAGCCCAAGTACTTGGTTTACAAATTCTGCTGATTTGCAGAATGCTCTGTCAGGTATTACATACAAATATACAAGCGGTTATGTTAACAGAGGGGCGGCTTTTTCTAAATTGATATCCAATGTAGCCTTTAAGAAAGTAGCCTCTAAATTTGTCTTTCAGGTTATGAATGGTTCGACAGATGTTGGATCCGGTTACTTTAGCCAGCTTGACGCTTGCTCACGGCTTTCCATTAACTATACAGAACTGATGCCTGAGGGATACAGCTATATAAGCTCTGCATACGCGAATGACGTTGATAAAGCTATTGCTAAAACCAAAGGGTTAAATCTGACTTATAATTCCAGAACTTCTACCACAACCGTGTATAATCACATTTGTGAATATGCTGCGCCGCCAAGAACCGAATACCATGCGATTGTTCCTACCGGCTGGAAAACTATTGTACTAAATGGTATACTTGACCCTGAAAACGGTATAAAATCAGATTTAGACGAATTGACCGACTGGGAAGAAGTCGATACCGATAAGCTGAGCTGGGACGCAGATGGTTCCGTAATTCTTCCCACTATTCAGCAATGTATAAATTATTCAACAAAAACGTACTCTGAGGAAGGCTTATCAAGATTTAAGTCATCTAAGTGGGTTTCGGGTATGCCTTCTTCGGCTTTTGAGCAATATTTGAATTATGTTTTAAACAGCACTTTCGTTTTGCCGATCCATTCCGATCCTAGCTGTGAGGATACGGATGGAGATGGAATATTTGATAACGAGGATCCCATTAAATTGAAGTACGGTATTAGCGAACAACTTTCTGTTGATGATAGGGATTCATTGTTTAATGATTTAAAAAAATATGCAGACAACGATGACTCGTTACATAATATCAAACAATTTTCAGGCGGACTTACACTGACAGAATGTGTTGATATACTTTATTCATACGATAAACAAATTACAGATATAAGTAATACTTATATGTTACCTAAGACGTATATTCAAAGCGTTCTATTTAGAGAACTCAGGTGTTATTATATTCAGGATTCTGTTGCGGACATTTTGGTGGCGCAAAAATACAAAAATCTTGAATACAAAGAATATTATGACTCCTTAAGTTTTTACGAAAAACTCTTCATGCCTTTTCCCCTTTTAATTGGCAAAGATGACTCGAGTACAGGTTTTGGGCAAATATTTGCGAAAACAGCTATAAATGCAAATAATTGGGCTGTAAATAAAGGCATAAAATCTGGAAAGATTTACGATTATAACAATTGGAAAGAGAGAAAATTTGTATGGGAAAATTTGAAATACGATCATAATTATAATATTGAAGCTTGTGCACTTGTCTTAATGTGGGGGGTAACAACGGAAGAGTTTGATATAAGCGATTTACACCATAAATATTGGTTATACAACGAAAGTGAAATAAAGGCTGTTTTAAAGCGTTACAATGGTTATGGTGATGGTGCGACTGATTATGGAGAAACCGTTTACAAAGTTTATCAAATTTTTAGAAAATACAATATAAGTTAGAAGCGCGCCAGTTCAATACAGAGAATACAGTCTGGTGTAAGTCCAAATTCGATAAAGCATAGCAAGCGTTAGTATACAGCCTTAATACTTAATCCGAAAGGAAAGGTTTATGCGCAGACATTGGGGTGTGAAAATCACAATGAGAATGCGTGAAATACGGTATTCGAGAAAAATTGTCCGTATAAATTCTGTAGGGACAGTAATCAAGTTCTAATTTCATAGTTCTATGAAAGGAGTGCCTTAATATCGCAAGGGAAGTCATTTCCCTTGCGATATTAAATATTTTAAGAATGAAAGACAAAACAAAACGAATCTTATTTATTATAACCTTATTTATCTTCGTGCTTAGCATTTTTATCTTGTTAAATGACGAGGACTTTTATAAATATTCTAAGAAAACAATCGAAATAAATGAGTACGTAAATGGTAATGTATTTATAATAGCAGAAATAGAAGATCAATTACTTGAGGCTGTTGATAATATAGAATCTGACATGAAGCTGGCATACGCTGAATATATATTTTACAGCGACACTAAAGCGGAGGCAAAATTTTACTACAGTAAGCCGAATGAAAACAATAACAACAAAATAGTTACTTTAAAATTAAATGTATATGAAAAGATTTTATCAAGTGCAATCTTTGAAATGGGGATTGTGAAAAGGGTTGCGCTTACGTACAGTGGACCTTTAACGAACAACAAAGATATTGATATCTATGATCGATATAATGAATTCATCAAGGGTAAGGGAATGCTTCAAGATGTTTCGAATTTATATTATCCAATACATATAACGGTTACATCTGATGAAATTTATATAGTTTAACAGTCATATCATTTCGCCTAAATTATAGAAAGCGATTATATTTGATGAAAATATTGAAGAATTCATTTCATACATAAAATACGAATCTTTTTATGACAAGTGGTACGTTTGGTCAGAAGCTGGTGACTTGGGATAAGCGCACCGTCAAAATGCACAAATTATTGCCTGATAATTTGTAACCCTGTCCTTTTACTGCAACAACTTGCCCTTTCACAGCAACTTCTCGCATAAAGTGACCTTTTGTGCTATAATGTCTAAAGAGATGATTATATCTAAAAATTACTCTCAAAATGTAAAAAAGGAGGACGAGCATTATGAACGTTACGGCAAAAACTAAAAACAACAGTTTCATTGCAGCCATCGCAATGTTAGTTGTAACTCTGCTGGCAAACTCGACTTGTGCGTTTATCGCTCACCAGGCAGAGATGCCCGAAGGTGCCAAGAAGCTCCGCAAGTTCTGATGTTTATCCGTTTATCAAAACGGATAGTCAGGCATTGCTGTAAGGGAGAAAGTTCCGATGAAAACGAGCTGTACATATTCGGCGTAAATCAGTTTTTGAATATGCTGTTGAATATACTTACAGCTCTTTTCATAGGAATTCTGTTTGGAGAAACCTTACAGATTATACTGTTTATGCTTGCCTACATTCCTCTTAGGAGCTATGCGGGTGGATGGCATTCGCGAACCCCTTTAAGGTGTTACATTTTTTCGGCAATAATGTTAATTGTCGTTTCAATTGGCATGAAATATCTTTTTATTGCGGAATGGGTGTACTATGTCATTCTGGCGGCAGCAGCATCAGTGGCACTTATACTCGCTCCCGTAGAGGATAGAAACAAGCTGTTGGACGAAATCGAGCATAAGGTATATAAAAGGCGCACTGTAATCATTACGGCAGCAGAACTTATTATTACCCTGCTGCTCAAGCTGCTGATATCGGTCAACTTGTTTATCGCCATAGTATACTCGTTTACTGTATTGAGCCTCATGCTTATTGCCGGAAAAGCAAAGAATCATTTTAGAACACTGGAATGAATTGGCATGAAAATGTGCCAATAACTTAAATTAATTGGAGGACTACGATGAAAAAGAAATTTTTCCCCCGCTTTATTTCTATGTGTCTTGCAGCATCAATAACGCTTTCGTTCGGTGCCGCAATGCCGACATCAGCGGAAAGCATAGACACCGAACTGGACTATTACATAGCTCTTGACGCAGACAGTGATGAATATCAGGAATGGAAAGCTGCATATTCAAGCGGAGTAAGCGCTAATACGATCTCAACCTTTGATTTAAGAGGTTCGGCAAATGGCATATCTAATGAATATATTGAAATCACATTAAACGGAAACAGATACACGCTGGGAACAACGGGTGGTAATCCGGATTCGGCTGCAGACAATAACCAAAAACTGCTTTATGGCTATCCCGGTGGCGGAACGTCATATACAACCGTGCAAATAGATGGTGTTAATAATATATTCACGCCGCAAACGACAACATTTCGTGATAATTCCATTATCAGCACGGCTGTTATAGGAGATGTTGTTGTAACTCAGTATCTCAATATCATTCACAACCAGTATACCGGACGCGATGATGTAGCTGAGTTTTTCTATACTGCGGAAAACACGGGAGATAATGCTCACGAGATTGGCATCCGTATAATGTTTGACACTATGCTTGGGAGAAACGACAGCGCGCCGTTTAGACTTCCGACAATAGGTGATGTCACGACTGAAACGGATCTAAGGGGATCTGATGTACCTGAATTCTGGCAGGCTTTTGACTCCCTTACGTCTCTTTCCGTTATCGCACAAGGAACTTTAAATATTGACAAAGACTCTACACCCGACAGAGTTAGATTTACTAACTGGGGAACAGCCTCTGGTAATTCATGGGACTATGTAAGAAACGCAGGAAGCAGCAATGGGGACAGTGCTGTATGCCTTTATTGGAATCCTCGAACAATTGGCACTAACGAAACGTTATCATGCAAAACATATTATGGTTTAAGTTCGTTACATCAGGATAACGTGCCGCCTTTGGCTGTCGCAATTTCAGGCGCGACAAAACTTGAGGTAATTGAGGATGAAAACGGCAAGCAGTCCTATTCCCCCAATCCTTTTACTGTAACAGCGTATATTCAGAATGTTGGAACCGGAACCGCATATAATACTAATGTGGAACTCGTTCTGCCGGAAGGTATGTCTGTGGTAGATGGCAGCGAAACGGTTTCTTTAGGCGATGTTGCTGTGAGCAATAGACAAACTCAGGTATCTTGGAAAGTAGAGGTTGAGCCCAGCGCAATCGACAGAGTGGAGACGTATGGAGTTATTGTATCTGCTGACAATGCTGAAACCAAGACTTTAGAAAGAGAAATTGAAATTCCTGCGATTACAAACAGTGGTATTGAACTCCGTTTGGATAGAAGTGCCATTTATGACGGCAGCAACCTTAATATGAAATTCAAAATTATAAACACTGGTGAGTCTGCTGTAGCGCTTGATCAGATTCGCCCGCGTTACTATTTTATTGATGAATCACCCAATACAGAAAAAAATTTAAGCTGTTATTATGTACAATTAGATAAACCGTACTCATATGTGCCTAACACTGCCGTCACGATGACAGTTCATAATTTAGAGAACCTGTGTGTCAATGCAACATCTTACTTTGAGTTTGAATTTGATTCTGATGAACAGCCCCAGCCCAATCAGGAAATAATTATAAATTCAAGTATAAATAATACATCGTGGTCAAAAATCGTTGCTTCAAACGACTACTCCGCAGTCGGTGATGATTCTTTGGCGGAAAACGGCTATGTGACATGGGAATTTATGCCCGTATTCTCCGCAACAAATTCCGATGAACCTATCTGGGGTATTGCTCCGGAAATTGATACGGATGGAATGGAGCCGGATCTGTTGGTTGAGCTCGATCCCAATGCGGTTAACGGCAAGGGCTATATGAATCTTAATATCCGTATTACCAATAACGGTTTGCTTCCAATTGATCTTGGTCAGACGGAAATCAAGTATTATTATACAAATGATAAGGGTCTTCCTCAGTCTGTTGCGGGTAATTACATAGGCGGCAGAATTGACAATAATTACGTCGGCATCACCGATAAGTCTGTAGTTGAAGCCGTGAAGATGGACATTCGAAAAAATATGGCGGATACATATGTGTCCATCAAATTTGCGGAAGATACCGGAGTTTTATACTTTGAGGATTATATTGATTTGAATGTTCAGGTGTATAACACTGATTGGAAATCCGGAGATTATATACTTGAAAACGACCATTCATACCAAGAAGATGAGCAGGAAATGCAAACATTCAGTGCTATAGCACGTTATACCTCTAATACTGTCGGAATGAGAACAGCTAATAATATTGTTGTTTCAACAATATCATGTATATTTCCCCCAATGATTTTACCGTCAGAAATTCAGATTGGAAAACTTCCGCGGTCATATGAACCAACATATTCCGCATTTAAAGTGGGGCAAGGTTCTGAAGAAGCCAATACTATCAAGGATTATCAAAACTTTATTGATGGGTTTGAGGAACACTTTAATGGAGTTCAACAATCTGATTATGCAGTAGGTGATAATTTTGATAGCAATACGGAGTTCGAATTCACTAAAAATAATATTGAAGCTATTTTAATGTCAGACATTTCATATATAAGTAGCCATGGATTCCAAGGAGGTGTTATACCAATATATAGAAACAATTCTGATGGACTTTACGATTACAAGCAAATATTATCTGCTGATAAAAATACAAAGGATTTCAAATATAGGGGAGATAATATATCTAATTATGAAATCTTTAGTTTTAAATCAAGTGATAATGAAGGGATTAACGCAAAAATAAAATGGCTTATAACTGGTGCATGTGCACAATTAGATGATGAAGAAGAGTATGACGGACACACCAGCGTTGATAAATGGATCCAGGTCCTTTTAGATAATCCATCCATGAAGGGAATTTTGGGGTATCATGGCAGTGCACCTGTTGAAATTGACCCTCAAAGTGATTCTAATGTAATTAAAGAGTTTTTGGATAATGCGGATGATAATGGCTCTTTAGTTATGTCTACTATTTACGATTCATGGTTAACAGCGAATTCTTTTGGTCTATTTAAGTTTAGAAAAACAGCAGCTGGGCTATTAGTTAAAGAACGCTATGACCAAGAATCGCTATACCAGTCACTATGCGATAACAGCGATTTAGAATTTACAAATATATATTTATATAAATTCAAAACCTTTGGTGGAAGCAGCAATGTGGTTTTTAGTGCAGAACAAGAGCGCGCTGTGAATAGAATATCAGATTTCTGTATGATATCGGATGATGTGGTTCTTTCTGAGGTTACATGTGACTGTTATGATCTTAATGGTGAGTATATCTCCTCTGAAGTAGTTGAATATATAGCCGCTACACAGCAAAGTACATATAGTTTCTTTAGTACAACAGATGCTAATGATCAAAGCAAAGTGGTGTTATATCGATATAATCCGCAAACAGATGAGGTAACTTGCATATGAGTAAAAAAAGTAAGATTGTTTTATCGGTCACATCTTTTTTGATTCTTTTGTTTTTAATTGTGTATGCGTTACTATATTATATTTACGGTTTTGGTATTAATCAAGAAATTTGTTACAACATAAAAGATGGTCTTGTGGAAAATGTCACAAATATTCAAATCGTTGATTATGATTGGCTGAGTTCAAGTTACAAAAAAAGTATTACAAAAGAAGAATTTCAATCACCCAAAAGTACAGATGAATATTTAACGCTTTTCAATAAAATAAATGCTGTGAACAGTAAAGCTAATTTCTTCCAACAATTCTCGTTGGTTTCCACTGACTATGGTAAGAAAACTGCCTCTCAAATGGTTGTATCAAATGACGGAAATGAATACCTAGTTACACATCATATCAATGTAGCTTCAACATTTTTATTAAAACCCCAAATCGTTGAGTGGAACATTGATATTGAGGTGTTTCAAGGGTGATCATAACCATAATCATTTGAAAAACGTATAAGCATAAGAAATAATATATATAGGAAGTTGATTATCATAGCCCCAGCAGCCTGTGGAATCAAAAGGCTGTTTGGTAGCATCGGCAGACCACCGACAAAACAATCGGCTCTTTTAGATAACTTCAAATCCGAGGCGAATCACCGTCTCGGATATTTTTTTGCGCAAAATCGAATAGTACCTCGGTGCAGGTCTCCTCCGTAATTTAGATTTCACTCAAACGAAATTCTAAATTACAGGAGGGACTAATAATGTCCAAAAAATACACCATGAAGAACGGCATAGCCGTTGAGGTCTCGGATGAGATATTTGAAATCCTTAAGAAGTCGGATCGGCGGATCAGATATGTTGAGGAGGATTTGAAGCAAACGCGTTACATCATCAACAAGAAGAAGTGTACGACACGAGAGATTCCGGCGCGCGAGGATTCGCTCGACAGGTTGACAACTCTTGGATTTGACTTTGCCGACAACAGCACAGATTTTCGCGAGTCGGTATCCGATAAAATAATGCTTGAACAAGCGCTTGGGAAGCTGAGTGACGAGGAAAGATACCTCATCACTCAGCTTTTTTATTTTGGGAGAACCGAACGCGATCTTGCCGCAGAACTGCATATTGCACAGCAAAATATCAATAAATCCAAGCAGCGAATTTTGTGCAAGTTGCATGAAATTTTGAAAAAATAAAATTTTTTTCAAAATTTAGGGTGTCAAACACCCTTTCCCAACGGCGAATATTATAGAGGGGCAAATTTTTCCTCTCTATGTTCATTGAAAATTGAATAGCAGTATTTCAGATACTTTCCCTTATGCAGCCCATAGTGGTTGAAAGCGAAAGGAGCATCCCGCCAAGACCGTTCTCTGTATCACAAAACCGGACAAGCACGGCACTTCGCCGGACGAGCCTCGACTCAGGATTATTCCGTAAGATGATATATAACCGAGCGATAAGGACAAGCTCCCAAAACCGATGTGGCAGTCGGTGCGCGATGACCTGCACAAGGGGATAATGATACTTCCGTCCAGCCACAGTTAGAAGCAATGGGGGCGGCGGCATGAGAACCACGCCGAGGTGAGAGTCCTATGATGCTGTGCCGACAGCAGTCTGAAATATTCCCGATGTCGGGGGCGCGGGGCAAATACGACAGTTTTTACAGGCAAACAAGCGGAGTAATCCGCTGTTAAAATATAAGGAAACGGCTCTGTAATCACGCGGAGCTGCGACCGTTTGCACACTGAAAAGTGTGCAAATTTCAGTTAAGTTTACGAACAAGATTGAAAATTGCACATTTAATATAAGAGTATGGAGGAACAAAGATATGGATAACGAAGCGATCATCAGGTACAAATTCTATTTGTGCAGAAATTTTCTGGACAAGCTGCTGAGCGAAAATCTTATAACCGAGGCGCAGCGCAGAAAAATTGAAAAGGCTGTTATAAAGCGGATCACGAAGGTTTGAATCCTTGTCCGCTTTTGTCGGTTTTGATACAAACAGCCGCGGATATTTCGTCCGGTTTGGTGATAGATAAAACCGATTTTTTTCGGTATGATGTGTTACGAAAGGAAGTGATGAGATGGCGGAAATTACGATTATACCCGCTAAAAACCATGCTGACGAGATCGTCAGAACAGCAGCTTACGCCAGAGTTTCAAGCGACAGCCAAGATCAATTAAACTCATTCGCGGCACAGATACGGTACTACACCGAACTGCTCAAGAACAGCACTGACGCGGTGTTCGTGGATATGTACGCGGACGAGGGAATAAGCGGCACGGGAACAGCAAAGCGCACCGAGTTCCAACGGTTGATGAGCGACTGCCGAAAAGGAAAAATCGACAGGATACTCGTCAAATCAATATCAAGGTTCGCAAGAAATACCAAAGACAGTCTTGAAGCGGTACGGGAGTTGAAAACGCTCGGAATATCGGTTTACTTTGAAAAAGAAAATATTGATACCGCAGAGGTCAGCTCGGAAATGATGTTAGCGATATACAGCCAGTTCGCCCAAGAGGAATCCATGTCGATATCCAAGAACTGCCGATTGGGAGTGCGTAAGCGCATGATGGACGGCACTTATAAAACCGCTTCCACACCGTTCGGATATGATTATGTAGACGGTGAGTTACGAATCAATCCCCAAAAAGCCGAAATCGTCAAGCAGATTTTTTCATGGTATGCCAATGGAATCGGCGTGGAAGAAATATC
>CANRFR010000074.1 GCA_947629945.1 uncultured Clostridia bacterium | reverse complement strand
TCCGTGAGGGGCAGTAGGCAAGCCTTTCACTTTACAATTTTGTGAAAAGGAGTGTCGAGACTGTCTACTCGACTGATAAAATGCCAAGACCGACGAAGTGTCGCCGAGTGTGTTATTTCCCTGAAGTTCTTGAATTTTCTCCAACGGTAGCAGTGAGCGGGGAACCAATTGTTTTGACAGTTGATGAGCTTGAAAGCATACGGCTGATTGACAAAGAAAACTTAAGGCAGAAAGAATGCGGGGCACAACTCGGCGTAGGCAGAACCACCGCACAGAAAATCTATGAAACCGCAAGGAAAAAGATAGCAGACGCACTTGTGCTTGGCTTCGCACTGAAAATTGAGGGCGGCGAGTTTCAGCTTTGTAGCGGCAGTACAGACTTTTGCTATAAAAAAGACTGCATCAAACGGCAAATTCAAAAAGAATACAAAACAGAAAAAGGAGCAAATATTATGAGAATCGCAGTAACTTACGAAAACGGAAACATCTTTCAACATTTCGGTCACACCGAGCAATTCAAATTGTACGATATTGAAGACGGCAAGGTCATTAAAACAGAGCTTATAGATACCAACGGCTCCGGCCACGGTGCATTGGCCGGCGTACTTTCCGCTGTAAAAGCAGATGTACTTATTTGCGGCGGTATCGGCGGCGCACAAATGGCGTTGACAGAAAACGGAATAAAGCTCTACGGCGGTGTCAGCGGTAATGCCGATGAAGCGGTAAATGCTTTTGTTGCCGGCAATCTTGCTTTCAATCCCGATGTGCATTGTGAACACCACGATCATGAGCACGGCGGGGAAACCCATATCTGCGGTGACCACGGTTGCGGTCACGGACATTGTGGGAATCATTGAAAAATGTGATAACATCACAGAATTGTAATCTGAAATATGCTATTATTTAATTAAAGGAGGCGGAAATATGAAGCAATATGTATGTACAGTCTGTGGATATATACATGAAACCGAAGGCGAATTGCCCGATGATTTCAAGTGTCCGCTTTGCGGTGCAGGTAAGGATGCTTTTGTGCTGAAAGAGGAAACTGCTAAAGCAGAAGAAATCCTTGAAAAGCCGCATACAGAAAAAGAATTATCCCCAATGGAGATGAGCGTCATTTGCTCCAATCTTGCAAGAGGGTGCGAAAAGCAGTATATGCCCGAAGAATCCGAGAGCTTTAGAAAACTCACAGAATTCTTCCATCAAAAAGCAGAGACTGTCAGCAATGCCGGCACAGAGACACTGATTGAATTGATTAATCATGATATTTCGGTAGGATTTCCTTACGGAAAATCAGCTGCGGAAGAGCAGCACGACCGTGGCGCACTTCGCTGTCAGGTGTGGGCAGAAAAGGTAACGAGAATGTTGCAGTCACTTCTCACCCGATATGAGGTTGAGGGTAACAAGATGCTTGAAAACACAGGTGTGTATGTCTGCACAGTCTGCGGATTTGTATTCGTTGGCGATGCACCGCCTGCGCTTTGTCCGGTATGCAAAGTCCCTGCGTGGAAGTTTGAAAAAATAGAAGGAGGTGCAAGATAATGGCAGATAAATATGCAGTACGAAATTTAAGGCTTTGCACAAAAGACTGTCTTTGCCTTTATGTTTGCCCTACCGGCGCTACGGATACAGAAGACAGCATCATTGATCCAAATAAGTGTATCGGCTGCGGCGTATGTGCCGGGGCATGTCCTTCAGGTGCTATTTCAATGATGCCGAAGGAATTGCCCCCGCAGCAGCCTAAAACGGATAAAGTAGTCGAGGCGCTGCGTGCTCTCGTTCAAAGCAAAGCGCAGGCTGAAAACATAGCTTCCCAGCTGCCCGATACACTTTCGGAGGCGGTAGCAAAATCGTCTCGACTTATGGCAGAAGACCTTTGCCGGGAAGCAGGCTTTATGCTTCCGCAAAGCGCCAACACAAAAGAATTTTTAGAGCAGATAAAATCCTATCCCGATATTCCGGCGGATGTGGTGGAAGCATTGCTTCATAACATAAATTTCAATGAAAATATAGAAAAGAAAGAGGTAACGAAAATGGCAAAATGGAAATGCACCGTATGCGGTTATATTCACGAGGGAGATACTCCTCCTGAAACCTGTCCTGTTTGCAAACAGCCGAAAGAAAAATTCGTAAAGCTTGAGGAAGAATCCAAGAATCCCTATGCCGGTACCAAGACCGAAAAGAACCTTTGGGAAGCATTTGCAGGCGAATCTCAGGCAAGAAACAAGTATACATACTTTGCTTCTGTTGCAAAGAAGGCAGGCTTCGAGCAAATTGCAGCACTTTTCTTGCAGACTGCCGAAAATGAAAAGGAACATGCGAAACTGTGGTTTAAGGCTCTCGGCGAGCTTGGTGACACTGCCGAAAACCTGCTCCATGCAGCGGAATGCGAAAACGCCGAGTGGACAGATATGTATGACCGTATGGCAAGAGAAGCAGATGAAGAAGGCTTTCACGATTTGGCTGAGCAATTCCGTGGTGTTGCCGCTATTGAGAAAGCACATGAGGAAAGATACCGTGCTCTTCTTAAAAATGTTGAAACCAGAGCAGTATTTGAAAAGTCCGGTGTAACAGTTTGGGAATGCCGCAATTGCGGACATATCGTTGTTGGTACAACGGCTCCCAAAATCTGCCCTGTATGTAAGCATCCGCAGGCCTATTTTGAAGTTCGTAAAGAAAATTATTAAGGGGAATGAAAAATGAGAGAAAAGTTTTATATTTGCCGCCATTGCGGTAATTTGATCGGTCTTATTCACGATGCAGGGGTTCCTATGGTGTGCTGCGGACAGAAGATGGAGGCGCTGGTTCCTAACACCACCGAAGCGGCGGGAGAAAAGCACTTGCCTTTTGTGAATTTGGAAGACGGTTCTGTTTATGTAAGAGTCGGCGAAACAACCCACCCCATGACCGAGGAGCATTATATTCAGTGGATTTACCTTGAAACGGAGAACGGAGGTCAGCGGAGAGCCTTTAAACCTGGCGATACACCGGAAGCTACCTTTTGCACCGGCGAAGATAAGCCTGTTGCAGTTTATGCTTACTGCAACCTCCACGGACTTTGGAAAACTGAAATCAAGTAAAAGTAAAATGGGGCTGTAAAAAAACAGTCAAAAAATTCCGAGGTTCACGGTTAAATGTGAGCCTCGGTGCCGCACCCTCCTCAGCGCACAAATGAAAATGCAACTATGGATACAAATGAATAATAGCAGCAGACTTTGGGCATAATAGTAATTGCTTTGCTCATACGGAGGATAGGGCAACGCTGGGGAGCGACCCGAGCGCCATATGAGATTTGCGGGAAGCGGTGCGAAAGCATCGCTTTCTTTTTGCTCGTGACCGCTTCCCGGAAACAAAAGCGATAAACCCATTCAGCCGCCTTACCAATTTGCGTCATACCATTTGCGCCGTTCTTCGTATGGAGTAAGTCCCGAACGGCTCTGAATTCTTTCAAAGTTGTAATAAAAAATGAACTCCTCGGTAAGCTGCGCGGCTTGCTCGGGAGTTTTCGGCTTTTCGAGGTATATGCACTCGGTCTTGAAAATGCTGAAGAAGTTTTCCGCGCAAGCGTTGTCGCCGGGCGTCGCGGGCGCGGACATTGACGGCGTAATGCCGTTTTTGTCCAATATCTCCTTATGATCAAAGGAACGATATTGACCTCCGCCGTCGCTGTGCAGAATAATTTGTCCTCTCGGCTTTTCAATATCGAGCGCCGATTTTATTGTCTGACCCACCAAATCGTAATTTTGCCGTTTTGAAAGCTTGTAAGAAATTATGAAATTGTCGAAAAGGTCTCTGATTGCCGACAAATACAGGGTTCCGTGTTCCGTTATTATATATGAGATGTCGGTTACCCACTTTTGATTCGGACGGCTTGCGTAGAAGTCGCGATTAAGGACATTTGCGTACTTCAGATTACCGTTTGGTACATATTTATATAGTCTTCGACGGCGAATGCTTTTCCTGTATAACCGATCTTTTGGATTATCTCCAAAACAATCTCTTGATCGCTCATTACTGCGGATTTAATATTCTTAAACCGCTTCCGTCCTATTGGACTTTTGAGCGCTTTATCAAAAACCTTGACCATAATATTTTGAAAGAGCTTATGAAGTCACAGGTTTTAAAACTTTCCGAAATGGGGATCATCGACACGTCTTTTATTGCGCTTGATTCGACTCCCATTTCCGCGAATACTTCGCATAACAATCCCAAATCATTCAAAAAGAACAAGTTTTCAAAGGACAATCAGCCTAAGAATGACAAGGACTGCAAACTTGGTGTTCATACCGCTTCAAATCAGCATAACGAACGCAATTTCGAGTTCTGTTGGGGTTACAAAAACCATGTGCTGGTTGACTGCATTACAGGCTTACCGATCTTCGAGCTTACCACTGCTGCCGACGTTGCCGACAGCACTGTTGCTCTTGATATTCTAAGCCAAACCAATAATTATCTGTCCATCAAAGAATGTACATTCATTGCCGATAAAGCTTTTGATGTAAAAGCGATTTACAACACTGTCAAGGATGTCTACTTTGGAGAATGTGTTATTCCGCTTAACAAGCGTAATTCCAAAAATCCCAAAACACTTCCTAACCAACATCCGATTTGTGAAGCCGGACTTGCAATGAATAAAGACGGAAAGTCATATGACAGGGGCAGAACCCGTCAGAAATATTGCTGTCCATTCAAACGTTCGGCGTGCTCAGCCTGCCCATCTCTATTGTTATTATATTGTCTCTGAATTTCAGACAGCGGAGTTTCAGCAGGCGGAGTGTCCAGATACGGGTTTTCCACCCTCTGTTTTTCACCCGTAGAAGAAACAGCAGCCTTTGCCTTGTCGCCCTCACGGATCGTAATAGCCTTGCGTCTGGTCTCAGCTTCAAGCTCGTCCGCTTCTTCCTTGCTGACGGGTACATCGAAAAAGCTGTACACATACTCAAAATGATTGTTCACGCTCTCGTTAGACAGGAGCTTGATTAAACGTATTACTTCTGTTGTTGTGGCAGTTGCTACGATGGTCGCAATCACAATTTCCGCATCAGCAGCAACCAAGACTTTCGATCTGATGGACAGAGGTGGAATTAAGGTAAAAGGAGTTCTTTCTGTTGATTCATCCAATTACTGCTATGGCGCGATAACCGTCTATGGGGCATCGTCGAATATAGATATTCCATTAAGGATTCGAGTGGCGGTGGATGTCGCTGATTCATCTACCGGTGAGCGGTATTGCTTACTTGATTCCGGGAACAAAACCAATACTAACCATGTTTCCGTTGGCACGAAAATTCCGGATGATGTCACTGTCAATATCTTTGGATGTTTTGAGGTGATTTACGATGGCATCCCTTGTAGTACATATGTGACATTGTGAAGTGGATAATATCAAATATAAAATAAATGAGAAACAAATTGGTATTATTTCTATTGATATTTGCGTGTTTTCGGATGGCACTTTTGAGGTAAGGCATACTTATCTGAATTTGTAAATTCCTCATTGAACTCAATAGGCACGGACTTCTGCGGAAACCTCTCCAATACCGCCGCCTCGACTTCTTTGCTATCCGCATACTGAACCTTGCGCTCGGATTTTTCCTCAATGGAGTAAGCATTCTCGAATTGGATGCCCCATTTGAAGAACAGTTTAAGTCGCGTTTTCATCGGGTGGCAGCCCGTTTTCATCACGATGAAGTGACCTTTCGGCATGGACTTCAGCTCGTCTACCGTCATGAGCGGTCGTTCAATCATTTGCAGTTGGCGGTTGTCGCCGTCCCTGCCGCTCGAGCGCGTCACCGTTCCGCTGAGAACGGTCTGCTTTCCGAGGTTTTGGGACATTGCCTCGGCGGTCTTGGAGTTTGGGGCGAACGCGCCGAACAAAGTGCATTGGCAGTTGTCGACGATAATTTCCGCTCCCTCTTTTCCGTAGGTTTTCTCGAACTGCGCGAGGGATTGGATTATCGCCACGATGGAAACCTTTCGGGAACGTGATGCGGAGAATATCATTTCAAGTCCGTCGATCTTGGGCAAGGTGCCGACCTCGTCCATATAGAACATTACGCGCTTATCGAGTGTTCCGCCTTTTTCATCGGCTACGGTAAGTATCTCGCGGTAAAGCTGCTGAAAGATAAGCGAGATCAAAAAATGCTTTGTGGCGTCCTCCTCGGGGAGTACAAGATATATCGCGGATTTGCGACTACAGAATTCTTCCACATCTATACTCGTATCGAAACAGAGGATTTGTTCAAGTTCCGAATCGATAAACGAGTTCAGTCGGGAAAGGGCGGTAGACATAACGCTTGCCATTGCCTGATCGGACGAGTTAAGTGCTGCGCCCGCGAACCACCTTGCCTTATGCTCGCCGGGCAGCTTGTCGATCAGCATTTGGAAACGCGACACTCCCTTTGTTCCCGAGGGCGCAAGCAAGTCCTGTATCAGCTTGAACACACTGATGATATGCCGCTTTTCGGGCGGGCAAAATTCCGCGATCAGCAGAATGACCGCCGTCAGCAATCCCTCTGCAGCTTCGTAGAAAAACGCATTTTGTCCCATGCTTGAAACATCACCATCCGCCGAGATTATAGTCTTGGCGGTTATTTTTGCAAACTTTTCGGACTTCGCCTTGTATTCCAGCTTATTTTCAGCCTTATACATATCCATGTACTTGTTAACGAGATAGAGCATATTATAACCGCTGCTACGGGTTGGGTTACGGAGATCAATAACCGAAATCTTGTAGCCGTAATATTTCTCCGCAATAGTAGCTGTGTTGCGATAGAGGTCGCCTTTTGAGTCTGTCGTGACAAACGACATTCCCGCCGCACAGCAGTACTCGATATTCGGGTAGAGAAAGTTTGCGGTCTTGCCGACACCGGACGCGCCTATCATCAGCGTGTGGATATCTGCGTCATCGACCAGTGCGATCATGCCGCCCGCCGTTTCATGACAGCCGACGATCAGACCGTCCACGCTTGGGAGCTGCTCACCTTTGCGCCACAGCTTCGGCGTGTAGGGAATATGCTTGTAGGTCTTGGCAACCTCGCCGTTTGTCGCGAACCGTGCCGTTCCGTGCTGACCGTTGCCGGCGGGCTTGTTTGGTATTCCTTTGAGAGAATAGAGGTTTCCGATAGCGGCAATCACCGCGATAACAAGAACAAATACTCCGCAAAGGCAGAGCAGAAGAATTTGTGTTGAGTTCATAGTTTTCCTTTCATAGTCGTAGAATTTCCAAGCCGCATTTCTCCGCGTAATTAACGGTGTAGAACGTTCCGCCGCGCTGTTCACGCAAATAGCAAATAAGATATTCGCTGTTGTCAACCATATGTCGGTTGCGGTCGAGCATACAACCGTCTGTATACTGCGGCGACAGAATCCGCACTTTATCAGCCTGTTCGAGTATTTCGTAGTAGCGTTTTTTCTGATCGTCATTCCATTTCAGCGACTGCTGCTCGGGCGGACAGGGCAGAACCATTACCAATCTGATATGCGGATAGTCCTCTTTCAGCCGCAGAACCGTTTCGGAAGCCATTTGATCGAATCCCAGGGCTGCCCCATTGCCGAAAAACACTACCCCGCGCTCTATCAGCTCTATAATTGCTTTTTCGAGATTTGTTTGCAGTTCCGTGCAGTCCTGCGGCAGATTGCGATGCCCCGAAAAACACGCTACCTTTGACCTATCAATCATAAAAAATCCTCCTTTTATTAGTGACCTATCACTATTATATCACGTTTTAGTGATAATTCACTAACATTTTTTCACAAAATATTATAGACTATATTTAGTGAAATATAACTAAGGCGGGATAGTTTATGGGAGTATACGAGGTTACGGTCAAACGGATTCGGGAGCTGTGCAAGGAGCGCGGCATTACGCCGAACGGTCTGTCATACGCAGCGGGTATATCGCAGTCAACGATCAAAAGTATTCTGAACGGTGAGAGTGTCAACCCCGGCATTGCCACGATCAAGAAAATCTGTGACGGTTTTGAAATAACGATTGGTGAGTTTTTCAGCACTGAGGAGTTTGATTCATTGGAACAGGAATTGGAGTAGCTAACCACTCATTGACATTTGAAACGGCTCGTCCGAGGGTGATTCCTCGGATGTTTCTTTTTGTTCGGATCGCTGAACGAGCGTTTCCTCTGTCGAGAGCCGTAGCGCGTGTTCCGCAATATCGTAGAGCTTTTTCGCCGTTATTTTCAATTCCGCGGCGGTCTGCGATGGCTTGCGTAGCTGCTCCAATCCCGCTGTCAATGCGTTTTGCAGCTTGCTGAGTTTGGACGCTGCCGTTCCCTTGTCGAGATAGCATTTGTATTCAGCAGAAAGCCGATTTTTCATTTGATCAAGCGGAAATTCCACACCAATGATCTTCAAAAAATGCTCACTTGCCGCAACAGAAAACTCCGCTAACCTTATTCGGTCGGCGGAGTTATAGGCGGCTATGAGGTCAGCGGCTATGCGGTTCGGATTTATTTTCATCTCGTTCAACTCGGAAACGCTTTGCAGATATAATTCTTTTCGCTCATGAGGAACGGCGGGCAGGAATTCCGCACCGTGAAGCTGCTTGAGCTGTTCGTTCCAATCTTTTAATTGTGGTGCGATACGGAAAATATCCGCATATCCGTGTTCGTGAAGAATATCCCGCAGCCGTTCTGCAGCCTCGATGCCTCCCTCATCGTTGTCGGTGCAAAGATAAATGCTTCGCAAGTCGGTGTGGTTCTCTAATGCTTTCAGCACCGCACTCTCATACACTCCGTTCATGGCGATGTAGCTGTGCTGCTGCCAATCCTTTTAGTAGAGCGTGATAAACGACAGCATATCTATCGGAGCCTCAAAAATAAACAGCTTCTCGTCATTTCCGAAATGAGAGAAGCTGTATTTTGTATCCGAGTTTGCGACCGTTATCCGAAACGTCTTCCCGAAGCTGAGAGTCGATCGCACCGAGGCTTGCTTGGGAACACCGTTTTCATCCATTCCGACGAACACGACGTTGTGGTATTTACTGTCCTCATAGATTTTGTGTTCGTGAGCGAAGTGAGAAATTATCTGCGGATCAATAAACCGCTGCTTTGTGAGATACGCGAATACCCGCCGCATATCCGAGTTTGGTTCGGGCAGTTCAAACGGTTTCACAACAGGCTTTGGCGGTTCTCTGTAAACACGTTTTTGCGTTTGAGCCGAGCAATGCCCGCCGAGCAGTTCTATCACCGAATCTTGAAAAGAAAAGCCGAGGAACTCTTGCAAGAACTTGACCGCATAACCGCCATGTTGGTTCTTGTGGTCGTACCATTTGCCGCCGGAGATCGTCACGCTATCATGAGTTCCGCTGCCGTCCGTGTAAATGTACTGATAGGTCGAGCCGACACGTTTCACGCGTTCTCCACGCTGTTCCAAGTAAGACACCAAGTCGGCAGTATTCGCACGGTATAGATCATCTTCCGAGAAATTGATATAGGGCATAAAACTTCCTTTCTCAAAAATAAAATAATTTTATATTGGTTACTTAACCTTGTAGGTTCATCATGAACCTATCCATAGACCACCGACAAGGCAGAATTCCCCCTTGTCAGTAAATTTTTTCAAAAATTTTAGGGCGGTCGCTCGACGAAGTACAAGTTCGATGAGTTCCCACCCGATTGTCTGTATCTGCGTTCGTGCCAAATGTATTGCGCCTTTTCAAGATCGCCGAGCGCGCGTTTCACGGTGCTTTTGGACACTTTCAAGTCCTGCGCTATCGTGCTGACAGCGGGAAAGCACGCGCCGTTCTTGTCGGCTCGGTCGCGCAGATACATATACACCACGATAGCGCGGTGCGGCAGGTTGGTGGAATAAATTTCTCGGTTATTAATCAAATCAGCCCTCCTTAAACTGCGGATTTTCCAACGGATTTTCTTTCATTCCGAGCGCCTGTTTCTTGCGGCGGATAGCGGCTCGGAGTTTGCGCTCGGTGCGGAGCTTCTGTCCGTGCAGACTGCGGTTATAGTCATCGGAGATAAGTCTGCCGAATGAGAACAGCATGGGGAACACGGCATTTTGCGCTGCCGTCAGATTATATCTGTCCCTGTTTTCCAAGAACGCTTGAGCGTACTCGTTTCCCAACTCGGCGGACTGTTTTATATGTTCAATACCCAACTCCCGATCTGCGTCGCAGCCTATCCCGCTGAACGTCATCACACCGAGCCGATATAGGATTTTATCATCGGGATTTTCGGCTGCAATCTTTCGGAATCCGCTGTATGCCTTTTGAAAATATTCTTCCGCTTGCTGCGTATTTTTCTCTGTGCCGACTCCATCACGAAGCATTTTCGCTGCCTCGTAACAAGCGTAGGCGTTATCTTGATCAGCGGACAGATTATAATATTCAAACGCTTTCTCGTAGTTCTGTGTAATGCCGTTCCCATAAAAATACAAGTTGCCGAGCGAATATTGCGCGAATTTATTTCCTACCGCAGCGGATTTTTTAAACCACCCGAACGCTTTTGTATAGTCCTGTTCTGTGCCAAGACCAAGTGCATACATTTTCCCGATTCGATACTGCACATAATCACGGAGCCGCTTTGCGTTCGGTTCGAGTGCGAGAAAGCCCTGCAGAGACTTTTGAAAATATTCATCGGCTTTGGGAAAATTATCTTTACCAAGCAAGCCATTCCGATACATTTTCCCAATATCAAATGTCGCAAGAACATTTCCTTTTTCGGACTCGGCTTGGAACAGTTCGAGTGCTTTCGAGGTGTTATGATTTTTATATAACTCGGAGCAAGCAGATTTATATTCTGCTGTCCACTTGATATATAAATCTTCGTCTGATTTCGTTTCGTCAACCACGTCCTCGCCGTATTCTGCAAACGTTTCCGAAGCAAACTCCTGCGCCGGATTATCCATCTTCAGCACGGCGTTAATGACTGCGTTTTTAATCGGCTTGAACACCTTGTTTTCCTCCAACGGCGGGAACTTCTGAACAGCACTTGTGTAGGTTTCATATTTCTGCTGTTCCAAAGCGCACCACTCATCATACATCTTTTTCAGCACGGGATTCTTGGCAAGCTCCGCGACGATTTGGTCAACGGTTTTCTTGACGTTCGGCTGCAAATATCCGTATACCTTTTTGCCTTTGGAACTGCGGAGCTGCGATTGCAGTTTCAAAATAAGCTGTTCGAGCTGCGGATCAAATTGATTATTGTTTTGCAGCTCCGACAACAAGTTTTTCATCATGCTGTCAGCTTCGGAGCGAAGCTGATCCCGCACGGCAGTCTGCTTTTCATAGACCTGATATAGTTCGTTATGAAATATATCGTTTGCAAACGCGCTCTTGATCTGCTCGATCCCGTTCTCGGTCAGAAATCCCTCTTTAATATCCGTCGAATATATAAGCAAGTGTATATGCGGATGATGAGTTGTATTATGAAATGCGGCGTACCAGCGCAAATTTTCCAAGTGAATATTCTGCGCCTTTGCTATATCGTCGGTATGCCGCATGATCAGATTCCGCCACATCTCGGGAGTGGTATATCCAAGCCGTTCCGCGTCCTCACGGGTTAAGGATATAACGTGTGACCAGACGTTTCCCTGATGCTCCGCAATATTTTTTTGCGCTTGCGACAAAATTATTTCATCATCGCTGTCGGAAAACAATCCGTGCTTTCCGATTTTTTCAACTCCCGGGCGCTCCGCAACATATTTCACCAAAATTTCTTTGTCCGCGATCATATCCGCGCTTTGTTCGAGCAGCTCGAAGAGCAGCTCCGAAGCGTTTTCCTTTGACGGATTTTTCAGATAGTCCGAATATTCCGGCAGCTTTTTTCCGTCCGAATTTATTTGAAGTAACTCCATTATCAGTTGTTTCTGATTTCCCGTCACAGGAACATCTTTTTTCTTCGGAGAATATTTCTGAACCGTTTCGCGCGTCGCAATATATTTCACGAGATTTCCGCGAGTACCTTTTGCCGCAGGCTTGAGATATCTGCTTGCAACAATTATTTTAGGCATGGTCAATCGTTCCTCTGAAATCTCGCGGCGTTGTCATAGGTAATGATGCCATTTATTTTCCGCACCTCGTCAATGCACATGATGTGCAACTCGCGGAGCGTTTCGTCATCGACCTCATTAGCCGCCGCCAGCATATTGGATATTTTTCCAAGCTCCACCGCTATTTTAAAAAACAGCCGTGACGTTTTTTCTTCCGAAGCTGTAACCGCTGCCGTCACTAATTTTTTGATTGCGGGAGCGAGGTATTCCACATTATCCTGCGCTTTCAGATGCCCGAGATAAAACTCAATTGCCTTTCGGACAAGCTCGTTTCTCGAACGGGAATTGGACTGCTCCAGAAAGCAGTCGCACTCATCCAACAGCTTCTTTTCAAGGTAAAATCCCGTGCGGATTTTGTTTGAGTTATCGCTCATTTCATCTCCTTGTATCACTTTACTTGGCTTAACCGTCGTATTCCCGCCGAAGACTTAATCAGAAATCCGAGCCAATTCCCGTTTTTTAATCACTTTTCAAATCTCCGGCGGGCTTTGCCCGACGGTGTTTACGGGCTTATGCCGCCCTCGGCGGCATAAGTCCTTTTTCCTGCATCACAATCATACCCCCGAACCGCCCTCGCACCGCTTGCAGAGCCGTTTCTCGAACTCCGCGAAAAATGCCCCAAATCGGTGCGAGAACGGCTCGGAGGTATTCGTAC